>CANIHR010000351.1 GCA_947467185.1 Bryobacterales bacterium
GCCGGCGGCGATCAGAAGCGCGGTGATGATTCCCATGGTCTTCTGCGCGTCGTTGGTGCCGTGAGCGCAGCTGAACAGGGCGGACGAAACGAGCTGGAGATGGCGGAAGTATCGGTCGGCGCGGGCGGGCGGCGTGCGGCGGAAAACCCAGTGGACAACGGCCATCAAAAGGTAGGCCAGAATCATGCCGATGATGGGTGAAAGAACGATGAAGGAGAGGGTAGTGGGCCACTTGCCGCGGACCAGACCGTGGAAACCGGCTTTGGCGACGGCGGCACCGGCGTAACCGCCGATGAGCGCGTGGGAGGAACTGCTGGGGAGACCGAGCCACCAGGTCGTCAGGTTCCAGATGATGGCGCCGGTGAGACCGGCGAAGACCAGGTGGGGCGTGACGATGTGGACGTCGACATAGTCCTTACTGATGGAACTGGCGACACCGGTGCCGAGCAGGAAGGCCGCGATGAGGTTGAAAAATGCAGCCCAGAGAACGGCCTGGACGGGCTTCAGAACACGGGTGGCGACGATGGTGGCGATGGAGTTCGCCGAATCATGGAAGCCATTGATGTAGTCAAACAGGAGGGCCAGTACGATGACCGTGATTGCCAGCAGTGTCATGCGGGGGGCAGCCTAGCTGTTCTTCACAACGATGGTCTGGAGGATATCGGCGACATCCTCGCAGCGATCCGTGGCGCTTTCCAGCGTCTCGTAGATCTCTTTGTACTTGACGAGGCGGATGGCGTCGGTTTCATTACGGAAGAGGTCGCTGACCAGATGGCGGACTGCTTCATCGGCAGCATTTTCGAGGCGGTTGATTTCAATGCACTCGTCGAGCATCGGCTGGTGGTTCTTGAGGCGGCCGACCGCGCTCTGGAGGCTCTTGGTGCACTCATGGATGATGCCGGCCTGATCGACCATACCCTGAGGGATGATGTCGATGCGATATGCGGAGAGCCGGAAGGCGGCATCTTCGATGATGTCGAGGACATCGTCGAGTGCCGATCCGAGGTTGTGGAGGTCTTCGGGGTCGAGAGGGGTTACAAAGGTCTGATTGAGGCGGGTGAAGAGCTGGTGGGTGATGCGATCACCTTCGGCTTCCACTCGTTTGATCTCGCCGGCGGCCTGCCCTAAGGCGTCGGGACCGGACTGGAGGGCTTCGAACAACAACCGGGCCGCCTCGACACTGTGTTCAATGTGGGCTTCCAGAAGGTCAAAGAATTTTTCTTCGCGGGGAAATAATCTCACGTGCTTATCCTCACTTTTTTAGCACACGAAGTCGCGGCGTACGGGGCCAGCCCGAAAAGTTCCACACTCCTGAGACAGACAAACACAGGGGCAGACTCCGATGCTAGCAAAGCCGGAGGCATAAACGATGAATATTCCGTTACAGGAAGGTTAAAGGGCGTTTTCTGAGGTCAAAACGGGACTGGTCCGGTAGACTGGAGGGATGGCACCGAATCTCCCGCAAGTAACGGCAAGCGCTGGAGATCTGGCGGCGACGCCGGGAATTCGGGAAGCGTTGCAGTGGTTCACCCGGGAGAAACAGTGGGTGAACGACATGCATCTCCAGGTATGCCGCGTTCCGGCTCCGACATTTATGGAGCAGGAGCGGGCGGAGTGGATGAGTGCCACGCTGCGGGGGCTGGGCTGGCACACCTCGATCGACAAGGCGGGGAATGTACTGGCGGCTTTGGAGCCGAATCCGCAGGGTCGATTGGTGGCGGTGACGGCGCATCTGGACACGGTGCTGGCTCCCCGGGGGAAAGAAGATATTTCGGTGGACCGGGATGGCGATTTCCGGGGGCCGGGAGTTTCGGATAATGGCGCGGGCCTCGCGGCGCTGCTGGGAATCGCCAAATCGCTGCGGACACTGAACCGCCCGGCGGATTTCTGGGGACGGCTGCTGCTGGTGGCCAATGTGGGCGAAGAGGGCGAAGGTAACCTGCGGGGGATGCGGCATTTGTGTTCGCAACCGGCACTGATGGCACGAATGCGAGCGATGCTCGTGCTGGACGGGGCGGCTCTGGACCGGATTACGACACAGGCGCTGGGTAGCCGGCGGTTTGAAATCACGGTAACGGGGACCGGGGGCCACAGCTGGAGCGATTACGGAGCCGGGAACCCGGTGCATACGCTGTCCCGTGCCGTTGCAGCTTTTGTGGATTCGCACGCGCCGGATCCTCGGGCGGTTCCGAAAGTTTCCATCAATGTTGGGATTGTGGAAGGCGGGACGGGGATCAATGCAATTCCGGCTTCGGCGCGGGCCAAGGTGGATATCCGGTCGGAGAGCAACGAGCATATTGAAGACCAGATCCGGTGGCTGCGTCAGGCAGTGACGCGCGCCGAAGAGATTGAAAACGTTCGGGCTTTGGGCGGTTGCCGGGTCACGGCACGACTGAAAGAGATTGGGAACCGGCCTGCGGCGAAGTTACCGGAAACGGCGGGGCTACTGGCGGCGGTACGGGCTGCGGATTCGTATCTGGGGATTCGGGCACGGCTCGATTGCGCGTCAACGGATGCGAATATTCCGCTGGCGATGGGGCTGGAAGCTCTCTCGATCGGCGCGGGTGGCACGGGTGGCGGCGCTCACACGACTTCGGAATGGTACAACCCGGATGGTCGGGACTTGGGGCTGAAACGGATTCTCCTGACGGTGGCGGCGATGCTGCGGGAGTCGGAAGGGGAATGAAGCAGCGTCGCGCCGAACTGGCGATGGTCGGGGTGACCGTGTTGTGGGGTTCGACGTTTGTCCTGGTGAAAGAAGCGCTGGCTGACGTTTCGACAATCCTGTTTCTGGCGCTGCGGTTTTCTTTAGCGGCTATAGCACTGGGGCTGATTTACCGAAAGGCGCTGGCAGGTCAAATGGGCGGGTGGAAGCGCTTGTTGCCGGGGGGGCTGGCCGGATTGCTGCTTTTTGGGGCATACGCGTTCCAGACGGCGGGGCTAAAGCTGACTTCTCCGTCAAAATCAGCGTTCATTACGGGACTTTCGATCCCGATGGTACCTTTGGCGAGTTCGCTCGTCTACAGGATTAAGCCGCGCCTGGTGGAAGTGGCAGGGATTCTGATCGCTTCGTTCGGGATGGGCCTGATGACGTTACCGACTGGAAGACTGGAGCTGAGCAGAGGGGACTTCCTGAGTTTTTTGTGCGCGGTGACGTTTGCGCTGCATCTGGTTGTGGTGAGTCACTACACGCCGATTTTGGGATTTGAAGCGGTATCGGTATTGCAGGTGGTAGTGGCGGCGGGGTTAGGGCTGCTGGCGTTTCCGGTGGCGGAACCCGTGGTGTTTCACCCGAGTATGGCAGTGGGGGCGGCGGTGGCGGTAACAGGACTTTTGGCTACCGCGCTGGCTTTCACGACCATGAGCTGGGCGCAGCAATATACGACAGCAACACGAACGGCGCTGATATGCGCGCTGGAGCCGGTGGTCGCGTGGCTGACTTCGTGGTGGCTGATGGGGGAAACGATGCCGGTACGGGGTCAAGTTGGAGCGGCGCTGATTCTGGGTGGCATTGGGCTGGTTGAATTTACTCGCCCGAGTGGTCCGGACTCGGGTTCAGAAACCAATCCGGGCGCGACAGCATCAACGTAAATTGAGGGTTCCCGGGATTGTTATGATCAAGACAGTATTCGGGCCCGAATCCAGGAGTTAGACGACTAAAATGAGTTTCTTCGAAAGAATGCGTGGACAGAAGCTCCTGTCCTTTTCTCTGATTCTTCTCACGCTGACCATCGGCGTCCTCATCGGGACTCTGATTCAGACGGGTACACGGGCGGCGGGCCAAACGGCGGCGCCAGGCGCGACACCTCTGGTGATTCCGAGCCCCGTGCAAATGCAGAACGAGTTCACAAAGATTGCCCGCAAGCTGGAACCTGCGGTGGTCAACATCTCGACCGAATACATTCCGAAAGCGGCCGCGAAGGCTGACAAAGCGGTCCCGCGCAATGGCCGCCGGCAGATGCCGGTGGATCCGGATAACGAAGACGACCAGAACAACATGCCGCAGTTCCTGCAGCGGTTCTTCGGCAATGGTGGCGGTGGCGGGTTCCAAATGCCGGAAGAGACGCCAAGTTCGGGCGTGGGTTCGGGCGTGGTGGTGGATCCGAATGGCTACATCCTGACGAACAACCACGTTGTGGAGAAGGCGACCCGGCTGAAGGTTCGATTCATGAACGACCCGACGGATTACACGGCGACGGTGATTGGCACCGATAAAGATACGGATCTGGCGGTGATTCATGTGGACCGCAAGGGTCTGCCGTATGCGAAGATCGGCAACTCGGACGCGATTCAGGTGGGCGACTGGGCGGTGGCGATCGGATCTCCGTTTGGCTTCCAGGCGACAGTGACGGCGGGTATCGTGAGTGCGCTGGCTCGTGACATTCCGGGCGACGCGACTTCGTTCCAGCACTTCATCCAGACCGACGCGGCGATTAACCCGGGCAATAGCGGCGGTCCGCTGCTGAACATCAATGGCGACGTGGTCGGGATCAACACGATGATCGCGAGCCGCAGCGGTGGCAACCAGGGTATCGGATTTGCGCTGCCCATCAATACGGCGGTGAAGGTCTACAACGACATCATCAAGAACGGCCATGTGACGCGCGGTTCGATCGGGATCCACTTCGATGCGAACCCGAACAACACGGACCTGCTGAAGGTTTATGGTGCCGACCATGGTGTGTTTGTTCGCCAACTGGAATCGGGTGGCCCGGCGGAAAAGGCCGGCATCAAGGTGGAAGACATCATCACCGATATCAGCGGGAAGCAGATCCGCAAGGGTCAGGACCTGATCGACATCGTGGCGGATACCCCGGTGGGCACTTCCCTGAAGGTTGGGATCATTCGCGACAAGGCTGCGAAGACTCTCAACGTGACTGTGGGGGACCGCGCGGAAATCTTCGCTTCGCTGTACGGTGGCAAGAAACCGAGTGCGGGTGGTGATTCGGCGACGGAAGCGACCTCCGTACGCTTCGGAATTTCGATTCAGCCGCTGCGCCCAACCGACCGTGACCGTGCCAACTACAAGGGCGACGGCGTGCTGGTCAGCGATGTGGAGCAGGGTTCGTTCGCCGACGACATCGGTCTGGCGAAGGGCGACATCATCGTGAAGCTCAACCGGCAGCCGGTGGTGGCGCCTGAGGATGTAAAGAAGATCCAGGGTGGCCTGAAACCGGGCGATCCGGTGGCCTTCCAGGTGATGCGTCCGGTGCGTGGTGCGCGTGGCGCGGGCGAACCGCAGACCCTGTTCCTTTCGGGTAAGGTACCGGACGGGAATCAGTAAGTAGTTTAGTTGTAACCGAAACAGTA
>CANIHR010000352.1 GCA_947467185.1 Bryobacterales bacterium
AAACGCCGCATCGACATCCACCACCACTTCGGGCCACCCGCGTGGGTCGCAGCCATGAAGGGCAACCCTATGCTCCAGCCCTCCAACACCACCTGGACGCCCGAAAAATCCCTCGAAGACCTCGACCGTGGCAACGCCGCCGCAGCCGTCCTTTCCATCACCAACCCCGGTCTCTACCTCGGCGACAAATCAACTGGCGACCGCCCCCGTGCCGTCCGCCTCGCCCGCGAATGCAATGAGTACGGTGCCAAAGTCCTCCACGACCACCCCACCCGCTTCGGCCTCCTCGCCGCCCTACCCCTCCCCGACGTCGATGCCAGCCTCAAAGAAATCGCATACGCCCTCGACCAGCTCCACGCCGACGGCATCGGCCTGATGACCAGCTACGGAGACACCTGGCTCGGCAACCCGGCTTACCGCCCCATAATGGAAGAACTCAACCGCCGCAACGCCGTTGTCCTCGTCCACCCCACCGCCGCGGAGTGCTGCCGTACGCTCACCTACGCCCCGGGAGTCGGCCCCGGCACCCTCGAATACGGCACCGACACCACCCGCGCCATCATGGGCCTCTGCTTCAGTGGCGACGCCGTCCGCTTCCCCAACATCCGCTGGATCTGGTCCCACGGAGGAGGCACCCTCCCCTTCCTCGCCGGCCGCATCGCCACCGCCGCAGCCACCCGCAAGGACGTCCTCCCCAACGGCCTCATGCCCGAGCTGAAGCGTTTCTACTACGACCTCGCCGGAGCCACCAACATCGGAGTCATCTCCTCCCTGAAGCAACTCGTCGGCCCCGACCACATCCTCTTCGGAACCGACTTCCCCCCAGGAGGCCGAATCCTCGAAACCGCCCACACCCTCCACAGCCTCAACGCCTTCACCGAACCCGAACTCCAGCTCATCGAACGCGAAAACGCAACCAGACTCCTGCCACGGCTTGCGGGCGAGTAACCTGCAGCCGTTGTTCGCTGCCGGTCACTTCCTGGAATGGAATCGAATGCGATCCGAATCAGGACCGCAAACGCGAACCGCGTAACCTTCCGCAACAAGGATCGGGCAAATACCTATACCGGGCGATCGGGCCAGGCAATGACACCAGGCAGTAACACACCAGGCCCAACACCAGGCGATGATGACTAATGACGAATAATGCATGAGGAGTTTCGCTCCATTTCGCTACGGGTCTATCCGCTTCAAGCTGAACCTGTTAGTCCTGCTCAACGCCAGTTTCGCCCTGGTGGTCGCGGCTCTGCTGCTTTTCAGTTACCAGAACATCGAATCGCGTCGCGGGGCCGTTCGCAATCTCTCCGCCCAGGCGGCCATTATTGCCGACAGTTCCACCGCCGCGCTTAGCTTTTCCGACCATCGGGCCGCCGGCGAAACGCTCAACTCACTCCGGGGTGACAGCAACCTGGATGCGGCTGCAATCTATGACGGGAAGAACCGTTTCTTCAGCGGCTACCGCCGCCGGGGCTGGAATAAGGAGTACCCCGCCCTGCACCCCGACGGCATCTGGACGGAAGCCAGAAATCTTCTTATTGCCCGCCCCATTATGCTCTCGGATGAGCGCATTGGAACCCTTGTATTAACTTCCAGCCTGGCAGAGGTCGACGCCGCCGCCAGTCGCTACACGGTAATCGTTTGCACGGTAGTGCTGTTAGCCCTGGCTCTTGCACTACTCCTGAACAACAGCATGCAGCGCCGCATCACCAAACCGATCACCGCCCTGGGCGATCTGGCAAGGCACGTTTCCGCAACCCGTGATTATTCACTTCGGGCACACCGGCACGGAGAGGATGAAATCGGCTTCCTCGTCGATTCCTTCAATGAGATGCTCGCGCAGATCGAACTGCGGGATGTCGCAAACCAAAAGTCGGCTGAACAACTGCGTGAGAGCGAGGAACGTTATGCTCTCGCTGCCCGGGGCGCCAACGACGGGCTATGGGACTGGAAACTCACAACCGGAGAGATCTATTTTTCCGCCCGCTGGAACCAGATGCTCGGCTACCCGGACAGCGAAACATGGAAGACTCCGGAGGATTGGTTCGGCCGAATTCATCACGCGGATCTCGACCGCGTTCGGGCCGAGATTTCCGCACACCGCAGAGGCCACAGTTCGGAATTCGTCAGTGAGTACCGGATGCGCCAGAAGAGTGGCTCCTATATTTGGGTCCTCAGCAGGGGTATCGCCGTTCGCGACGCCGCGGGTGTCGCGATACGCATGGCGGGATCGCAGACAGACGTCACGGAAGGTAAGATTGCCGACCCCTTGACAGGGCTCCCAAACCGGCTGTACTTCCTCGACCGTCTCGAGAGCGCAATCGAATCGGCCAGGGTCCAAAACACACTCTTTGCTGTCCTGTTTGTCGATTTGGACCGCTTCAAACTGGTAAATGACAGCCTCGGCCATTCCGCCGGAGACCAGTTGCTCGAAGAGATCGCAATGCGGCTGAGGTCAACATTGCTGGCAAACACGCCGGCTTCCGGCACCGGTTCCCCGTCAGTCGTGGCCAGACTGGGCGGTGACGAATTCGGGTTGCTCCTGAACAACATAAACCGGCCGGTCATGGCGACTTTGCTCGCGGAACAAATTCTCGCGCACCTGAGCGCACCTTTTCAAATCAGCGAACACCAGATCTTCGTGGGCGCGAGTATTGGTATCGCGATGAACTCCTCGGGCAAGACCCCGGCCGAACTCCTGCGCAACGCCGACACCGCGATGTACCACGCCAAGACAACAGGAAGAGCCAGGTTCGAACTCTTTGATGATGGAATGCGAACGCGGGCTATCGCCCGACTGGAGTTGGAAACCGCCCTCCGGACAGTGTCCGAGTCGGGACAACTCGTGATTTACTACCAGCCACAGGTCTCCATCCAGGAAAAGCGGCTTGTCGGATGGGAAGCCCTGATCCGCTGGAGGCACCCGGAACTGGGTTTCCTCCAGCCGGCTGACTTCATCCCGGTCGCCGAAGAAACCGATGCAATCCGGCCAATCGGCCTGTGGGTTCTTCGCGAGGCATGTACCCGGGTGGCGGCGTGGCAGCATGAATTCCGGCTTGCACCACCTCCAACCATCGCGGTCAATGTTTCTTTCAAACAACTGACCTCGAACCACTTTGTCGAAGAGGTTACAGGTGTTCTCGCGGAGACAAAGCTGCTGCCCGGCACACTCAAGCTTGAAATCACTGAAAGCGTCGTGATGAGTGATCCCGAGCAGACTATCGATGTGCTGCGCCGCCTCGGAGAGGCAGGCGTGGGCCTCGAAATCGACGACTTCGGCACCGGCTATTCTTCTCTCAGCTATCTCCGCCGGCTGCCCTTCGAGACCCTCAAAATCGACCGCTCGTTCATTTCCGAATTGGGAAAGAGCGAAGAGAGTGGCGAAATTGTGCGTACGATTCTGCAACTGGCTCGGTCCATGGGTCTCGACGCGGTCGCCGAAGGCGTCGAAACTGCCGAGCAACTGCGCATCCTGTCGGCACTGGGTTGTCCGCGCGCTCAGGGCTTCCTGTTTTCTGCGCCCCTCGAAGCGGAAGCTGTCCCGCAGCTTTTGCGTCTCGAGTCCCTCAAACGTGCTCTCGAGGTCGGCGCCGTTCCCGCCACCGCCCCCGGTCGCGCAGCCCCCCAGGCTGGCTAGGGCTTCTTGCCGGAACGGTCAGATCGGACATTCCGCCCCAGACTCAGGAGTCTCGAACTGATCTGAAGTCCCGCCTCACGTGCCGCTTCCGCGTTGATCTCGAAATGCACGCTGTTCTCCAGCACCAGAAAATTGATCATGCCGCCCGCTTCCACAAGCCCCGGGATCTCGCCAACAATCAAAACACTCGCACCCTTCATGCGCTCCAGATGCTGTCGGAATCGTTTACTTTCAGAAAGGCCGATAAACACGATCTGGCAGTTCCTGGCCTCGTCCGCTGTCCGGAGCTTCCGTATCATCAGCTTCCGTCCATTCGCTGACTTTCCCTGGATGAGTTCCTCCAGCGCCCCGTCGAACGGGTCTGTCCCCAAAACTCCAATCACAAAGGGTTCGCGTCCAGCCTCCGCACTAATCTGCGGCCATTCCACGAATTTGGAAAAATTGTAGAGGAAGGCAGCCTTAACCTGATATTCCGTAGGTGCCTGGGCCCGGCTCGACGGCAGGAACAAACTCATCCCGAAAAGCGCCAGCACCAGCGCCAGCGCTGGCAACTGATGCCCCACGTGCCCCGACCGGAATGTGCTGACTCCTGCCAACTCTTATTTCCCGAAACCCCGCGTTACCGTAACAAAAGCCGTTCTTCCCGGCTGCCGAATGGCATCAACCGTGCCGATTAGCCCCGCCGGATCCACATACGACGTGTTGGACAGATTACGGACACCAAACTGAACGTCGAAACCGTTCCCGTCCTTGTCGCGCATCAGGTTCCTCGACACCAGAGTCACTTCCGGCAACCACACCGGCGCGATCGTGGCCCCCGTCAGGGTTTGGCGCTCGCTCATGTAAAGGAAGCCGCCGGAAAGCAGCAACCTGGGGCCACGAATTGGCACCAACAGCCGTACTTTCCCCAGACTCCGCGGCGAATTCGGCAGCGTCCGCCGGTCTTCCAGCCACGACTGCTGCCGCTGGAAGTTCGCATCTACCTCCAGAAACGACAACGGCTTCCCGTTCAGTTCGCCGCCCAGACCGATGCCGTGAAAACTCGCCGCGTTCACAAACTGCGTCAGCCCGGAACTCAGCTCAACCGGCACGATGATATTGCGGTCCACCGTACGGTACGCCGAAACGTCAGCCCGCCACGACTTCCCGAACCGGCGCGAAACGACCGCCTGCACACTGGTTGCGTGCTCCGGCTTCAGCGCCATGTTGCCGATTTCCGAAACACCATCGCCAAAAAACAATTCGTTGGCATTGGGATTTCGGAAGCCCCTCCCATACAGCAACTTCACCGTGGTCTTCGAATTGGGCTGGTACACGACCCCGCCTCGCGGCGACAGGGCGCTGCTTCGGTAATAGGACCAGTCGTACCTCATGCCGAGCGTAAAACTCCAGTGCTTGCCCAGTTCCCATTCCTGCTGCAGGAAACCGGCCGCGAACCGGTCCCGCCGGTCGATCGACAACTGATCTTCGTAAATCGGAGCCACTACCGCCTGGCTCTGCAGCGCGCGGAGGTCGACCTTCCCTTCCCCCCCCGCCGTCAGATTCCCCTTCAGCCAGGCAAATCGGTACGTTAGCCTCGACGTGATCCAGTCGCCCGCGTCATATTCGCGGATGGGGC
>CANIHR010000353.1 GCA_947467185.1 Bryobacterales bacterium
CGTCGCCAGCTGCCGCCTCTGCGCGTTTGGCAAGCAGAAGCGCGACCCGAATTCGTACACGATGTCGCTGGAGCAGGTTTGGGAAACGGCCGGCAAGGGCTGGAGCGAACAAATCACCGAGTTCCACATTGTGGGCGGGCTGCATCCGGAACTGAACCTCGACTGGTTCTGCAAAATGCTGAGCGGCCTGAAAGAACGCTATCCGCAGATCCACCTGAAGGCATTCACGATGGTGGAGATCGGGTACTTTGCGCGCCGCGAGAAGATGTCGATCCGCGATGTGCTGATTAAGCTGCGCGATGCCGGCATGGATTCGATGCCGGGTGGCGGCGCGGAAGTTTTCTCGGAGCGTGTGCGCCGGATCATCTGCGACCACAAGCTGACGGGCGATGAATGGCTGGAAACGGCTCGCATCGCGCACGAACTGGGCGTGCATTCGAACTGCACCATGCTCTATGGGCACCTCGAGAACGAAGAAGACCGCGCGGATCACCTGGTAAAGCTGCGCGCGCTGCAGGATGAAACGAAGGGCTTCGTCACCTTCATTCCGCTGGCATTCCACCCGGACAACACGGCCCTCTCGCACATCTCGAAAACGACGGGCTTTGATGATCTGAAGGCGATCGCCGTGGCGCGGCTGGTGCTGGACAACATCCCACACATCAAGGCGTACTGGGTGATGCTGTCGGCCCGGATTGCGCAGATTGCTCTGCGATTCGGCGCGAATGACATCGACGGCACGGTCGTGGAAGAGAAGATTTACCACGATGCAGGATCGACAGAATCGCAGGCGCTGAAGCGCAGCGATTTGCTGCGGCTGATTCGTATGGCAGGTCGGGAACCCGTGGAGCGGGACACGCTGTATCGCCCGGTGACACGGACGGAATCGGCGTTTACGGTTCTGGTTTAAAGGTGTAAATTGGAGCTATGGTCGCTACGATAAATCCACTTGCGCACCAGGAAGAAGCTCCACGGCATAAACGGTTCACACGACGTGAGTTTGATCGCCTGCTGAAGCTTGGCGCGTTTGAGGGCGAGCGTTATGAACTTATCGACGGAGACCTGATCGACAAGATGGGCCAGGATCCTCCTCATGCCTATGCGGTGACGCTTCTCCTGGAGTTCCTCGCACGCACTTTTGGATTTCGTCGTGTTCGTTGTCAATTACCTATTGAGGTAGCCGACGCCGACAGGGACCACCCCAACAGCCTAAGCCGACCGAGCCTTGCGCTTCGGCTTCTCGTCTTCCACTTCGTCCGATTCTCCGGCTGAGGCGTGCGCCACCATCGGCGGCTTGCGCATTTCCAGGCTTCGCCGCAGAGCTTCCATGATGTCGATGACCGGCGCGATGTGCGTTTCCGGCGTCTCCACCACTTCCTGTCCGTCGATCTTCGCCTGAATCATGGCGCGTAAGTTCGTCCGGTAGGTGTCGCTGTACTTCTCGGGTTCGAATTCCCCGGCAAGAGACTCCACCAGCATCTTTGCCAGGGCCAGTTCCTTGTCCTTGAGATTCGTCACGTCGGGCTTGAACTCATCCAGCCGACGAACTTCATCGGCGTAGTACATGGTGTGCAGGACCATGCCCTTCTCGCCTGGCCGCAGAATCACCACATGCTCGCGGTTATGCATCGCGACTTTCGCGATGCCGAAGTAACCGAGCTGCTTCAGGGTCTCGAACAACAGTGCGTAGGGCTTTTCCCCGCCCTCGTCCGGCGCCATGTAGTAGGAGCTTTCCAGGTACACGGGGTCGACATCCGTGGCCTTCACGAACTCCTGGATTTCCATCACCTTCGCGGTCTTCGGAGCAACCTTACGGATCTCCTCTTCCTCGACGACAACGTACTTCCCCTTCTCGTATTCGTAACCTTTAACGATTTCGCTGCGGGAAATGGGCTTATCTTCGGCTTGGCAGAACAGGACCTGTTTGACGCGCGAACCGTCCTCTTTGTGCAGCTGATTAAAGCTGATGGTCTCGCTCCGCGCCGCTGTGAACAAGCGGACCGGAAACGAAACAAGGCCGAAAGTGAGATGCCCCTTCCAGGTACTAGCCATGAACCCTCATGTTAGCTATAACATGAAAGCTGAACATTTCCAACCGCTTATGTCCCTTGCCGAGTACGCGAAGAAACGCGATTTCCGCAGAACTCCGGAGCCCGAACCCTCGGCTGCGGAGCCGGCGCCTTCGCACTCGGGCCGGTTTTTCGTGCAGCGGCATAACGCCTCGCACCTGCATTACGACTTCCGGCTGGAGATTGGCGGCACGCTGAAATCATGGGCAGTGCCGAAAGGGCCGACGCTCGATCCGGCGAAGAAGCCGTTCGCCGCCATGGTGGAGGATCACCCCGTCGATTATGGCGACTTCGAAGGCAACATCCCGAAGGGCAACTACGGCGCGGGCAGCGTGATGCTGTGGGATCGCGGCATCTTCGAGATCATCGGCGAAGAAGATGGTCTGGCACAGATTGCGCGCGGCGACCTGAAGTTCCGGCTGCATGGCGAGAAGCTGAACGGCACGTTCGCCATCGTTTTCATGAAGAGTCGAGGCAAAGGCAATGAGTGGCTGCTGATCAAAAAACAGGACGCCGACGCGAAGGCGGGCTGGGACCCCGAAGCGTTCGCGTACAGCATCAAGACCGGCCGAACGCAGGAAGAGATCACGGCCGACCTGCCCGCGAAGACGCAGCCTAAAAAAAAAGTACCTGCATCGATTTGGCGTCCCTGCCGGGTGCCGTCCAGGCGCCTCTGCCGGATTTCTTTCCCCCGATGGGAGCACAGATTGCCGCGCAGTTGCCCAAAGGCGGGCGCTGGCTGCATGAAATTAAGTGGGACGGCGTCCGGGCTCTGGCTTACATCCGCGACGGCGCGCTGAGTTTCTACACCCGCAATAACAATCGCTGCGAACGGCAATATCCGGAACTGCAGATCTTGCCACATTACATGGACGCCGAGACGGCCATACTCGATGGTGAGATCGTAGCGCTCGATGCGAATGGAATCTCGAAGTTCGAGTTGATTCAGCCGCGAATTCACCAGACCGACGCGCACGCCATCGCCAAGTTGGGCCAGAAGAATCCGGTGCACTTCATCGCGTTCGACATCCCGTATCTGGATGGCTACGACCTGCGGCGGGTGCCACTGGAAGAGCGCAAGAGAGTGCTGGCGGCGATCCTGAAACCCTGCCCCCTGCTGCGCTATTCCGACCACTTCGCGGACTCGGGTGAGCAACTGCTGGATGCCGCGAAACATGCGGGGCTGGAAGGCCTGGTTTCAAAGCGGGCAACGAGCGTTTATGAATCGCGCCGTTCCCCCGAGTGGCAGAAGATCAAGCTCACTACGGAGCAGGAATTTGTCATCGCCGGGTATACACCGGGTGAGCGCGACACCTTTGCGTCACTCGTGTTGGCTTATCGAGACGATGACGGTGCGCTGGTCTACGCTGGCAACGTCGGAACAGGCTTCACAGAGAAGATGTTGCGGGAGCTACTGGCGATGGTCGAGCCGCGAGTGATTCCGAAAAGCCCTCTCGACCGCGGGACGAAGATCCCGAAAGACACCGTCTGGGTGAAGCCTGAGTTGATTGCCCAGGTGAAGTTCCTCGAGTGGACTTCGGAAGGCCGCCTGCGTGCCCCCGTGTACCTGGGACTGCGTGCCGATAAGGCACCTGTGGAAGTCGTTCGCGAGAAACCACAGACCAAAGAGCAGGCTCTGAAGTTCACCAACGTCGACAAGGTCTACTTCCCCGAACACGGCTACACGAAGGGCGATCTGCTGCTGTATTACGACACCGTCGCCCCGCTGATCGTTCCGCATCTGAAGGGACGGCCGCTCTCGTTGAAGCGCTATCCGAACGGCATTCACGGCGAGTACTTCTTCCAGAAGAATACGCCCGACAACTACCCGTCGTGGCTGCGTACCGAACTGGTGGACAAGACCCGTTTCATCATCTGTGATGACAAGCAGACGCTGCTGTACCTGACCAATCTGGGCTGCATCGACCAGAACCCCTGGATGAGCCGTGTCGGCACGCTGCAGAACCCCGACTTCATTCTGATGGACATTGACCCGTTCGAATGCGAGTTCCCCAAAGTAGTGGAAGCTGCCCTTCTGGTGAAGGAAAAGCTCGACGCTATCGGCCTGACAGGCTACCCGAAAACAACGGGTGGCGATGGTCTTCACATCTATGTCCCTGTGGAACCGGTCTACACCTACGAGCAGGCGCGGTTCTTCGCCGAGATCATCGCGCGACTGCTGGCGGCTGAGCACCCGAAGCTCTTCACCACACCCCGCGCCGTGGAGAAGCGTGAAAAGGACCGCGTGTATTTCGACTGGATGCAGATTGCGGAGAGCAAGACGATTTCGGCGCCCTACGTGGTCCGGGCTCATGCAGGCGCGCCGGTCGCGACACCCCTGCTGTGGAGCGAAGTGACACCGAAACTGCATCCCTCGCAGTTCACTATCCGCACCGCTCCGGAACGTTTCGCAAAGCTCGGCGACATCTTCGAAGGCGTGCTCACAAAACCGCAACGAATCGAAGCGGCTTTTGGAAAGCTGGATCAGCTGGTACGGCGATAAGTGCGGCTATACTCATGAAATGCTTTTTCGGCTAATCCCGCTGGCGTGGCTATTGGCCTCCACGTGCCTGTTCGCCCAGGACACGAGCACAGGAGGCAAGCTGTTCGGGCAGCATTGCACCATCTGCCATGGCATTGATGGCAAGGGAGGCAGAGGGCCACGACTGAATCGCCCCACGCTGGCTCATGCCCCGAACGACGCCGCTTTGCGCTCGGTGATCGCCAACGGACTGGAGCCTGCAATGCCTGGCGCCTGGTTCTTTACAGACGACGAAGTCGCAAACCTTGCGGCGTATGTTCGCAGCCTGGGAACGGTCCCACAGGAGGTTGTGCCGGGCGACCCTGAGAAGGGTCAACAGCAGTATGCGGCGAGTGGCTGCGCATCGTGCCATGTCATGCAGGGCGAAGGCGGCGGCTTCGGCATCAGCCTTTCGGACATCGGCTCCAGACTCAGCGCGGCGGGTCTGCGCGAAGCCCTCCTGAAGCCTGCGGCCAGCGTTCCGGACGGCTTCCTGCTCATCGAAGTAACGACCGATGCCGGGCAGAAGATTCGCGGCATGCGGCTCAACGAAGACACCTTCACGCTCCAGTTGCGAGACGCTTCCGGCAAGATGCACAGCCTGCGGAAAACGAATCTCCGCGATATCAAAAA
>CANIHR010000354.1 GCA_947467185.1 Bryobacterales bacterium
AGATCGTGGGCGTCAACCTTCATGTCTTCGGCCTGAACTCCGAATTCGTCGGTGGAGCCAAGGGCCCGACCGCCTTTGATTCCGGCTCCTGCCATCCAGGAGGTGTAGCCGTAGGGGTGGTGATCTCGTCCGTTGTCACCCTGTGAAAGCGGCGTACGGCCGAACTCTCCTCCCCAGACGAGCAGGGTTGAATCGAGCAGACCGCGAGCTTTGAGATCACGCAACAGACCGGCGATCGGCTTATCGGTCTTCTTCGTCATGCGGGCATGGGAACCCGTCAAATCGGTGTGCGCGTCGTCCCAGTCCTGGCCGACGTTAGTACCGGAGATCAGTTCGATGAAGCGGACTCCGCGTTCCACGAGACGGCGGGCGAGCAGGCACTTGCGACCGAAGTCGTCGGTATGTTCTTCGCCGATGCCGTAGAGCTTCTTTGTCGTTTCTGATTCCTTCGTAATGTCGACCGCTTCGGGCGCGGAGCTTTGCATGCGCCAGGCGAGTTCATAGGACGCAATACGAGCATCAAGAGTGGAATCTTCGGGTCGGGTTCGCTGCTGGATACGATCAATTTTGTTGATGAAATCGAGAGTGGCGCGCTGGGTGTCGTCCTTTACGCCTTCCGGGTTCTTCAGGTAGAGGATCGGGCTTTCGCCGCTGCGAAAGATGGTGCCCTGGTAGACGGCAGGCAGGAAGCCGGCGCTGTAGGCAGGCGGTCCGGACTTGGTGGAGCCGTCGGACATGACGACAAACGCCGGCAGATTCTGGTTCTCGGTGCCGAGACCATAAGTGATCCAGGAACCGAGGCACGGACGACCGGGCAACTGGTGGCCGGTGTGTCGGAGGTAGATGGCGGGCGCGTGATCGAACTGGTCGGAGTAGCACCCGCGCAGGACGAGAAGATCGTCGGCGACTTCACGGAGGTTTGGGTAGAGATCGGAAACCGGCAGACCGCTCTTGCCACCGGGTTTGAACTCCCACGGGCTGCCTCGCAGGATGGCTTTGGACGGGTCGTGGATGAAGCTGGTCTTGATGGTCCTGGCGAGTTCGGCGGACAGGGTCTTGCCGTTGTATTTGGTCAGCGCGGGTTTGGGGTCGAAGGTATCGACGTGGCTGACGCCCCCGTGCATGTGGAGGTAGATGACAGACTTCGCCTTGGCGGGCAGCGGCGGGGTCTTGGGAGAGAGGGGATTCGTCTCCGCGCCCTGCATAATGCCGGCAAGCGCGGCCATCCCGAAACCGCAACCGGTGCGGGCTAATATCTCTCGCCTAGTCAACATAGAGGAACTCATTCGTATTCAGGAGGCCTCGCACCATCTCGGTGAGGGCGGTGGATTTGGAGCCGGTCAGGGTGATCTGTTTGTCGAGGAAGGACTGGGCTGCGTTCAGTTCCTCTTCTGAGGGTGCGCGGCCGTAGATGCGCTCCCAGGCTTCGGCCGGATTCGCGATCTTCGCGGCAAGGGCTTTCGCGCGGTCCATGGTGAATCCGCCATTGAGAAGTGCGAGCGATTGCGGGGCCGTGGTGCTCTCGTTGCGACGCGGACAAGGGGCAACACCATCGGGGCCGTCGAAGGCCTGCGCCATGGGCTGCTGGAAGGTCCGACGCTGGAGGGTATAGATCGTCCGACGCATGTGTTCGGCGGGATCGGGGGAGACGCTCCAGTTGCTGGACGGGTTGCCGATCATGCCGAACATCTCTTCCTTCGTGAGAGGTGGTACGGCGGGGACTCCGCCCATCTTCAGGTTCAGTTCACCGGTGACGAGGAGCGAGGCATCGCGGATCTCTTCGGCTTCGAGGCGGCGGCGGTTGAAGTGGCCGAGGAGGTCGTTGCCGGGGTCTTTGGCACGAGCAGAGTCGGTCGGGTTCGCGGAGCGTTTGTAGGCCGCTGACATCATGATCAGCTTGTGCATGGACTTGACGGACCACTTCTTTGCGGCGAACTCGGTAGAGAGCCAGTCGAGCATTTCGGGGTGGCTGGGGAGGCCGGCGCGAGTGCCGAAATCGCTGGAGGTTTTGACGAGGCCGTTGCCGAAGTGAAACTGCCAGATACGGTTGACCATGACGCGGGCAAAGAGGGGATTGTCTTCGCTGGCAAGCCACTCGGCAAGGGCTTTACGCCGGTAGGTGGTCTGGGCATGGAGTGGAGGTTCGGGGACTTCCCCGCCCCCGATTGCAGTCAGGAACCCGGGCTGCACTTCTTCCCCGAAGGCTTCGGGGTTACCGCGGACGGCGACGAAGGTCTTCGGCGCGTCGCGACCTACGTCCATGATGGAGGGCGACATCGGCGGTGGGCCGTAGCCGGTAAAGATCTGGAGGAGGCGTTTCGAGATGGAGGCGATGGTGGCCTTGTCTTCGGGCGACATCAGGGCGTCGATCTCGTCCTGTGAGACACGCGTCTTCGCGATGTTGTCAAGCGTGAGACGAGCCTGCTCCAAAGTCCGCTTCTCTTCGGCGGTGTTGATGGCGGTGACGACATCGGGTGGCAGCGCAGCGAGCTTCTTCGCCTTCAGTGGGTCGGCGTACTTCGCGTTAATGCGGGAGGCCTGTTCGCCCATCTGGTAGAGACGGAAGGAGCGGGAATTCTCGGCCAGGTCGTACTGGCGGGAGGGATTGTAATCGAGGAAGACGCGGTCGCTGACGGCGGGCTGGAAGATAGCCTGGAGGCGATAGTAATCCTTCTGCGGAATGGGATCGAACTTGTGGTCGTGGCAGCGGGCACAGCCGACGGTCATGCCGAGGAAAACGGAGGATGTGGTGTCCACCATGTCGATGCGCTTCTCGACGAGATTGACGTCTTCGACCTTGAAGAGCATGTCGCGGTTGGTGCCGACGCGATAGAAGCCTGTACCGGAGCGAGCTTCGGGTTCATTGGGGTAAAGCTCGTCGCCGGCGATCTGTTCTTTGGTGAAACGGTCGTAGGGCTTGTCGTCGTTGAAAGACTTGATGACGTAGTCGCGGTAGCGCCATGCAATCAGGAGGTAGGGGTCCTGTTCGAAACCGGCTGTGTCGCCGTAGCGGGCGAGGTCGAGCCAGTGGCGTCCCCACTTCTCTCCATAACGTGGCGAGGCGAGGAGGCGATCGATCACTTTCTCCCAGGCGTTGGCGGACTTGTCGTTCAGGAAGGCGTCGATGTCGGCCTTTGCAGGTGGAAGGCCGAGGAGGTCGTAGGAGGCGCGCTTGAGGAGCGTGAGACGGTCGGCTTCGGCTGCGGGCTGGATACCGGCGGCTTTGAGCTTCTGGTCGATGAAAGCGTCGATTGAAGTGGCGTCGACGGAGGTACGGGTGGGCTTTATGACCTGCTTAAAGGCCCACCACTGGTTGGCTCCGACGGAACTGACGGAGTTGGACCAGGTGGCGCCGGAGTCGATCCAGTCCTTGAGGAGGGCGACTTCGTTGGCAGGGAGTCCGCCACCAGTGGGTGGCATTCGCAGGACTTCGCCGGAACCGGCCACCGCCTTATAAAGGAGGCTATCGGCGGATTTACCGGCAACCACTGCAGGACCGCGGGTGCCACCCTTCAGGAGGTTTTCGCGCGTGGTGACCTTCAGGCCGGACATACCGCTGGCATCGCCGTGGCAGGCGGTGCACTTCTGCTGGAGGATAGCTACCGCCGCAGCGTTATCGGCCGCAAAACAAAGGCTTTGGACGAGGAGCCAGCTACTGATCAGACCGAGTTGCTTCATCATTGCTTCCCTGTACGGTATCAAAGTTGCGGCGCTGCAGGAGACCGATGGCGGACCAGTCGAAAGTCTCCGCGGTACTGCGAGCGGCGAGACCGAGGCGGCGGCGGAGTTCAGGGTTGGCGGAAGCGGCTTCAATGGCATCGGCGATGGCGGGGCCGGTGGTGGCGAGGAGGCAGTCGTGGTCGGGTTTGACGGGGAGGCCGTGGAAGCCGGCTTCGGTACCGACAACGACCCGGCCCATGGCCATGGCTTCGAGGACCTTGATGTTGGTACCGGCTGAGGCGATTAGGGGAGCGAGGACGATGGCAGCCTGTTCGTAAGCCGGGCGGACGTCGGAGACGAAGGCTTCGAGGATGAGGCCGGGGGCCGTCAGGTCGAGGGTGGAGTACAGGTGGGGATCTCGCCCGGCGATGATGTGGAGCGTGTAGCCGGTGAGCCGGGGCCAGACCTCATGGAGGAACCATTCGAGGCCGAGGACGTTGGGCTTGTGGGCGAAGGAGCCGATGAAGAGGAGGCGCTTCGGATCGGGGTCCTGGTTGTGAGCCTGGAAGCGGGCGCAGTCGACTCCGTTGGGGAGGGTGATGACACAACTCGCTCCGGTGACGGCGGCTTCGTCCTTTGCCGACATGGTGACGACGCAATCGACCTGTTTCCAGGCGTTGGTTTCAAAGTCCTGCCACTTGCGGTACTGCTGTTCGAGTTCCCAGGTGGGCGTAGTGGTGGCGAGAAGCTGGCGCTGGAGATCGAAGGTGATGTCGTGTTCGACCAGAATCGTTTTGGCGCGGCCGTAGCGACCTGCGTATTGGGCCAGCCAGGTGAACTCCAACTGGACGATTGCGGCGTCCCAGCGCCATGCCGCCTGGATAAGGGCAGCGCGGAAGGTCTCGGACTCGAATTCCTCGACGACATCGGGCCGATCCGTGGCGACGCGGAAGTGGGACCCGTGGCGGCGGACCAGGACGACCTCGCAGCAGAGGTCAAGCAACTCTGGAGGTGGAGGGGCCAGGGTTTCGACGAAGGCGACAAGGACGAGGTCATCGTGGATGGCAGCCTGGCGCATCAGGTTGAAGATGCGGACCGCCCCTCCGTGCGAGAGGGGGTACGGGATGTAGGGACTCGCGATGATGGTCCGGCGAGTATTGGGGCGGGGCTCCCTGCCCTGGAAAGCGGCGAGATCGCCGTTGCCGAGGGCCAGGATCTGCGCTTCGGTGAGGAGACCGGTGGGCTCAGGCGGACGGAGACCGATCACCGGGACTCCACGGAGGGTCCGGAGGTCCTCGCGGAGCTGGAGACGGCGGATGGCCTCGCTCCAGAGACGACTGAACAGAGCCGGGTCTGAGATGGCGGTTTCGAGGAAGCGGAGGTAATTGCGTTCCACGAAGAAGTCGAGGTCTTCGGGGGAGTAGAACCGGGAGGTGGTGGCCCTGTGGCGATGTTCCACTTTCGCTCCTGAAACCAGAACGGTAGGCCAGCCACGCTTCCAGGCTCGGTAGCCAAAGTCCATGTCTTCAACGTATGCAGGGTCGTAGAGCGTGGA
>CANIHR010000355.1 GCA_947467185.1 Bryobacterales bacterium
GCCAGGAATTTCTCGAACCGTGCTTCGAGTTCGGGGGAAAAAGTCATCGTCGTTACCGGTCCGTATCTCCCAGAACAAAGTCCATGCTGCCCAGCGCCGCAATCACGTCAGCGATCAGAGTTCCCTCGATCAGCTTGCCTGTGCACTGCAGATTTCCGAAGCTGGGGCCGCGCCAGTGAACGCGGAATGGCTTCTGGGTGCCGTCGCTCACCATGTAACAACCCACTTCACCGCGGGGCGATTCCACTGCCTGATAAACCTCGCCTTCCGGAACCCGGAAGCCTTCGGTCACGATCTTGAAGTGGTAGATGAGGCTTTCCATCTGCGTCTTCATCTTTTCGCGATCCGGCAGAACAACGCCGGGCGCATCGGCCTGGTGGGACCCGGACGGCATCCCCTCCAGAGCCTGGCGGATAATCCGGGTGGACTGCCGCATCTCTTCCACGCGCAGCAGATAACGGGCGTAAACGTCGTTTTCCGTGCGGGTGGGAACTTCGAAATCGAATTTTTCGTAGCTGGAGTAAGGAGAATCCTTACGGGCATCCACCTTCAGACCGGCGGCGCGCAGCATGGGACCCGTAACACCCAGATCCAGCATGTCTTCGAGCGAAATGTAGCCCACGCCCTTGGTACGCCCGATCCAGATGTTGTTGTTCGTCAGCAGGTTTTCGTACTGATCGATCCGCTCCGGGAAGATGTCAATGAAGTCCTTGACCCGCTTCTGCCAGCCGCGCGGCGCGGGAAGCGCCAGCCCGCCAATGCGGAAGTAACTGGTCATCATGCGCTGCCCCGAGAACATTTCGAAGATCCGAAGGATTTCTTCGCGCTCGCGGAAGCAGTACAGGAACACCGACATCGCGCCGATATCGATCGCGTGCGTCGCCAGCCACACCAGGTGGCTGTTCAGGCGGGTGAATTCGGTCAGCATCACGCGCATCCACTGCGCGTGTTCAGGAATTTCAAGACCCAGCAGCTTTTCCGCCGCCAGGCAATAAGTCAGATTGTTCGAAAGCGGAGCCAGGTAGTCGATCCGGTCCGTCAGCGTGACGCCCTGCTGGTACGTCTTCACTTCGAACTCTTTTTCGATGCCCGTATGAAGGAAGCCGATGTCCGGCACGGCCTTCAGCAGCGTTTCGCCGTCCAGTTCCAGCAAAAGTCGGAGCACACCGTGCGTCGACGGGTGCTGCGGTCCCATGTTGAGAACCATGGTCCGGGTGCTTTTTTGTTCGTTGATCTCGGTCGCCATGATTTAGTACCGCGCTCCCGTAATCGGGTAATCTTTCCGCAGCGGATGCCCGTCCCAGTCTTCCGGCATCATGATACGGCGGAGGTCGGGGTGGTTCAGGAAGCGGATGCCAAACAGATCAAACGTTTCGCGTTCGTACCAGTCCGCGCCGCGATATACCGACGTGACCGATTCAATCTCAGGATTCGCACCCGAAACGCGAGCCTTCAGCCGCAGGCGCTTCTTGCCCGCCACCGACTGCAGGTGATACACAACTTCAAACCGGGGTTCGGCAGGGAAGCGGTCCACGCCCGTCACCGAAGTGAGGCGTTCGAAACCAAGCTTGTGCTTCACCCGGCTGATCGCTTCCACAATCTTCGCGGAGTCGATTTCCACCGTCAGTTCATTGAACTCAAACTTCGCCGTGGTCGCCACATCGGCCAGGGCGGCAACAATCGGGTCCTGCAACAGATCTTCGGGAATCATCGCTTGTGCCATTAGCGCTTCGCCACTTCCTGCAGGAAGCCCGAGCGGGTCATCTCGCCCAGAACCGTGTGCGGCGTATGCTCACGCTCCGTCTTCGCCCAGTCCAGCACGCCCTTTTTCCAGATGTAGAAGAAGCCGGCCATCACGAAAGCCACAAAAAGAAGCATTTCGAGGAAGGCAAACATCTTCAGCTGCTTATAAACAACAGCCCACGGATACAGGAAGATCGCTTCGATATCGAACAGGATAAAGAGCATCGCCACCAGGTAGAACTTCACACTGAAGCGTTCCCGGGCATCGCCGGTTGGGTTGATACCGCACTCGTAGGGAGTGTCCTTAACTTTGTTCGCAACTTTACGGCCGATTACGAACGTCAGCGCAACCAGCGCAGCCGCAATAATCGCCGCAAGTGTGGCCTGTATAAGTACAGGGAGCCATTGTTCAGCAGGGGATGTAGGCATCGGATGTAGTTCGAGACCTGGAACCAGGCCCCAACGCAATATAATAATCCATGGAAATCTGTGGCTAACGAATATCAGGTGACGATCAACGGCGAGAGGCGCTTTTTCGCCACTCCGCAGACCCTCCAGGCGCTCGTCCTGGCCCTGAATCTGGACCCCGAAAAGATCGCCGTCGAATTGAACCGGAACATCGTGAAGCGCCCCCTCTGGGACACTACCCCAGTCGAAGCCGGAGCCCAACTCGAGATCGTCCAGTTTGTCGGCGGCGGTTAGAGAGAACCGTTCGTCCCAAAATCGGGGATAATCAAACCAGTGACTTCCCGCTACAAGGTCGTTCTCATACCCTCAGACGAGGGTTTTGCTGTTTCATGCCCAGGCCTCCCGGGATGCTGGTCCCAGGGTGCCACCGAAGCCGCCGCGCTCGATAACATCCAGGATGCCATTCGCGAATACCTGCTGGCAGTGGCCGAAACCACACGCAACTCACTGGTTCGCGAAGTGGAAGTTCTCGTCTGATCGAGACGGTTTCCTGTGCCGAAACTCCCGGGAGTCGCTCACCAGCGCGCGGTCAGAGCGCTGCGCGAAATGGGTTTTCAGATCGTCCGCGAAGGTGCGCGTCACATCGTCATGCACAAAGGGTAGAGCTTCATTACAATTCCCCGGCACGACCCAGTTGACCCTTACACGATGGGCGGAATCATCACCGCAGCGGGCCTGACAGTCGACCAGTTCCGCAATCTGCTCTGAACCCCACCCCCAAAAACAGAAGAGGCCGGGACTCCCTTGCCTCAGGGAGTCCCGGCCAAAATCCTTTCACCAAATCAGCCCTTCGCGTTTAGGCGAAGGCGCGGATGGCGTGCGCTTCTTCTTCGTGCACGTCGAACACGGTGTACAGCTTCGTGATCTGCAACAGATCCTTCACGCGCTTCGTCAGGCCGAGCAACTTCAGCGTGCCGCCTGAGTTGGCAACGGTCGTGAAGCCTGAAACCAGTTCGCCGATCCCGGAGCTGTCGATGTACGACACTTCGCTCAGGTTGAGCAGGATCTTCTTGTTGTTCTGCGCCATCAGGTCGCGCAGAGCATCGCGCAGAGCGCTCGATCCCTCACCCAGCGTGATCCGCCCGGAAACATCAACTACGGAAACATCACCCACCTGTCGGGTATTCAGCTTAACGCTCACTTCGGTTCTCCTTAATTCCTTTACTTTGCCACTTACTGCCTGGGCGGAACATTTTTTACCAGCGTCACTTCCGTGCCCTCTGGTACAGCCTTGCGAACCTTCACGTCATCCATGAAAGCCCCCATCAGGAACAAACCCCGTCCGGAATGCCGCAGAAGATTATTCTCCTGCAGCGGATCCGGCACTTCCTGGACTTCAAAGCCCTCACCCTGATCCAAAATCCGAACCAAAAACTGGTCGCCAGCCATTGTGACACCGACATGAACAACCTTGTTCCGGTTGTACCGATTCCCATGCACAACAGCATTCACCATGCACTCCCGAACCGACATTCCGATCCGGTGCTGCTCATCTTCATCGAACCCGGCATCCGCGGCGGCCTGCAAAATCACCGTCTCGGCCTCATCCACGCTTTCCAGCGTCGATGGATATTCCTGGTCCAGCAGTGTCTTAGAAGTCGGTTCCACTCGCTTAATGGGCCCCTGACAGCCCCAACAGGGGGACAGCCAACGCAGCCGGGACGAAACGCCTAACATAAGACGCCAGCCCCCCCAAAGTCAAGGAAAAAGACCACGGTGCCGCCGCTAAGGCCACAACGTGGTCTTTTTTGATTCCGAAAGCCTTATCGGCAGGCAGAATTCGCCGCCTTTGGGAATTCCAGGAAGCCCGGTGCCGCAATGGAAACTGGCCTCAAGTCCGGCAACCGCCCACCCTCTGGCCCAGCTCCAGGCGCCGTCCGTTCAAATCCACCGCTGGCTGCTCGGGCATCGGGGAACTCAGCCCTGGGTTGTCACCGGCATCGGCTACTGGGGAACCTCGCCGCCGGAGACTTTATTACCCGCGAAGCGCACATGCGAAAACTTCTTGCCGCGGCACCCAAAGACTGGGAGGGCCAAATCCTTGCAGGTCGTCCTGTCCACAGACGTCATCGACCGCATCTCCGGCCCACCCAAAGTTCTGGCAACGCACTTCTGGTAAGCCCACCGCCCACCGGAATTTCCCCGCTATAATTTGGAAGATGAAGCGCACCCTGCTCACCCTCGCATTCGGTCTCCTGCCCCTAACCCTGTCCGCGGCCGACCCCACCTTTTGGAAGGACGTCCAGCCCATCCTCCAGAAGAGCTGTGTTGAGTGCCACCGCTCCGGCGAAATCGGCCCCTTCCCCTTAAGCAACTACAAGGAAGCCCGCCCCTGGGCCGCTTCAATTAAAGAAGCAGTGAAGACCCGCAAGATGCCGCCATGGTTCGCCGACCCCCACTTTGGCAAGTTCAGCAACGATCGGTCCCTCTCTGAGCAGGAAATTGCCACCATCGCCGCGTGGGCCGAAAAGGGTGCCCCCGAAGGCAATGCGAAGGACGCCCCCGCCGCCCGTAAGTTCAATGACGGCTGGAACATCGACACGCCCGACCTCGTCCTCCAGATGCCCCAGCCCTTCAAAATTGGGGCCAAAGAGAAGGTCGATTACCAGTACATAATCCTCCCCACCGGCTTCACCGAAGACAAATGGGTTCGCATGTCCGAAACCCGCCCCTCCGACCGCGCCGTGGTCCACCACATGGTCGTTTTCGCCCGTGACCCGAAGTCCAGCTGGCTTCGCGACGTCAAACCCGGCATCCCCTTCGTCCCCGCCGAGCCCGGCAGCCCCACCAATATCGGTGGCGGCGGCAATGAAATCATCGCCGTCTACACCCCCGGCATGGTGCCCGACATCTGGAAGCCCAACCAGGCCCGCATGATCAAGGCTGGCTCCGACCTGGTCCTTCAGGTCCACTACACCGCCAGCGGCAAAGACACGCAGGATCAGACTAAAGTCGGCCTCGTTTTCTCGAAAGAGCCGCCCACCGAGCGCATCATCAGCACCC
>CANIHR010000356.1 GCA_947467185.1 Bryobacterales bacterium
AACGCGCGAGTATTACCTGATTGCGTATAAGAACCGGCACGTGATTACCGCGCTGGCTTATTGGCTGGACGGGGATACGCTGCATTATGTGACGGCGGAGAATGCGCATAACCAGTCGTCGCTCGGGTTGATTGACCTGGAGATGACGACTCGGCTGAATGCGGATAAAGAAGTTCCGTTTGTGGTGCCGGGGAAGCCTTAAGCTTTCGGCATTGAATCCGCTGCCAGCATTTCCACTGCGTTGCCGGCTGGATCGTAGATATAGCAGGAGCGAGTTCCGTCGCGGTGGGTCTTGAGTTCTCCGTACTGCTCCGCGTTGTCCGTCACGAAGCCTAAGTGACCGGGGTGCTGGCCGGCGGTGACGAGAGCCAGACCGGTATTGGCGAACTTCAGCATGGCCCAGGTCTGGTCCTGATACTTCACTTCGCAGCGCATGTTGGTGGTGTACCAGGTGACTGCGGCGGCGATGTCGGGGACTACGACCGCGACGTGATCGAGACGGTCGAGTGGGGTGTTCATACCCCCATTGTAGGTCTTTAAAGGACCGCTACGAAGCCTTCCCAAGCGGCGATGGCGTTTTCGAAGTGCATGCGGGCGTCTTCGGCAATTCGCATCATGGCCTGGTCGTCGTGAATCGGGTCGTGGTGGAACAGGAAGAGGCGGCGGGCACCGGCTTCGCGGGCCACGTGGACAGCGTTGAGCCAGGTGCTGTGGCCCCAGCCGCGATGGGATTCGTATTCGGCCGGGGTGTACTGGGCGTCGCAGATCAGAATGTCGGCACCCTGGGCGGCGCGGAGGAGGTTCTCGTCACAGTGGGGAACGCCGTGTTCGTAATCGGTGGCGTAGACGATGACGGCATCGCCAACTTCCACACGGTAGCCGGTGGCTCCCTGGGGGTGATTGAGTTCGAAGGGAATGACACGGGCGGAACCGACCTGGATGACCTGTTCCTTTTCAATCGTGGTGAAGTTGCGCTGGGCCGCGACCTGGTCAAATTTGACCGGAAAGTAGGGCTGGGCCATCTGGCCTTCGAGGGTTTCCTGGAGGGGGCGGCCCTGGATGCCGGAGTAGAAAGACACGGTGTTCTTCGGACCGTAAATAGGCGCGAAAAAGGGGATGCCCTGGATGTGATCCCAGTGGAAATGCGTGAGGAAGATGTTGGCGTTGATGTTCTGGCCGCCGGCTTCCTTCATGAGGTTGACACCGAGGTTGCGGATGCCGGAACCGGCATCGAGGATGATGCACTGGTCGTCGGCCGTGCGGATTTCGACGCAGGACGTGTTGCCGCCGAAGGTGAGATTTTCAATGGTGGGGGTCGGGGTGGAACCACGGACGCCCCAGAAGCGGAGTCGAGCGTTTAAATCAGCCATGTGTCAGGATGCCATTTTCGCCCGAATGCGTTTGCGGGCGGCCTTATCTTCTTCGAGTTTGAGCGCTTCGCCGTAGGCCGTGCGCGATTGGTCGGACTGTTTGAGGGCCTTGTGAGCGTCGCCGGCCTGCTCCCAGAGGGAGGCATTGCCGGTTTCGACCTTCAGGGCGGCTTCGAGTTGTTCGAGGCTGGCTTCGGGCTGGTTGGCCTTGAGCAGCTGCGCGGCGAGAGCCACACGCGCACCGATGTACTCGGGACGGGAGGCGATCACCATGCGGTATTCGGTTACGGCAGCGGCCGCGTCGCCGGTTTTCGCCAGGAGTTCGGCGAGGGCGAGGCGGGACGGGAGGAAATCGGGGCGTTCGGTTAGGTTCTGACGCCAGAGAGTGACGGCTTCGGTCTCACGGCCCTTGATGCCACCGAGGAGCAGCGCCAGGTTGTGGCGGGTGGGGACAGGGTTTGCGTTCTTCGCGAGAGCGCCGCGGTAGAGCTTTTCGGCTTCCACTGTGCGGCCCATCTGGGACTTAAGGGAGCCGAGCGCGTTGAGCGGTTCGGGTGAGTTGGGCGCGAGTTCGGCGGCGCGGCGGTAGGACTGTTCGGCTTCGCGACGGCGGTTGGTGCGCTGGTAGATGAGGCCGAGGTTGTAGGGGAGATACGCGTACTGCGGCGTGACCTTCATGGCCTGCTGGTAGGAGCGGACGGCACCTTCGGTATCGCCCGATTCCACATAGGCGAGGGCCAGGTTATGGAGGGGGTACGACCAGTTGGGGGCAAGGCGCGCGGCGTCCTGGAAAGCCGGGATAGATTTCTGGAAAGCGGCCTGTTCGAGGTACGCGATGCCGAGGGCGTTGTAGCCGTAGGCCTCACCTGGATCGATGCGGACGGACTTTTCGAGGAGGTCGGCGGCACCGGCGAAGTTCTTCTCGAAGAGCATGGCGCGGCCGGCGAAGAAGTTGTCGCGACCCTGGAGATAGAGGGATTCGGGGGTGAGGCGCATGGCGGCTTCCATGTATTTGGAGCCAGCGTCGAAGTCGCTCTTGGTCTGCGGGTTCTGGTCTCCGGCGAGGTAGCGGAGGAGGACCTGCTGGGCCATGTTTTCGAGGGCGATACGGAGGGCGTTTTCCTGCATCTGGGCCAGTTCGGGCTTCATTTCGCCGCGAAGTTTGCCGAGCATGTCGTACGCGCTGCCCTGTTCACCGGGGAGAAGTTTTTTGTCGCGGATGGCGGCCTGGAAGGCTTCGATATCCTTCTTCGCTTCGTCACTGAGGGGGATTTCGTCGGCGGCAGAGGCGATAAAGAGGGGGCCACCGTTGCGGGAATCGTAGAGGGACTTGAAGCGGGTGATATTGATGCCGGCTTTGGAAACGTCAGAGAGCTTGGTGGCGTTTTCCATGTTGCCGAAGTCGCGAGGGTGCTGTTTGTTGCCGGATTTGCCGGGGACGTCGGTACGAACGTAGTCGATGAGTTCGCCGGCGGAGACGGCTTTGTCTTTGTTCTCATCGCCCTGACCTTCGAGGGCCTGGAGGATGGACCAGGTGAACGCGCCGTGCCCGCCGCCGTACTGGGTGCCTTCCGAGGAGACTTCTTTGGGGCGGGAGGCCATGAGGCCGAGCATTTCGCCGGGGGCTTCACCAAGTTTTTCAACGACCGCCGCGATGGAGGCGGGTTTTGTGTTGCCAATGGTGGTGGCGCGGCAGACGTCGGCCATGAGAACGACGCGGCCAACCTGACCGAGTTCCTCTTCGACGAGTTTCTGCAGCTCCGCCATGGAGAGGGCGGTAGTGGAGAGATCCTGAGGGTCGGAATCGTAAGTGACGAGGTAGGCACCGCGGGTATCAACGGTGCCGTGGCCCGCCAGCAGGATGAAGACGGTGTCTTTCTTGCCGGGGCGGGACTTCAGGAAGGTGTGGAACGCGTTGCGGAGGGCAGCGGTGGTGGCCTGTTCGTCGGAGAGGACCATCATCTGGTCGGCCGGGACATTGCCTCCGGCCTTTGAGGCCAGGAATTCGCCGAAAGCTTTGGCGTCCGCTCCGGGGAATTGCAGCCAGAGATCCTGCGGCAGCTTCTGGTACTTGCCGATGCCGACGATCATGGCGAAGGTTTTGGCATCGGGCGCGATGGCGGCTGCCTTGATGGCTGCATCCGTGGCGAGGTGCTCTTCGAGTTCGAAAATTCTGCCGCGAATCCAGACGGCATCGGGCCACAGGACGGAAGCTTTGCGGAATGCCGCCAGGGCGTTCGGTTCCAGTTTGGCGCGCTCAAAGATGGTGGCTTCTTCCACCAGAGCCTGCGCATCGTTGGGATCGGCCTTCAGGGCGGCTTCGAGGGGGGCGAGCTGGGCTTTGACGGCGGCGGGCAGGGCATCGAAAGCAATCACGTCGCCTTCGGGCTTGGCGAGACCGCGGGTCATGCTCACCCCGTAGTGCTGTTCGGAGGCGGCGGAGACGCGGGCGACGGTGGGCAGATAGCAGGTATTCGCCGGTTTCGTGGAGCCGATCTTGCCCGAACGAACCTTGACCTGCTGGGTGTCGAGTAAGACGTCGGTGGCGGGATCGAGAGTCTGGGAAGTCTTGCCGGGGCAGTAAACGAAGGAAACAGGTGCCCCTTCGGACTTCAGGGAGTCACCGGAAAACAGGATATCTCCGGCTCGGGCGGCGAGCGGAGTCGCGGTTTTGGCGCGCAGAACTTTGCTGCCGCCAGCAGCCAGAACGAGGCCGACCGGCTGTTCCTTTGGCGCATCGGCACTCAAAGACAAGGTTGCCAGCGCGATTCCGATGACTACTTTTTTCATGCCACTCCCCGGTCCCTTTCCAGTGTCGCTCAAGCGGCTGTGTACGCGGCACGAGCGGCAGCGATCTTCTCTCTATTGTGCGCCTGTTGCTCGGGGTATGTCGCGTTCAGCTCGGCGTTGCGCGCATCGTCGAACAGTGTCGGCGAGGAGTAAATCTTCATGAGATCGGTTTTACCCTTCACCGGCACTGCCCCTACGTAGATAGTGTCGATCTGGCCGTATAACATTTCATTGGCCTCTTCACTAAGTAGCATTCTTGCGTGGGCCTCTTTATTGAGGCTTTCCAGGCGGGAGGCCATATTTACGGTATTGCCGAGCACGGTGAATTCAAGTTTGTCCTGTGATCCGACGTTGCCGATAATGACTTCGCCGACGTGGAAACCAGCGCCTGTCTTAAAGCCGCAGACTTCGTTGACGACCATTTCCATGGCGCAGTGGCAGCAGCGGATGGCGTGGTCGCCGGGTTTGGCGGCGGGGTCGTCGTCGCAGAAAACGGCGAGGATACCGTCACCGATGAACTTGTTGACGTGGCCACCGTACTTCACGATGATGCCGACCATGGTGGACATATAGATGTTGAGGAGGTCGACGACGACGGCGGGGTCTTTGGATTCGCAGAAGGCGGTGAAGCCGCGGATGTCAGTGAAAAGGATGGTCACCATCTGGCGTTTGCCGGTGAGGGAGATCTTTTCGCTGTGTTCCAGGGAGGTGGCGACCTGCTTGCCGACGAAGAGGCCGATGGCGTTCTTAAAGAAGGTGCTCTTCTTTTCGGCGGTGGCGAAGCGGTAGACGATGCCGCCGATGAGGGCCCAGGCGAACGAGAGGCCGACCTGCGAGGTGGAGAGCAACTGGCCCTGGCGGAACAGAAGGTGGGTTCCGGCGAGGAGGAAGATGAGTGCGAGAGAGGCGAGGCCGATGGTCTGGGACACCGCGAAGGAGACCGCGATGGCGACGCAGACGGACGCGGCGACGGTGAGGGCGACGATGCGGGCCCACTCGGGGACTGGCGTGAGGAAGTCGCGCGACAGGATGGTGCGCATCACGTT
>CANIHR010000357.1 GCA_947467185.1 Bryobacterales bacterium
CTCAAGTTCCACGTGGCTGCTGACGGTCCGGAACTGAAGAATGTGGCCGCTATGGCCGCCGAACTGAACGTCCCCGTTCTGATCCACTTCCAGGAAGTGGATCACTTCGAGAACGAAGGCAAATGGTCGACCGGTTTCGCGAAGAACTTCGAAGCGATGCTGAAGGCCTATCCGAAGACGAAGTTTATCGGCCACGCCGATGCTTTCTGGGCAAACGTGAGCGCCGATTACAACAACGAAGCTGCCTATCCCTCCGGCCCGATCAAGCCCGGCGGTATCAGCGACAAGCTGCTCTCCGACTACGCGAATTTCTACGGCGACTGCTCGGCGAACTCCGGCAACAACGCGCTTTCGCGCGACGCCGAATTCACCAAAGGCTTCCTCGCACGGCATCAGGACAAACTGATGTTCGGCAGTGACTGCAGCTGTTCGGATGGTCACGGTGCCGGCATCAGCCAGGCGAACAATCCGGCTGCGGCGCGGCTGAGTGGCAAGTGCGTGGCTCGGGCGACTCTGGGCGTGCTGAAGGCCTCGACCACTCCCGCCGTCTTCAAAAAGATCACTTGGGACAACGCCCACAAGCTGCTGAAGATCCCTGCCTAACTTCGCTGTAGGTGATCGAGAACCGCCGCATTGACTTCGCCGGCGCGCACCATGGGAGCTCCGTGGGACGCGCCGGCGATTTCCATATAGCGGGCTCCGGGGATCGCCTTCGCCAGCGCACGTCCGTATTTTGCGGGGGCGATCTGGTCGTGTTCCGCAGCGATGACCAGGGTCGGGATTCCGGCCAGGTCTTTCAGGCGTGGCGTGGTGTCATGTGCGGTCAGGGCGTTTAGCTGCCGGATCGCGTTCGGCGGGTGATTTGCGATGTCGTGACCAAACCAGAGGCTCAGTTGTTTGGCGAGGGCGTCGAATTCCGCTTTAGCAACGGGTACCTCGTGGGGTGGCAGAACCATCTGCATGAAGGCTTTACGGCGGCCATTCGCGGTGCCAACCCATGTGCGGATGCCGGTGAAGAAGCGGAAGGGTGTGAGGCCCGTGGCGTCTTTGCCACGGGAGACGGTGCACATCAGGGTCAGGCTCTTCAACCGATGCCGAGCCCGCAACGCCAGTTCCTGCGCGATGGTGCCGCCCATGGAATGCCCGATGACATGCGCCGAATCCCAACCCTGTGCGTCCATCAGCGCGAGCGCATCCTCCACCATTTGGGGAATCGTGAGAGCCATCCCTATGGGCTGACTCTGCCCTATGCCCCGGTTGTCATAGCGGAGACAGGTGAAGTGCGGGGCGAGGTCGGGCACCTGCGGAAGCCAGCCGCTGCCCAGAACCCCCACCCCCTGAATCATCAATACCGGCGGTCCGGAGCCCTCCAGCGTATAGAACAGGTTGCAGTTTTTATGCTGTAAGGTCGCCATTCGCCGGGAGTGTTAAGCCATCAGGATGTTACGGCAGTATTCGAGGCACTTCGCCACCTCGATGACGGAATCGGTGCCCTGGTACTCGTACTCGATGTTTGCCGGGAAACTGTACTTCTCCTGGCGCATCAGCAGCAGAACGTCCTTGATCTTCGTCTGGCCTTCACCCCAGCGCACGTTCGCGCCGCGTCCACCGGCCGGATTTTTGAAGCGATCCTTCAGGTGGATATTGGTGATGCGGTCGTGGTGTTCCTTGATGTAGGCGATCGGGTCGTAGCCGGCGGCGGTGAAGTGGCCGATGTCAAGATTCACACCGATGTACTTGCTGTAGGACATGATCTTCGCGAAGCTCTCGGGTGTCGCGAACTGTTCGGCGTCTTCAACGGCGTCGTGACCGTGACCGCCCCACATGATCTTGTACTTGTCGGCGAACGGGGCGACGCGTTTTGCGACCGCAACCGTGGAACTGGAAGTAATGGACTGCACGCCGAGGGCCTGCGCCATGCGGAAGGAGTAGTCGATTTCCTCGTCGGTGGCGCTGACGGGCAGGTTGTAGCAGAGGATGCGGAGGTCGATGCCTGCGTCGTCAAACTGCTTGCGGATGCCCTTGTAGGTGTCCATAGAGACACCGGCACGGAATTTCGCGAGGGCTTCTGCGGCGACTTTGCGGGCTTCCTGCGCGGCAGCCTGCTGTTCGGGCGTCATCTGGCCGCGGCCACGTCCGCCACCACCAAAGGCCGGGCCAGCGGGGGCGCCAGCGAGGGCTTCGGCGTGATTTGACATGAGTTCACAGCAGGTGATGCCGAGCTTCTTCATGGTCGGGATAAGGTCCTGTGCGGTGACACCCTGACGGAAGCTGTAGGTGATGACGCCAATCTGAACACCGCTAAAAGTGGATTTCAGGGGAGGAGGTGGTGCGCCGCGGCCAGGACCGCCAGGTCCCGCGGGAGCCTGAGCGAGGGCGAGGGCGGCAGAAGCCGCAGTCAGGGCAACTTTGCCAAAATCTCTGCGTGAATGCATACGGGTGACTCCTTAACGAAAGCGGAACTCTGGACTCAGGCTACCAGACTTCGACTGTGGCAGGATTAAAGGAGTGTAACGAGTTGTACGCTTCACGCATAGAAGAAACATTGGGGCGATTTTGAGAAAACACGTGCGAGCCTTTTTTCTTTTTCTGGCTGTCTCTATCACATTGTTCGGTCAGCGGCAGACTGGTCCCCGGAATTTTGACCGGCGTGACATTCCCGCCCTTGCGACGGACAGACCGACGGCCCTTCAACTCCGGGCACAGGCGCTGGTCGCCAACAGAACCGCGCGGCTGGTGGCCTTCGCACTGGAAGCTCAGGCGTCACAGCCCGGTTTGCGGGTAACGGCGAACCGTTATGGCCTGCCGAAGTTATTATTGCGAGACGGCAAGGCCCTCACCTCCGGTTCGACCGGTGATGCGGAAACAATAGCAAGGGACTTTCTGCGGCAAAATTCAGAAATATTCGCTATGTCTTCGGAGGATGCAGGAAAACTCCACGTAACTTTGCGGGACGTTGGCGCAAAGGCCACTTACCTCGGCTTCACCCAGACGATCGGTGGGTACGACGTATTTGAAGCGAATGTGAAGTTCACGCTCAGCGCGGGTGGTGAAGTGGTTCAGGTGAGCAGCGGGGAACTGATCCCAGGCGTCAGCGTGATCACGACGCCGGCTCTGACGGCAGCAGATGCGCAAAAAGTTGCGCGGGGCGGCAATACGCGTGGCGAATTCATCCGCGAACCGGAACTGGTGGTGTTCCCGCTGGACGCGGCTTCGGCGCGCCTCGCGTACCGCCTGTTTTTTGACGCTGACGCGCAACACAATTACGAAATTCTGGTGGACGCCCTGGACGGTTCCGTTCTCTATCGCCACAATAATTTGATCTACGCGGCGGCGCAGGGGAGGGTCTGGAAACAGTCTCCGCTGGTCGGCACGCGTGAACTTGTTGATTTCCCCGCCGGTTGGTTTCCGGAAACGGTGACGGTGACAACCGGTAACAATGTGGATGCCTTCATTGATGCAAACGGCGACGATCGTCCCGACACGACCGTGACCGAGGGGCTGCAGACAGGCCGGGCGCTGGCGACGGCGGGTGTTTTCGATTTCACCTTTGGGGACGGCACGACTGGCGCAGATCCGCGTGGCTTTAAGGCAGGCAGTGTTCTGAACCTGTTTTACCTGGTGAACCTGGCGCACGATTACTACTACTCTCTGGGTTTCACCGAAGCGGCCGGAAATTACCAGACCGACAATCTGGGCAAGGGCGGTAAAGCCGGCGATGGAGTAGTCGCACTGGCCCAGCATGCGCTTGAGTCGAACAATGCTTCGTTCGCGCCGACGCCGGAAGGGACTCCGGCCAAGGTGCGGATGGGGCTGTTTTCGCGTGGCACCACCAATCGGCTGGACGATCTGGACTCCTCCTACGACGGCCAGGTTCTGATGCACGAGTACGCCCATGGTGTGTCGACTCGCCTGGTGGGGACACTGACGAGCACGAGTTGCCTGATTCGGATTCAGTCGGGCGCGATGGGCGAGGGCTGGTCGGACTACTTCGCGACGAGCTACTACGACAATCCGGTGATGGGCGCTTACGTTGCGGCACGCGCCACGCGGGGGATCCGGCGCCAAAGCTATGAGGGGTACACGTTAACGTACGAGGACTTGGGCAATCAGGGGTTTGAGGTTCACAACGACGGCGAGATCTGGGCGGCGACGCTTTGGGATCTGCGGAAGTCTTTGGGGCAGGCGACGACCGACAAACTCGTGCTGGATGGGCTCAAGGGCACTCCGTGCAATCCGAGTATGCCGGATGCGCGGGACGCCATTCTGAGCGCCGATCAGGCGGCGAATAACGGGGCGAACCGGGCGGCGATCTGGGCCGTGTTTGCGAAGCACGGTATGGGCTTTTCGGCCCGAGGGACGGAGGGCGACGCGCTGCGGGGCACTGTTTATGACGCTGCCTTTGATAAGCCGGCCGATCTGCAGGCGACACCTGGCCCGGCCATTACCAGCAAGCCGCTGGGGATTTCGGCCGGGTTGGGGGACGCGTACCGCTATACCGTGGTTGCGACCAATCCGGCGGGCGGGACGCTGAATTACGCCTTGACGGCTGGCCCGGACGGCATGTCAGTGAACGGTGGCTCGGGGGCCGTGACGTGGACCGGATCGTTCACGTCTCAGCGTGTCAAGATTTCGGTCACGGACGGGCGCGGTGGGCGGGTGGTGCACGGCTATCTGGCTCCCATGCTGACGGTACTTTCGTCGGGGACGCCACTGAGCATTGGCGGCACACTGGACAGCTATGGCTTTGCCGTGGTGGCCCCCCCGGCGGGTACTCCGGTGATGCAGGTTGCGTTACGCGGTGGCTCGGGCGATCCGGATCTGTATGTCTACGATTCGACTGGCGGTGCTTATCAGTCCGGACGAAATGGTTCGAATGAAACCCTGAGTTTTTCGACTCCGAAAGGACTGTGGCTGATTGAGGTGGATGGCTACACGGCGTATTCGACGGTTTCGCTGGCGGCAACCGCGATTACTCCTTTGCCTCTTTCACCGAATACAGTGGTGCGGGGGCTGGGCGACATCGCCGGGATGGAGCGGTTCTATCGCATTCCGGTGCCGGACCAGGCGTCGGTACTGAAGGTGACGACGACGGGCGATGCGGGAGACGTGGATCTCTATATAAAGGCCGGGAGTCCGGCGGCTTGCCAGGTGGATGACACAGTGGAGGAACCCTGTACGTACACGGCAC
>CANIHR010000358.1 GCA_947467185.1 Bryobacterales bacterium
AAATGGCACATGCTGACCTCCGCCGCAGTGTGCTCTTCTACTGGTTGGTCAGAAGAGTTCACTCCCCGCCGAGGGTGTAGCGTTTTGGCCTCTCGGTCCGAAGCTTGTTGCATTCTGAGCCAGGTTTCTTCTGTGCTGCCGAAGGCTTTTGTTAGTCGGGTGGCCGTCTCCGGGTTGATGCCGGATTTCCCGTTGACGATTTTGCTCAGGGTTTGGCGGGTGACTCCGAGAATCTTTGCTCCTGCTGTGATGGACAGGCCCAGCGGCTCCAGGCAATCGTGCCGGATGATTTTGCCGGGATGGATCGGGTTCTTCACGGGTGCACAACTCATAGTCGGTCAAAACAGAGGGAGGCTCCCGCGAGAGCCTCCCTCAATGTTTCGTTACCGCTAAACGGAGCCGCTTGGGTATTCTCACGCTTGGGTGAGAACCATTTCTGGCGGGATCGACGCGCAGTTTGCGCTGTTCCACCTATACGTCGACTTCATTATTTTACCAAAAAATCTTGAGAGATTTGGGCTGGATGAAGAAGGTGTTCCTGGGCCCGAGCTGGCCGCTTGCTTACGCGCGCGGTTCGGTACGGCTTTGGTGGACGGGTTCAATTCAAACGGGGAATCCGTCAAAGACGAGGGTTCCAGAACTGGCGATCCGCTTCCGCACATGCCGCGACAGGACGTCAGCGGAGAAGGCGAAGCGACCGCAAGAGCGCGTGGGGTGCACCGCTTACGGTCTGACGAACATGTTCTGGCGCTTTTCTCTTCCTATGGTGGTGTTGGCTCCGTGGCCGGCTACGACTATGGTGTCTTCGGGGAGGGTGTAGAGTTTTCCTCTTATCGACTTGGCTATGGCTTCGGGGTCTCCTCCGGGGAGGTCGGTTCGGCCTACGGAGCCCTGGAAGAGGGTGTCTCCGGCTATCAGTTTCTTTTCGTGGGGCATGAAAAGCGAGATGCTGCCGGGGGTGTGGCCTGGGGTGTGGAGGACGGTCGCTTCGATGGCTCCCGCCTTTAAGATGTCGCCTTCTTTGGCGGGGGTGTCGATGCCGGGGTTTTCGGGCGTTTCCATGCCGAGCCAGCCGGCCTGCACGTCGAGGCGGTCGGCCAGAAAGGCGTCGGCTTCGTGCATGTAGATGGGGGCTCCGGTGATGGCGCGGAGTTTGGCGGCGCCGCCGATGTGGTCGATGTGGGCGTGGGTAATCGCGATCTGGGTGACTTTGAGGTGGTGCTTTTGGAGGAGGGCCACGATTTCGGAGATGTCGTCGCCAGGGTCGATGACGATGGCTTCGCGGGAGAGTTCGTCGCCGAGGATGGAGCAGTTGCAGCCGAGCATGCCGACGGGGAGGATTTCGTGGATCATTTTCAAGAGTCTTTCCGCGCCGCGGGCGCTGTCTTCAGGGTAGCGGTTTGAGTCCGGCGGGGGGCATCCCGCATCATGGATAGTTGATGGACATCCTTCCTGTACTGTTTCGCTTTCTGCACATCTTTTCGGCTGTGACCCTGGTGGGCGGCGTGCTTGCCTGGGTTTATGGCTTTCTGCCGGGATTGTCGGCGCTGTCGGCTGACGCCCGGATGAAGGTGGAGAATGCGGCCGCGGCGGCGTGGCGGCCTCTGGTGCTGACGTCGATTGTGGGGCTGCTGGTGTCGGGGTTCTGGAATTTCCTGACGAATTTTATGCATCGCGAAGGGCTGAAGGCGGCGTGGCATCCGGTGTTTGGGGTGAAGATTCTGCTGGCGCTGCATGTGTTCGCCGTGGCGTTGCTGGTGACGAAGCAGGGCAATGAGAAGCGGGCGCGGCAGCTGAAGGGGATTGCGTTCAGTGGCGTGGCGGTGGTGTTGTTGTCGGCGTTGCTGCGGGCGTTGTCGAAATGAGCGTGCGGATTTACGATCTGGCGGCGCATGGCCGCATTCAGGTGACGGGCGACGACCGAGCGCGGCTGCTGCATGCCATGACGACGAATCATGTGCAGGGTTTGAAGCCGGGTGAGGGGCTGTATGCGTTTTTCCTGAATGCGCAGGGACGGATTCAGGCGGATGTGCATGTGTTGTGTCTGGACGGGCATCTGCTGCTGGACACGGAGCCGGAAACGCGGTTGGGCGTGTATGAGCATCTGGACAAATACATCATTGCCGACGATGCGTATGTGGAAGATGTGACGGACGCGACTTTCTGCCTGGCGGTTGAGGGCGAGGGCGCGGCGGAACTGGTGGCGGGGGCGGGATTTACCGCGACAGACGGTCTGACGGTGGCGGCGATCAGTGCTTCGGGCGCGCCCGGGGTGCGGTTGTATGGCCCGATTGCCGAGAAGGCCGCGGTACTGGGGCGTCTGGCCGGGGCGGTTCCTGCGAGTGCCGAGGAACTGGAGACGGCCCGGATCCGGAACTTTGTGCCTCGTTACGGAGCGGACATTACGGATGCGACGCTGCCGCAGGAATCGCAGATGATGCATGCGGTGCATTTTTCGAAGGGCTGTTATCTGGGGCAGGAGATTGTGGAGCGGGTGCGGTCGCGGGGGCATGTGAACCGGTGTTTGATGGGGTTCCGGCTGGCGGGCGGCGGTGGGGCTCCGGCTGCGAAAACGCCGATGACGGTGGACGGGAAAGAGACCGGGGAAGTGACGTCGGCAGTTGCGACGGCGGACGGGGTGTTTGGGCTGGGATATGTGCGCGTGCCGCATAACAAAGCGGGCGCGGTGGTGACGATTGACGGGCGTGCGGCGGAGTTGTTCGCTCCGGCGGGCGTGTGATAGTTTTGTAACCGACCGAATGGGTTACACGCCTATTCAGTATGCTGTATTCAGCGGATATAAATATGCGGACTTCTACTTTACTTGCCCTTTGCGCGACGCTCACGTTCCTGACGGGAACCGCTCTGGCGGACATTCCTCCCGGGAACGGCCATGACGAAACGGTGAAGGTTTGTGGCAAGTGCCACTCGCCGGAACAGGCTGCGTCACTGCGGCAGACCCGGACGGGCTGGGAAGAGACCATTTCGAAGATGGTCAACATGGGTTCCGAGGGAACCGATGAAGAGTACGAGAAGGTCCTCGATTATTTGACGAAGCAGTTTGGGCCGGAAGCGCCGAAGCCGATTGAAGTGAATACGGCGTCGTCGATTGAGCTGGAAGCCGGCCTGGGGCTGACGCGGTCGGAATCGGCGGCGCTGGTGAAGTATCGGGATGAAAAGGGCGCGTTCAAGTCGATTGACGACATTAAGAACGTTCCTGGGCTGGACTTCAAGAAGGTTGAAGCGCGCAAGGCTCGCCTGAAGTTCTAGTCGATGGCGACGATTAAGGAAGTCGCTGATAAGGCCGGGGTTTCGGTTGGGACGGTTTCGCACGTCGTAACCGGATCGGTGCCTGTCAGCGAAAGCCTTCGCCAGAGGGTGGAGGCGGCGATCCGGGATCTGGATTACCACCCGAACCATGTGGCGCGGAGTCTGAAGACCAGCCGCACGAACACGCTGGGGATTATTGTTCCGGACATGACGATCTCGTTCTACCCGCAGATTATTCGCGGGGCGGAGACGGGGGCGCGGGGCAAGGGTTACTCGCTGGTGGCGGTGAATTCGCTGGAGAGTCCGGAGCGGCAGGGGGAATTGCTTTCGATACTGCGGTCGCAGCAGGTTGAGGGGATTCTGGTGGTGGCGGCGGAGTCGGGTGCTTCGGGCAAGCAGATGGAGCGGCTGGAATCGGCCGGGATTCCCGTGGTTTGCCTGGATCGTGTGCCGGAGCGGATTTCGGTGGATTCGGTTTCGGTGGAAGACGTGGCGGCGGCCGAGATGGGCACGGACCACCTGATTGCGATGGGGTACCGGCGGATCGCGATTGTGACGGGGCCTTTGACGCTGCGCAATGAGCGGCGGCGTTTGCAGGGTTGGGAGCAGAGTTTGCGGCGCGCGGGTTTGCTGCCTTCCGACGACTTGGTGTGGCAGGGGAATTTGCGGTCGGACGACCTGGCGTCGATGTGCCGGGAGCGTCTGGTGGACCCGGAGCGGCGGCCGGATGCGCTGCTGTGTACGAACGGTCCGACGGCGCTGGGGGCTTTGCGCGGGATGTATCAGTGCGGGCTGCGGACGCCGGATGATCTGGGGTTTGTGACGTTCGATGAACTGACGGTGGACGATCTGTTTTCGCCGGCGATTACGACGATTCTGCAGCCGGCGTATGACATTGGGTTCCGGGCGTCGGAGATTCTGCTGGACCGGATTCAGAGCAAGGGTGTGCGGCAGGGCGTGACGACGCTGCGGTTGCCGGCGACGCTGAAGGTGCGGGAGTCGTCGCGGCGGAATCTGCGGCGGGCGAAACCGGCGGAAGTTGTACCTTTGCGCGCGACTTCGTAAGCGGGATGTCGTCTCTGACTCGCCGCATTCTGAGCTGGGTATTACCGCTGGTGGCCCTGGTGGCCACGGTGGTGACGACGTGGCGGGTGGGGATTCTGCAGCAGGACTTGTGGAATCCGCGGGGCCTGCAAAGACTGGAATGGACGGTGGCGGCGTGGTGTGTCTGGACGCTGCTGTTTGTGGGGCCGTGGCGGCGCTGGTTTGTTCCGTGTACGGTGGCGGTGGCGACCGGGTTTGTGATGGTGGCCGAGGGGCCGCGTGCGGTTTTGGTGGTGGCGGGTTTCCTGCTGAGTGCCGAGGTTTTGGGGCGCTGGTGTTTCGGGAAGCTCGGGGTTTTATCGCTGGTGGGTGGCGCGGCGGTTTGGCTGACCGCGTTTAGTCTGCTGGCGCATTTTCCTGTGAATTATCCGGTGGTTTATGTGGCCCTGCTGGCGTTTCCGTTCGTGGTGCGTCCGCAGTTGGCGCGTGCGGCTTTGGCGGACGCGACGGCGCTGGTTCGTCCGGGGGCTGCGGGTGGGGTGGCGGCGTGGTCGTTGCTGCTGTTTCCGTTGGTCTGCCATTTGATGATCACGATGAAGCCGGAGATGGGCGCGGATGCGCTTTCGGTGCATCTGGCGGTACCGGCGTGGGTGGCGGCGCATCATGTGTGGCCGTTCGATGTGCGGTGGCTGTCGTGGTCGGTGATGCCTCTGGGGGCGGACTTTGTGTTTACGGCGGTGTATCTGCCGGGCGGGGAGTATGCGGCCCGGCTGCTGAACTTCTGCTTCCTGGGTGCGGTGGTTTTTGGCGTGGTGCGCGAGGCGCGCCGGTTTGTGGGGGCGGACACGGCGCTGGTGCTGGGCGGGTTGTTCGCGT
>CANIHR010000359.1 GCA_947467185.1 Bryobacterales bacterium
AACAGAAGCTGGTACTCCGCCAGCTCCGTCATGTAGCTGGCCGCATTCCGCCAGTCACCCAGATTCTGATTCGCGTCCGTCAGCAACAGCGCATCCGGCCCCGTAGACTCCCGGATCGCATTCAGCATCCGCCGGTCTTCATCCAAAGCCCGCGCCCGGTCATACTGCTGCCCGCGCCCGACCTTCGCCTTAAACGCCCGAGTCCCCGCCGCATACAACCCACCGCACAGCCGCCGAACCTCATCCAGAGGCCGCCCCGACCATCCGGCAGTGCTGTAGACACGCACACCCTCGCCCCGCAAACGGGCCAGATTCTTCTCCCGCTCGCCCACACGCGACCGCAGCGTCTCCAGCAATTCATCCTCGGTGAGAACATCCCGCAGATGGTGGAAATCAATCGACTGCACGATCTTCTCCGGCGGCAGCGACGTCAGCAACTGCCACATCGGCAGCCCTTCGCTCTTCGCCCACAGATCCCACAGCGCATTCACCACGCCGCCTACCGCCATCCGGTAGACACCCAGCGCCAGCCACCGTAGCTGATGATGCTCCGCCAGTGCCTGCGCAAACAGCCCCGGCTCCGCCTGAAACTCACTCAGCGTTCGTCCCACCACAAACCGCTGCAGCGCCTCAATCGCGGCCTTCTGGATCTGCGTCCCGTCGCCTACCGTAAACACGAGCGACCGGCCTTCCAGCCCCGTATCCGTCCGCAAAACCGTCACCGCGCACGAATAATTCGGCGCCAGATGCCGCGGGTCCGACCCCGCCATCCCCAAACGGACAGTCGGATATCGGAGGTCAATCACCTCAAAGGAAACAATCTTGTGCTTGCTCATGTTTTGTCTTAAGAACCGGCGGACTCACGCTCCGGAACCAGACGTCCGAAGCCTAAATTACAAACAATCTCCAGCAGACTCCAGTTCAGGTTCAGAAACAGCCTCTTTTTCAGCCCAAGATACGGCTGCGAACCCTCAAACAGATCCTGCATCACTTCCCGGAAACGCGGACTCAGCCGCGTAAACTGCACCATCCGGCTCGGCACCGACCCGAACAGAAACTTCCCCGTGAACACCCGACTTGCCAGCCGCGACCCGAACTCCAGGTCCCCCACAAAATCCTTCCGCAAATGCCGCCGGTACGCCACGCCCGTGACGTCTGCCGGGTCCGCCAGAATCGCCTGCGTCGCCAGATCTGCCGACCGCATCGCGTAATACAAGCCCTCGCCCGTAATCGGATCCACCAGACCCGCCGCATCGCCTGTCGCGACCCAACCGTCACCCGCCACCCGGTTCTTCTTCCACGCCGGAGTATCCAGAGCCGGCAGCAGATGGCTGTAGAACGTCGCATCTTTCCGCGAAAGCCCCTGTTCATCCATATAGCGTTCCAGCCGAACCCGCAACGACTGCGCCGATTCACCCTTCCCGCAAATCCCCACTGACAAATGCCCGCACCGCGGAAACACCCAGATGTACCCTTCCAGACCAGCCAGGAACTGAATGTCGATCTTCTCCCGGTCGCTCGGTACGTAATACCCCAGCGCCGACATCGCGTCCGTCGCCGTCAGTTCCGTCCCCAGTTGCCGCAGCGGATTCCGTGCGCCCGTCGCCACAATGCACCGGTCCGCTTCAATGTCCCCGTGCTTCGTCCGCAGCTTCCAGCCCGAAGAAGTTCGGTCCGCCGAAAGCACGCGCGTTTTCTCAATCTGCGCGCCGGCTTTCTCCGCACGCTGCAGCAGCAGATGATTCAGATCAAAACGGGAGTAAATCAGGAGAGGATGATCCAGCTTCAGATTCACCGGCACGCTCTTCGGCGCCGACAAAACCGTCTCCCGCACAATCTTATGCGGAGTCGCGTCTGAAGTCAGAAATGGGTACTGCGAATACGCTTTCCACGTGAGCCCCCCGCCGCAGGGTTTTTCCCAGGCGAGTTTTTCATCGAGCAGGACAGTTTCCACGCCTGCCGACGCGAGGCGCTCGGCGGCGAAGGCTCCCGAAGGGCCTCCGCCGAGGATCGCGACCTTCATAAACTACTTAACGTCGCCAAGCGAAGGATGGCCCTTCGGCAGCGGCACACTCTTGCCATCACCCGAAGTCGCTGGAGCCGTACCACCACCAGCCGGAGCGCCCGCCGCCCCGTGCCCGGCAGGCATTTCCGCCCCCGGAGCCAGCGGAGGAGCCATGCCACCAGGAGCTGCGCCACCACCCTGGGTCGGGTCCTGCGCCGCATGTTCCGTCGCCCCAGACGTGCGCGTCTTGATGTGCCACTCGTCGCCCTTGCGTTCCATGACGTACTTCATGTTCATCATGGGCGGTCCGCCCTTGGGCGCAAAAGTCACCACGGCATCCGCTTCCTGTCCGCGGAACGAAACGGACACGACGTTCACGTCCATGCCCCCCAGGTTGATGTCTTTCGGGATATCTTTGATGACGCCCTGCTTAACGGCGTCCATCGTGTCGATGTTCTTGGAGCAGGCGGCCAGTGACAAAGCAAGAGCCGCTACCAGTGCGTATTTCACGTCTCTATTGTAGAAGATGCCAGTACGGCATTCACCAGACCCGGAACGGTATATTCCGTTGCCTCCGCTGTCAGCGGTATTCCGTAGTGCTTTAAAGTACTACTGGTCACCGGACCAATACTCACGGTCCGCACATGATGCAGCGCCTGCGGCCCCACCGCCTCCGCCAGATTCCGCACCGTCGACGAACTCGTAAACGTCACCCAGTCCGGATTCCCAGCCAGCACTTCCCTCGCCCGTTCCGCCAGACCCTCGGGCGGCACCGTCCGGTACGCCTCCACCACATCCACTTCGGCCCCGCGCTCGCGCAGAGCATCCGGCAGCACATCCCGCGCCACCGCCGCCCGCGCAATCAGCACGCGCTTGCCAGCCATCTCATGCGCCGCCAGAACCTCCAGCAGACCCTCCGCAACATACTCCTTCGCGGTAATGTCCACTTTGATATGGAACCGTTCCAGCGCCTCGCGAGTTGCCGGGCCAATCGCGCAGATCTTCCCCCGAATGCTCCGCAGATCCCTCGGACTCTCATCCAGCCGAGCCAGAAACCGTTCCACACCATTCACCGACGTGAACATGAGGAAATCGTACGCTTCCAGCCGCAACAGCGCCGCATCCAGAGCTGTCGAATCGCCCGGCTGAATCTCAATCACCGGCAATTCCACCACACTCGCGCCCAGTTCCGTGAGTAACGACGCCAAACTCGAAGCCTGCTGCCGAGCCCGCGTCACCACAATCTTCTGCCCGAATAACGGCAACTTCTCGAACCAGCTCAACCGGTCCCGCAACTGCACCACTTCGCCAATCACGATCGTGGCCGGAGGCTTCATCCCCCGCTGCACCACCAGGTCCGGCAGAGTCCCCAGCGTCCCCACCAGCACTTCCTGATCCGGACGAGTCCCCCACCGTACCGCCATCGCCGGCGTATTCGGGTCGCGACCCTCTTCGATAATCCGCCGCGCAATCTGCGTCAGGTGCGACAGGCCCATGAAAACGACCAGCGTCTCCGAAGCCCCCACCCGAGTCCAGTCGATCTTGTCCACGTCATGCCCGGTCACAAACGTGACCACCGACGTATGATCCCGGTGCGTCAGCGGCACCCCGGTGTAAGCCGCAATGCCCAGCGGCGACGTCACACCCGGCACCACTTCAAACGGAATCCCGGCCTGCTGCAGAGCCTCAGCCTCTTCCCCTCCCCTGCCAAACAGATACGGATCGCCGCCCTTCAGCCGGACCACAGTCACACCAGTCCGGCCATGCTCCACCAACATGTCGCAGATTTCTTCCTGCGACACCGAGTGATTCGCGCGCTTCTTCCCCACATAGATCCGCTGCGCCCCGGCCGGAGCCAGGTCCAGCAGGTCATTCGACGCCAGATGGTCGTACAGAATCACGTCCGCCAGGCCCAGCACCCGCTTTGCCTTCAGCGTGATCAGTTCCGGATCGCCCGGCCCCGCGCCGACGAGGTAGACCTTGTGGCGCGCCTTCATCATTGCTGTGTTTCCGCGCCCGGCTTCTCAAGCGAAGTGTTATACACGGACTCCAGAATCTTACCCGCGCCGCGCTCCAGCAGCACCCGGGCCACATTCCGACCCAGTTCCGCCGGCTTCGTACAATCCCCCGCCGCTGTGTACCGAATCATCGTCGCCCCATCCGGAGTAAACACGCCGCCGGTCAGGAACAACTCGGTATTCTCCAGCGTCGCGAACGCCCCGATCGGCACCTGACACCCACCGCCCAGTTCGCCCAGCATCGTACGTTCCGCCGTCACGGCAAATCGCGTCCACGGGTCGTCCAGCAGTTGCGCCGCCTCAAAACCCGGCCCGGAAGCCAGCGTTTCAATCGCCAGCGCACCCTGACCCACTGCGGGCAGCATCACATCCGCCCGGAAAGTCTCCGCGATAATGTCGCCCCAGCCCAGACGCCGCACGCCCGCCGCGGCCAGCACAATCGCGTCGTACTCGCCCTTTTCCACTTTGGAAATACGCGTATCGATGTTGCCCCGAATATTCCGCAGATCCAGATCCGGCCGCAGCCGCGTCAGTTGCGCAATCCGCCGCAGCGAACTCGTCCCCACCACCGCCCCCGGACGCAACAGCCGCAGCTTGCTGCCAATAATCGCGTCCAGCGGATCCGCGCGCTCCGGAATCGCCGACATAACCAGCCCCTCGGGCAGTTCCGTCGGCAGATCCTTCAGGCTGTGCACAGCCAGATGAATCCGGCCGTCGAGCAGCGCATCTTCAATTTCCTTGGTGAACAGCCCCTTGCCGCCCACCTTGGCCAGCGGAACATCCAGGATTTTATCCCCGCGCGTATGAATAATTTCAATCGTGCAGGCGAGTCCCCGGCCTTCCAGCTTGGCCTTCATATGATTCGCTTGCCAGAGCGCGAGTTGAGAGCCGCGCGAGCCGATAACCAGCATAAATTTCAGTGTAGCGGCAGGCCCGCGCCTCTCAGCCGACCGGCATCATGGCCGGGGCCTGACGCCCCAGAACTTCGCGAACCCGTGCCCCCAAAGCCTCTGGAGTCATCGGCTTCTGAATGTGCGCCACGCCATCTTCCAGCACGCCCTTGCGCACAATGACGTCGTCCGCATACCCGGACATGAACAGCACCTTCATATCCCGCCGCAGAGGACACAGTTGCCGAGCCAGTTCCCCACCCGTCATCCCTG
>CANIHR010000360.1 GCA_947467185.1 Bryobacterales bacterium
ACTGGGGCATGCGCTGGCCGCTCGCCGGTTCGGGATCCGGACCCGCGACATTACCCTGCTGCCGATTGGCGGGGTCGCAAATCTGGAGAGGATTCCGGAGAACCCGCGGCAGGAACTGGTAGTGGCGCTGGCTGGCCCTGCGGTGAACGTGGCAATCGCGGGCCTCCTCTTTTTGCTTCCGGATGCGCCCTTCTTCAACCGACTGCTGGTGGCGAATCTGTCACTGGTGCTCTTCAACTTAATCCCGGCGTTTCCGATGGATGGCGGTCGTGTGTTGCGCGCCCTGCTGGCCATGCGAATGGCGAGAGTGCAGGCGACCACCATCGCGGCCCGCATTGGCCAGGCGTTCGCAGCGGTGGCTTTCGTGGCCGGGATGTTTGGAAATCCGATGCTGGTGCCGCTGGCGATGTTTGTCTGGCTGGCGGCGTCTGACGAGAACGAGGCGGTCCTGATGCAGACCGCCACGTTGCGAACCCCGGTACCGTGCCCCCACCCGGCCGGGGTTCGACTCCGAGTCATACAGGTTATCCGGTAACAACCACTCAATTCTTTAACAACTTAGTAACTCAAACAGGAGAAAAACGATGAACTACCAAACGATTACCAGAAGTGTGTCCAAAGTAACTGTGACTGCCCTCGCGGCGCTGATGCTGATTCCGGCGGCTTTGCCGGCGGCGGAAACGCAGGATCCGATTGCACTGGAAAAGGAAGGGATCGAACTGATCAATCAGGTGGAAGGTGTGGCGCGGGATGTCAGTTATCAGGCGAGTGTACTGAATCATTCGGTTTGGCAGATGCGGTCATCGAAGTGGGTTCACCTGCATCATCTCGGCCAGATTCGCGAACTGGTAAATGACGGTCTGCGGCCGGCGCTGATCCGCCTCGAAGCGATCCAGCCGCTGCTGCCGGAATGGAAGCAGAAGAGCATCGACAAGATGCTGGAGTCGGCGAAGGCGCTGGCACAGGATACGAACGCGGCCATTCTGACGAAGAAGGATGCGGGAACAATGCCGGCACCTCTGAATGCGGAGTACCGGCAGCAGCTTTCGACCATCAGCCTGCACGCGGACACGCTGGTGAAGTCAGCGGATGCGGCGGCGGCCTACGCCCGGGCAAGGTTGAAGGCGGCTGAGGCGGGGCTGCTCTCGAAGAAGTAAGTTTCACTGCGGTTACATGTGTGAGGGGAGGCCCGAATGGGCCTCCCCTTTTCTTTTGTCCCGTGAACGAAACCGGTCTGCTAACTTTTCAGAGGCCTGGTTAAATTCATGAGTTCACAATTACACGGTATTCTTCCGGCGTTGGTGACGCCATTTGACTCCGACGGAGGCCTGGACACAGGAGCGATGGAAAAGCTGCTGGTTCGGATCTATGACTCGGGTGCCCACGGAGTCTATGTGTGCGGCCAGACGGGCGAAGGTTTGGTGACTCCGGCGGCGGTTCGCCGCCAGGCATGCGAGGTGGCGCTGCGCAATGCCCCGGCGGGTGCCCAGACTGTTATTCACGTTGGAGCGGCGGGTACGGCAGAGTCCGTTACATTGGCCCGGCATGCGGCGAAAGCGGGTGCTACGGCGATCAGCAGTCTGCCTCCGGCTGGCGCGTACAGCTTTGAGGAGATTCACGGATACTACAGTGACCTGGCGGCGGCGACCGATGCGCCATTGCTGGTTTACTTTTTTCCGGAGCTGAGTCCCTCGATCCGGACGCTGGATCAGATTCTGGCGCTGTGCCGGATTCCCGGAGTGGTCGGGCTGAAGTTCACGGACTTCGACCTGTACAGACTGGGCGAGATTCGCCGTGAGGGGCACGTTCTGTTTAATGGCCGCGACGAGGTGCTGGCGGCGGGACTGTACATGGGCGCGAACGGCGGAATCGGTTCGTTCTACAATCTGATTCCGCGGACGTTTGTCGCGATTCACGCAGCGGCGGTGCGAGGCGACTGGGCGAATGCGCGGCGTTTGCAGGATACGGTAAACCGGCTGATTCGAATTACGCTGGGGTATCCGATGATGGGCGCACTCAAGAAGATGCTGGGCTGGTCCGGCATTGAAGTGGGCGAGGTGTTGAAGCCGCGGGGCGGAATTTCGGAGGAACAGTGGAGCCGGCTGCAGGCTGAGCTGGTGGCCGATGGCTTTACCGCCGAGACGTTTGCGGGTGGCGGCGAGGCGTGATTTCGCGCCGGGCAGCGTGGGTGGTGGTCGGTCTGCTGTGGGTGGTGGCGCTGCTGAACTACCTCGACAGGCAGATCATTTTCTCTCTGTTTCCGTTGCTGCGCGGGGACCTGGCACTGACTGATCCGCAACTGGGGCTGGTGAGCGCGGGGTTCCTGTGGGTGTACGCCTTTGCCAGTCCTTTCGCCGGCTACCTGGGGGACAAGCTTGGGCGTCGGCGCGTGGTGCTGTTCAGTCTGGTGATCTGGTCGGTGGTGACGTTGCTGACGGGGATGGCCCGGAGCTTCGGTCAACTGCTGGCGGCACGGGCGCTGATGGGGCTGAGTGAGGCTTTCTATATTCCGGCGGCGCTGGCGATGATTTCGGCGCAGCATGGGGAAGGAACTCGCGCCAGAGCAGTGAGTCTGCACCAGAGCGGGATTTACTTCGGCATTGTGCTGGGCGGCGCGGGTGGCGGGTGGCTCGGCGAACACTATGGCTGGCGGTCCGGGTTCTATGCGCTGGGAATCGCGGGCGTGATCTACGGCCTGTTTCTGTTCCGGGCTTTGCGGGGCGAGGGCGGCGCCGCAGCTGAAGGGCCGCGGGGCACAGGGTTTGGCCGCAGCGTGGCGGAGATTGTTCGGGTTCCGGGTTTCGCCGCCGTACTGTTTGTGTTTGCGGCCATGTCGTTGTGCAACTGGATGGTCTACACGTGGCTGCCATTATTTCTGTACGACAAGTTTCATCTGAGTCTGGCGGCGGCGGGGTTCGCCTCGACCTTCTACATACAGGGCCCGGGGTTAATCGGGATCCTTCTGGGCGGCTGGCTGGCCGACGCGTGGATGAAGAAGCAGCAGCGGGCCCGGATTTGGACTCAGGCACTGGGGCTGTTCGGGGCGGCACCGTTTCTAATGCTGGCGGGTGTCGCTTCTCAGCCCCTGCTGCTGTACATTGCACTGGTGCTGTACGGGTTTGGGCGCGGGATTTACGACAGCAATATCATGCCTGTCCTGTGTGGTCTGGTGGGTGATGATCAGCGGGCAACGGGCTACGGGTTACTGAACTTTGTGGGCGTGCTGGTGGGCGGTGTGGCTGCGTTCGGCGCCGGTCTGGTGAAATCGACGATCGGCCTGGGCGGCGCTATTGAGTTTGCGGGTGCAGTCTTGCTTGTCTCGGCCTTTGTGGTGCTGCGGATTCCGGTTCGGACGGAATCCGCAGCGTCCGTTACTCGGTGAATACCAGGCCGTACTCGATGGCCTGGTCGATTGTGTCGATGAGGGCGGGGATCTTGATTGGCTTCGTCAGATAGCGGAAGAAGCCGGCATCGAGCCCCTTTTTCACATCGGCGGGCATAGCGTTGGCGCTGAGAGCGACGACGGGGATATGGTTAGTGAGGGGGTCCTTTCGCAGGACCTGCAGAGCTTCGACGCCGTTCATGCCAGGCAGGTTAATGTCCATGAGGATCATGTCGGGTTGTTGCGTCCTGGCGATTTGAATGCCTTCGCGGGCGGTACCCGCGCAGACGAGGCGAATGTTGGGACGGCGGCTGCGAATGATCTTCTCGATCAGTTCCCGGTTTGGCAGATTGTCTTCCACGCACAGCACGGTTACGATGGGCGCGGCGGGGTCGGGGTGGGCTTGTGTGGGAGCCAGATGGTCTCCCGACTCGATCACCGCGAGCGGTGCAAGGGAGGAGTTGAGTTCGAACCAGAAGATGCTGCCGGTGCCCACGGTGCTCTCGACGCCGATGACGCCGCCCATCAGTTCGACAAGGCGTTTGCTCATCACCAGGCCAATGCCGGTGCCTTCCATCTCGGTGAATTCGCGACCCAGGCGATTGAAGGGCTGGAACAACTGGAGCAGCATCTCCGGCGAGAGGCCGGCTCCGGTGTCGCGGATGGTAACTCGGACGCGTCCGGGAAGGATATCGCCCCCGACCGCGGTGCATTCCACGACCACGGAACCCTCCTCACGGTTGTACTTGATGGCGTTGGAGATCAGGTTGATGAGGATTTGCTTGAGGCGGGTGCGGTCTGCGTCCACGAAGTAGGGATTGCCGGTTTCCGGGAAGGTGACCTGGATACCACGCTTGCGGCGCTGGGGGAGGATCATGGCGCGGCATTCGCGAAGGACTTCGGTAAGTGAGGTGGGTTCGCGGGAGATGGCGAGCTTGCCGGATTCGACCTGCGCGAGGTCGAGGATCTCGGTGATGAGTTCCAGCAGGTACCAGCCGGCTTTGAGGATTTGTTCGACACTGGCTGCCTGGGCAAGGGTTGGTGGCGGATCGTCGCTGTCCATCAACTGGGCAAAGCCCAGGATAGTGTGGAGCGGTGAGCGCAGTTCATGGCTCATACTGGACAGAAACTCAGACTTGGCAAGATTCGCCTTTTCGGCACCGGACCGGGCCTTTTCCAGTTCAATGTTGTTGAGGTGGAGGGCGCGGTCGAGGCGGCGCGTTTCGGTGACATCGACGAGAGTCTGCACGATATGCATGACCTGTCCGTCGCTGTTTCGAACGGGGCTGATGGTGAAATTACAGATCCACCGTTTGCCGGTCCGGCGGTTGTGGCAGTGCAGTTCCAGGTCGCGGGCGAAGTCTCCGTGGATTGCCCGAACCGACGGCCACTCTTCATATGGGATAACGGTGCCATCGGCGCGGGAGAGTTCCCATTCGGCTATGCTGTCTTCACGGCTGACACCAGGATCACCGGGCGGAGGATCTCCCAGGAGGCGCTGAGCGGTGGCATTCATGGAAATCTCGCAACCGGTGGAATCGGAGACAATGAAGCCGACCGCGGAGGTGTCAAACGCGGCATTCAGTTTGCCTCGCTCCAGTTCCAGTGCGGTCTCCACGCGTCTGCGCTCGCTAATGTCGGTGGAAATACCGATAACGCCAATCAGGTTGCCGGTACTGTTGAGCAGTGGGGTGTCGTGTACTTCGGCCGGAAACGTCGTGCCGTTGCGATGCTGCACGAGGAATTCGCCAGCCCAGGGGCGGCCAGCGAGCAGCTCGGCCATGAT
>CANIHR010000361.1 GCA_947467185.1 Bryobacterales bacterium
CTACCTCTTCGATGCTTGTAATCTGATATCCAGGCAAGCCAATTACAGCCTCTGATCTGATCAAAATCGTTCCCTCGCAAGATCGTTTTATCAGTTCGGAGGCTGGCTTGCCCCCACTAACCGGCTAGAGCCCCTCCATTAGTCCTTCCTCTTCTATAGTTTCCATCTGCCTTCCGGCTTGTCTTTACACTGTCGTCACTGAAGACTTCCCCCAGTAGTTTCAATGTTTCGAGTTCTGCTCCCGGTTCACATTTCGAGGCCCGAAAAGTAACCACGGAGACACCCCCAGGCCTCATGAGTCTGGCGTTCTCAGGCAGTCCTGCTGCTGATTTACTTCACGGCGTTAGTTACAACCGCCTCAATGCCTGTTCTCGTAATAACTTGTGACGAATCCGCAGATCCGAGGAACCGGATCAACTCAGCTGCAGCATCCCGATTCATGGAACCCTTCGGAATGCCAGCCGAAAAAATGGTTGCCTTCTGGATGCCAGGCGGCAGTGGGCCGACATAGTCAATACCGGGCACTGGCAGAAGCTCACTGACCTGCTGGAAGCCGATTTCCGCTTCCCCCCTCGCCACCACCGCCCCCACGCGTTCGCCCTCGATCCGCCGTGCCTTGCCTGCAAGTTGTTCCGCAATTTCCAGTCGCGGAAAGACTTCCGTCGATAGATAACGACCACTGACACTCGCTGAATAAGCGATCGACTTTGCCTGCAAGAGGGCATTCCTGAACGCTTCGACGGAGCTGATATCGGGCTTTGGCGCTCCCGCGCGAACGGCCATGCCCATCAGCGAGCGGGCGAGCGGTACCCGGGTCCCCGCTACAACCAGACCGCGAGCGATCAGGTCCTCAAGCGATGTGTCGTCCACTATGACCACGTCGGCGGCCTCCCCTCGCTCCAGTCGGTTGGGAATGGAGGCGGTCCCAGTCCCCATTGTCGTGGTCAGGATGGTCAGTTTATTACCGGATTTTCCTTCATAGACTGGCTTCAGTTCAAGGAGCGCAGCGGTGAAGGCTCCTGACGTCATCACACCCAGTTCTGCAGCGTGCGCTGAGGCACCAAGCAGAACTACTGCGAAGACTGTGGCGAAGCTGCGCCGAGTCCCGATGAAAGGCAGCCTCATCTCGCGGGCAGCCGTGGTGTGCTGAGCACCCTCTCGAGGAACGCCTGTTTTGCGGAATCACCCGCCACGGGAATCACCTGATATTTGTCGCCCGCTTCAAAGGCAGTCGCTGGCTTCTCTTTAGCCGTCGGCCACTTCGGCAAACCCTTCCCGTTCGGATTCCCCGTCTTGATGAAGTTCGCCCAATAGGAAGACATGGTCTCGGCGATCTTATAATCACCAGGAGTCAGCTTACGGTCCACACACTGGTTGAGGGCATTCATCACGTAGGGGACTTCCGATGTGTGGAACGCGCCATAGCGCTCCGCGTCCGGGCCGGGGAGCGCGTGGTCCCAAAAGTAGATGAACGCTTCGCTCTTCGCGTATTTGGTGCGATGCATCGCCCAGTAGTGAGCAGCTACGCGGAGGGCATCCTGGAGTGAGGCGTTATATGAAGTCCGGGCCTGTTCGTCACTGTCGGCCGGATACAACTTCAGGAATTCATCGGTCAGGTCACCGTACTTCTGCTTCGCCTGCTGGCGAAATTCAGCTGCAGTAATGGTCGGGTACGGGCTGGAACCGTTGTTGTCATGCAGGTTGCCGCCAACCAGGGTCGGTACGTCGTTGTGTTTGCCCTGCGAGAAAATCTCCATCGGCGTCGCGGGCAGAAGGTAGCCATCGATAATCGGACCGAAGCGGATTGCGGCCCCCTGCAACGGAGCGAAGACATCTTTCCAGGACAACTTTCGCAACTCGGCCAGCGATTTGGCGCCTTTTGCGGTCGCGAACTTCACGCCGGTCTGTTCGGCATCTGCCAGCTTTGCCAGGTTGCCATTGCCAAACGTGGAACTGCTCTCCGCAATTGCGCCGCGGAACAGGCCCTTCGCGAGCGGCGAAGCGACCAGAATATGCGCATTCGAAGCACCTGCCGATTGTCCGCCGATGGTGACCTTCGCGGGGTCGCCACCGAAGGCCGCAATGTTGTCCTGTACCCAGCGAAGCGCAGCCACCAGATCCATAAGAGCGTAGTTGCCGGAGGAGTGCGACTCCACTTCCTTTGTGAGTTCGGGGTGCGCCAGAAAACCGAAGATTCCCAGGCGATAATTCACAGTCACCACGATGACGCCCTTTCTCGCCAGGCCCTCGCCGTCGTAGGTCTGGATCGCGCCGGACCCTTCGACATTGCCACCGCCGTGTATGTAGACGTACACCGGACGCTTCTCAGTCGGAGCCTTCGCAGCCGTCCAGACGTTGAGATACAGGCAGTCCTCGCTCACCTCGTTGTGCACCATGAATTCGTACGTCCAGGGTTTGCGTTCCGGAACGACAGACTGCACACAGCTGTTGCCAAACTGGTCCGCCTTCCTCACACCCTGCCAGGCCACGACCACCTTCGGCGCGCGCCAGCGGAGGTCACCCACAGGCGGTGCCGCAAAGGGCAGGCCTTTGTAGACCGAGATAGACGCGTCCTTACCTTGAACACCAGCTACCGTCCCACCGGTCACCTTAACCGGCTGCAAAAGCGCTGCATTCAGGGCACCACATGCGCTCAGGGCCAACAGGGCCCCACAAATCGTTGCCGCCTGCTTCATGCCCTGGATTGTATCCCATGCAGCTATTAAACAGGTCGCCAGGTATAGGTTCCGGTCTTCTGCGGGATCTCATGCTTTGCATCCCGGTAGCGGAGTGTAACCCTGCTGCCGCGGTCGGAACGAACCGTGGAGCGCACCAATTTGCCGTCCTGCCACGACAGGTCCACCTCGAAGCCTCCCCGGGCACGCAGGCCCTGTACGGATCCTGTGGGCCACGCTGTGGGCAGTGCGGGCAGGAGTTCGATTTCCCCGCCACGACTCTGGACCAGCATCTCTGCGATCCCTGCGGTAGCTCCGAAATTCCCGTCAATCTGAAACGGCGGGTGAGCGTCGAACATATTGGGATAAGTCCGCTGGGGACTGAGCAGGAAGCGAAGGATCCTGTAGGCGTGGTCGCCATCACCCAGGCGCGCCCAGAGATTGATACGCCAGGCAGTGGCCCATCCGGTCGCCTGATCGCCGCGGATTTCGAGGGACTTCTTCGCCGCAGCCGCCAGTTCCGGAGTGTCCCGGCGATTGATCTGCCAGCTTGGATAGAGGCCGAAAAGATGCGAGACATGGCGGTGGTGCAGGTCCTTTGCCATCATGTCCCAGTCCTCCAGCCATTCCTGCAACTGCCCATTGCTGCCAATCTGACTGGGTGGAAGCCGGGCCCGGGTGGACACAAGTTTTGTGCGGAACTCTGCATCCAGACCCAGGATCTTGCTTGCCTCAATGACGTCGGCGAACAGATCACGCAGAATCTGCGAATCCATGACAGGCCCGGCAACTACAGCTGCGCCGAAGGGGTGAGTGTTCTCTGGTGACAACGACGGGTTGGTAATCAGCCAGTGGTGCGTCGGTTCCTCGACCAGGGTATCGACGAAAAACTGAGCTGCCCCCTTCATGGCCGGGTACGCTTTCGCGAGGAACACTTTATCCCCGCTGTAGTCGTAGTGATCCCAAAGGTGCAGGCTGAGCCACGCGCCACCAGTGGGCCAGGGGCCGGAACCGGGGCCGTCGATCGGGGCAGAGGCGCGCCAGAGGTCGGTATTGTGGTGAACCACCCAACCGCCCGCGTTGTACATCGCCTTCGCAGTCCGAGCCCCTGTTTCGGTCAGGTCCATAATCATGGAAATCAGTGGGTCTGCGCACTCCGCCAGGTTGGTGGGTTCGGCTGGCCAGTAGTTCATCTCCGTGTTGATATTGATGGTGTATTTGCTGCCCCAGGGTGGATCCATGCTTTCGTTCCAGATCCCCTGAAGATTCGCCGGCTGGCCACCGGCACGTGAACTGGATATCAGCAGGTAGCGGCCGAACTGGAAATATAGGGCCGCAAGTTGCGGATCTTTGCCGTCAGCGAAGGTGGCCACACGTTCATCGGTGGGGCGATTCGCGGCAGATGTCGTTCCCAGTTCGAGTTGCACCCGATGAAACAAACGCCGGTGCTCCCGCAGGTGGGCCTCCCGAATGGAGGACAGGCCCTTCTTTTCGGCGGTCTCCAGCGTTCGCCGGACAATGGCCTGTGGGTCTCCGGTTATGTCTTTATAGCTCTTGTAACTGGTGGCAGCGGCGACCAGCAGAGTGACCGCGCCAGCTCCGCTCACCGTTACCGTATTTGTGGTCGCGCTGGTTTTGCCACCCTGTGCGAGCACACGAACTCTGGATTCAAACGAGAGTGCACCCTTGTTCCCAGGGGCGTCTCCATTCACTCCATGCAGGATCAGCGTGCCGGGAGCTTCACCGGTTATCGTCGCTTTCTGCGGCGTCCCCATGCTCACTGTAAATGAAATCGCCCCCGGTTTGTCGGCAGTAAGGTGAACCACCATGACGTTATCAATCGCGCTGATGAAATACTCACGAGTGAATCGCACGCCTCCGGCGGAATAGCGAACGGTTGCAACTGCGGTATCCAGATTCAGGTCGCGCCGGTAATCACGAACAGACGCGGCTTCCGGAAACGTGAGGTATAGATTACTCAGCGGCTCGTACGGCATTTGGCGTACGGGACGAGCGAGAAACTTTTCGGTGATTATTTTCGCGCCGTCGGCATATTTGCCGTCTGCCAGCAGGCGCTGAATCTCCGGCAGAGCACTCAGCGCCTCGGGATTCACTGGATCATATGGCCCGCCTGCCCAGAGCGTGCCTTCATTTAATTGCACACGCTCATTCACCACCCCACCAAAGACCATTGCACCGAGGCGGCCATTGCCCAGCGGAAGTGCACGGAGCCATTCCTGCGTCGCGGCCACTATTGCGGGTCTCTCAATCGGAGTAAATGGCGGGTGGTCGGCTGCCGGCTTCCGATACCAGAGCGAGAGTGGCTCGTCCGGAACCGGGGCCTCACCCATGAACGCTGTCGCTGCCGAACGTGGCGGCGTTTGCGCACGCACTTTCCATAAGTCCGTCCCAAAAGTAACGGTAAGCGCCAGCGCAAACAGCCCCGGTAGTTTTCCCACGAGAGTATCCCTCGGGTCTCAGTGTAAC
>CANIHR010000362.1 GCA_947467185.1 Bryobacterales bacterium
ACGCCATAGCCTTTATAAGTGCCTTCAATCGGCTTGCGTTCGATGGCCTTGTACTGCTGCAAGTCCGCCAGCCGGATCTCGCCACCATGCGCCGCCATATCTGCAGCCAGGAGACGAGCGGTCTCGCCTTCATAGAAATCTTTCGCGCCCAGGTCGCGGATACGCTCCAGCGTCTTCGCCAGTTCGGGCTGCTTCAGCGTCTCACCGAACTCGTAGAACGCACCGTCTTTCAGGAAAATCCGCTTTGATTCCGGAAACTGCGCCAGCTTCTCGGAGGTGACCTTCCCCCGCAGCGTCTGTGACAGACCCCACGACACCGGGAAGCCATCTGCCGCCAGCGCGACCGCGGGCTGCACCAGCTCTTTCCACGCCTTCCTGCCGTATTTCGCATGGGCAAGTTCCATGCCCCGCACCGTGCCGGGCACACCCGACGCGCGATACCCCAGTTGCGAATCCTTCGTCGCCTGCCCGGTCGCCTGGTCGAGATACATGTTGCGGAAGGCCGAAAGCGGAGCCCTCTCGCGGAAATCAATGAAGTTCGTGGTGCCGTCCGCCAGACGCACCAGCATGAACCCGCCACCACCCAGATTCCCTGCCGAGGGATGCGTCACAGCCAGTGCGAAAGCGACCGCCACCGCGGCATCCACCGCGTTCCCGCCACTCTGCAGCACCGACACCCCAACATCGGTGGCATGAGTTTCGCGAGTGACCACCATCGCATGTTTTGCATGAACGGGCTGCCGCGCGAACGCCTGCCGCGACACCAGAGGCGCGGCCAGTGCCCAAACCAGAACCGTAACCCGAGACACCCGCATAACTGTGATTGTAGCCAGCCATGCGAAATGAGGCAGGTTGGGTGGCGCTCTCCCAACCTGCCCCTGTACCGCCTTACAGCGCTTTCAGGAACGCCACCAGGTCCTTCTTCTCCTGCGGCGTGATCCCCACGTTGAACCGCTTGTTGTAGAAGTCAATCACGTCTTCCAGCGTGTCCGCCGAACCATTATGGAAATACGGCGCACGGCTCGCCAGGCCACGAAGAATCGGCCCTTTGAAGCGACCCACGTCCTTCCACTGGCCCGTGATCATCGCCCGGCCAGGGTCAGTCGTCGTCCTGATCTCCCCGGTCACTTTGTTCTGCAGTTTGATCACCGGCAGATACTTGAGATTCAGCGAACTTGAGCTGTCGCTGACGCCAATATTCAGCGGTGCCGAGACCGAGTGGTTCCCCACGTTCGGCGAATCATGACACGTGCCGCAGGTGCCCGGAATCGACGCCACATTCAGATCGTCGTTCAGCCCCGCCACGCCCTGGATCAGAATCGGCTTCGAGTTGAACAGCGCCTGGCCCCGCGCAATACTCGCGCGACGCACCGATGCACCCCCATCCTCTGACGGCGAACTGCCCGTCCAGGCCGAGAACAAATCGAAGATGGCTGGAGTAAACGCCGTGCCGTGCGGGTTGCCGCCGAGCGGATCGTTAATCCCCACGAAGAACGCGGGCGTCGTCACAGTAGACAACTCCACCGGGCCACCCTTCGCCCCATTGGCATCCAGCGGCCCCGCCTTGAAGTGCACCGCCTGCGCGGTCGAGAGCGACATCTCGAAATCCACAATCGCCTGCGCCTGCGCCGGAGTCAGCGGCACACTCGCCTGCGCGTGGCCGTTCGTGGCATCCACCGCCTGATGCGTCAAATCCGCCAGCAGATCCGCCGGATTCGTCGCGAACGTGATCTTCTGAGTCCCGGTCTGCGTGGACGATTCCCGCCCATCCCACATCACGGTGCTCAGGAACCGCAGATTCGTAGTGGGCAATGGCCGACGATACATCGACAGCGTCACCGGTTCATTGCAGCCGTACGGATTCAGCACGCCGATCACGTTGAACTCCGCATTGGCGGGCACATCCACCGTCACCCGAATCAGTCCCTTGTCGGTCAACAGACTGTAGGCCTTCCGCCGCCCACCCACCGTGGAGGTGTCGATATTGTGATCGCAATTCGACCCGTCGTTCGTCCGGAAGATCGGGTCCGTACCCTGCGTCTGTTCGAACCGGCGTTTGATTTCATCCGCCGAAGTCCCCCACCCCTGCGCCGCACGATGGCAGGTCTCGCAGGTTCGCCCGTTCGTCCCTAAAGACTGGAAAAATGGCCCCGTCAGATCCAGGGCCGTCCCGTTCGTATTTCTGGTTTCCAGTACTCCCGCCTCGTTTGCAAACGGGAAAAGGTTCGGCAGCGAACCCGATCCACCCTGCGCCGCCCAAATACCACCAACTCCAGCCACCGCAACTGAAGCAAACACTGCTTTCATTCGTTTCGACATACATAGTCCTTTCGGCTGACCTTGCCGTCAGCCTAGTGGTACTAGTACCCGAAATTGTTACAGCGTTTTTCCGGAAACCCGCAAATACTTCGTCCGCCTAACTGGAAACCACTAGTTTTTGAGCATTGGCTACCTCGCCTTCGCGCTCTTTCTCTGCAATCCAATAGGGAGGACGGCCGTAGTGGAAGTACAAACTATTCTCGTAATCCCGACTAATCGGGACCGTCTCGTCGTATGCCGGGCAAGTCTGAATGGCCTGCCGCGTAGCCGCCACAAAGACCTTCGATTCTTTCCAGCTCACGCTTTCCACCCACGCCGGAGTCAGCAGCACTTTCTTGCCGGGCCACCAGTTCTTCGTCGCCACTTCCAGATAGCGAATCACCCAGGTCTTGTCGTCCACAATAAAGCGCTTCACATGGCCGATCTCGCCATCTTCCGCGTCAATCGTGTACCCGGCCACCGCCTGTGTGGTCCGCAAATGCGAATCGGGTGACTCGTTGCGAATCTTCTCTTCGAGCGCAGTCTGGGTAACATCCACCGCTACCGGCGCCATCGGATAGAACGACTGACCCCAGAAGTACGGACCTTCCCAGTAATAGGGGTAGTTGTAGTAGCCGAGGTAGGCCGCTTCATGCTGTCGCGATACCGGCTTGTGCGTGTCGATGTTCGGACTGTTCTCAATCTGGCTTCGCGTCAAATCCACGTCGATGCACCGCGCCGGCCAGTCCACCTGCAGAATCGAGATCGGCGAGATCAATACCGTTCGCCCTCCGAGCCAGCCACCAGTATCCGCAGTCAGATAGCGAATAGCCCAGGTAACGTCGTCGAAGTACAACTCATCGACCTTGCCCAGTTCGCCATCGCGAGCCCGAATCACCAGGCCCTTCAGTTCGTCATTATTGGTCAACATTACAGTTTCGCCTCCATCACGGCCGTGCGTAACTGTTTCGCTGCGGCAAACCAGTCGGCATCGGGCGATCCTTCCGGACATCCCCGCGCCTTCCAAAGGTCGTTGGCCAGAGTGGCCAGTTCCGCGTGTCCAAACTCGCCCGCACCCAGGTTGGTGTACTGCGAGTGCCTGTGAGCTTCCTGCGATGACTCCAGTGCGAGACGCGAGGATTCGTGCGCGGTCAAATGGTCCTGCTTCTCATGCGCCACCGCCGCCACCGTGTGTGCGTGCGCCGCGCCCCCATGAATCTCCGCCGCGCGCTGGTAACTCTCCCGGCTAACCCCGTTTTTTGCCTGATTCGACATCTATAGACTCCTGATCTGACCCGACTTGTCGTGGGCTTCTTTGGCCAACTGATACGCGTGATCTGCGTATTCCATGGCGCGCTGGGTATGCCAGTTCGCCGTTTCGTTGTCGCCCTTTTCGTTGTGCTCGGATGCGGTGCGGTGCGAATGTGCGGCCAGTTCGTGTTGCCGGGCGGCCTCCCGGTGCAATTGGTGCAAGTTTTCCTGACTCATGGCGTTCGCCACACTTGCAGCACGATTCCAGCCATCCGCAAAACAGGCACAAAACATACCCGCCGCGCGCGGAAGCCTCTCATTACCGTGACCACGGCGCTATCAGGTGACCACATCTTGTCACATCCGGGCACGTGGCAAACACCTTCGGCATTCCAGGTACGTCACATCAGCCTGGCCTTGCAGCTGCACCGCTGACCACTATGCAAACTCTCCGTCACCGCGCCGGTATGACAACCAAATCGAAAGCCTGGCTCATCGGCGGCGGCATCGGCTCTCTCGCCGCAGCCGCCTTCATGATCCGCGACGGAAACGTCCCTGGTAACAACATCACCATCCTCGAAGCTTCTCCCGTTCTCGGCGGCTCTCTGGACGGGTCCGGAGACTCTGCCCAAGGCTACTCCATGCGCGGCGGCCGCATGCTCACGACTGACAACTACGAGTGCACCTGGGACCTCTACAAATCCATTCCGTCCCTGCACCATCCCGGCAAATCCGTCTTCGATGAGACCGTCGATTTCAACGCACTGCACCAGTCCAACTCGATGGCGCGCCTGGTCGACCGCCGCCGCGCTAAAGTCCCCGTGGCCTCTATGGGCTTCTCCATGCGTGACCGCCTGGAACTCCTGACGCTCAGCCGCACTTCCGAGGAAACACTGGCCGCCAGCCGGATCACGGACTGGCTTTCTCCCAGCTTCTTCGGCACGCCCTTCTGGTACATGTGGTCCACCACCTTCGCCTTCCAGCCATGGCACAGCGCCGTTGAGTTTAAGCGTTATCTGCAGCGTTTCCTGCTGGAATTCTCACGTATTGAGACCCTTGCCGGGGTGAAGCGCACGGTCTACAACCAGTACGATTCACTCGTGCTGCCGCTCCAGACCTGGCTTACCGACCAGGGCCTTCACTTCCTCACCAACTGCACCGTAACAAACATAGAACACACACTACGGGACGACCAGTTCACCGTCACTGCGCTGCGGACTGCCGTCCATGGCACCGCCGACGTCATCAATATCGGCGAAGGCGACCTGGTCTTCTTTCAGAACGCTTCCATGACGGACGCCTCCAGTCTGGGTTCTATGACCGAAGCCCCCGCTCGCCTCACCAAAGCCGACAGCCAGGGCTGGAAACTCTGGGAAACCCTCTCCGCGAACCGTCCCGACTTCGGCCGCCCTGCGGCCTTCAACAGCCTTATCGCGCAGTCCGTCTGGGAGTCCTTCACCGTCACGCTCCCAAGCCCTGACTTCTTCAACCAAATGACACAGTTCAGTGGTAACGAGGCAGGCACCGGAGGTCTTGTCACCTTTCAGGACTCCAGTTGGCTGATGTCCATCGTGCTCGCCTTTCAGCCCCATTTCATCAATCAACGAACCGA
>CANIHR010000363.1 GCA_947467185.1 Bryobacterales bacterium
CTCCATCCTTTTGAACTCAATGCGGAGTCCATCTCCACAAAGGAATTGGCAGAGGCATTATCGAACTACCTCCACGGTTCCGTTGACGATCAGACCGGCCTGTCCGGCAAATACAAGATCGACCTCAAGTGGTCGCCGCCGCCTCAGGCCCCGGGCAGCACGTCATCGCAGCCGGTCTCCGACCTACCGGAAATTCCCGGGGCCGTCCGCCAACAGCTCGGCCTTGTTCTGACTTCGCGAAAGATCGACGTCGAAGTCCTGGTCGTCGAAAAAATCCAGCGCCCCTCCGCGAACTAAAGCTGCCAGCCCCAAAAGCGGTAAACTGGACCATCCGCTATGCGAACTTCTCGCTTTCTGCTTGCCCTCCTCCTCACCGTCCTACCCGCCCTCGCCAAACGAGGCGTCACCCCGGAAGACTATTTCTCCTTCGAAAACATCGCCGATCCCCACATCTCCCCCGACGGCAGGCAAGTCGCCTACGTCGTTGGAACGGTTGACCGAAAAGCCAACCGCCGCGTCACCGCCATCTGGCTCATCCCCACCTCCGGTACCGCCGCACCCCGTCGCCTCACCGCTGAAGGCTTCAACGCCAACGCCCCCCGCTGGTCCCCCGACGGCACCCGCCTAGCCTTCCTCTCCGCCCGTGGCGAAGCCGGCGGCCGCCCCCAAATCCACGTACTCCGCATGGATGGCGGCGAAGCCCAGCAAATCTCCCGCCTGAAGAACGGCGTCCAGTCCTACCAGTGGTCCCCCCAGGGCGACCTCTTCGTCGCCCTCAGCCAGACCGGCCCCTCCGACGCCATCGCGCCCGCCGACAAAAAGAGCGACGTCCGCCACTACTCCACCATTTCCTACAAGTTCAACGACACCGGCTGGTTCGACGACAAGCGCAGCCACCTCTGGATCGTTGGAGCAACTGACGGCACCGCCCGCCAGCTCACCTCCGGCGACAACTGGAACGACACCGACCCACAGTGGTCCCCCGATGGCACCCGAATCGCCTTCGTCTCCGACCGCACCGGCCAGGAGTTCGAGGACGGCCACAACAAGGACGTCTGGGTCATCCCCGCCGCCGGTGGCGAGCTCCTCAAGATCTCCGACCATGTGTACGACGACGCCCAGCCCCGCTGGTCCCCCGACGGCACCCAAATCGCCTTTACAGGCGAAACCAAACGCCGCGAACTCCCCAAAATCTACCTCGCCCCCGCCACCGGAGGCCCCTCCAAACTCGCCGTCGATGAACTCGACCTCATCCCGGCCGACCTCTCCTGGACCGCCCCCAAAGAACTCCGCTTCCAGACCGGCAACAGGGGCACCACGAACCTCTTCCGCGTCGACCTCAACACCCGCAAAGTCTCGCCCCTCACCACCGGCGAGCGAGCCGTCCGCGCCGCCGACGTCAACACCAAAACAAACACCCTCATCTACCTCGCCAACAACTTCCAGCACCTCGACGACCTCTACGCCGCCGCCCTCGACGGCAAAGACGAACGCCATCTCACCCACCTCAACACCAAACTCTGGGCGGACCTCGATCTCGCGCAGGTCGAACGAGTCCCCTACAAGAGCACCGACGGCTGGGAAGTCGATGGTTTTCTCGTCAAACCCCTGGGCTTCGATCCTGCAAAGAAGTACCCGATGATCCTCAGCGTTCACGGCGGTCCCGCTGGCCAGTACGGCACCGACTGGTATCAGGAATTTCAGGTCTACGCCGCCAAAGGCTGGGCCGTCTTCTTCTGCAATCCGCGCGGCTCCACCGGCTACGGTGCCAAATTCGAACGTGGCATCGTCAACAACTGGGGCGTCATGGATTATCAGGACGTCATGGCCGGAGTCGATGCCGTCATCAAAAAGAACGCCTGGATCGACACCGACCGCCTCGGCGTCACCGGCGGCAGCTACGGCGGCTTCATGACCAACTGGATCGTCGGCCACAACAACCGCTTCAAAGCCGCCGTCACCCTCCGCAGCGTCGTCAACTTCATCAGTGACGACGGCACCCGCGACGGAGCTTACGGCCACGCCGACGACTTCAAGGGCTTCCTGTTTGATTACTTCGACCAGTACTGGGAAGCGTCACCCCTCAAGTACGCGAAGAACGTCAAAACGCCCACCCTGATCCTCCACTCCGACAACGACTTTCGCGTCCCCCTCGAACAGGGCGAACAGTGGTTCCGTGCCCTCAAGCACTACGGCGTCACCACCGAGCTCGTCATCTTCCCCCGCGAAAACCACAACCTGACCCGCACGGGCGAACCCAAACACCTCGTCGAAAGTATGAACTGGCAGCTCTGGTGGTTCGACAAATACCTGATGGGCGACACAGCCGCCAAACCACCAGACGCCCAATGAAACCAGCCACCGCGCTTCTTGCCTGCGCCATAGCCCTGCTGGGCGCAGCCCCGGAGAATCACCCCAAAGCCCGAGAGATCCTCGACGAAGCCGCCCTCGCGGCCCCCGGAGCCAAACCCGAGGTCGCCGCCACCGCCATGCGGCGCATCGGAGAGAACTACGACGCCTTCAGTAAGCCCAAAGCCATCGGGTACCTGAAGCGGGCCTTTGACCTTTCTCTCGGCATCCCGCCCGCCGAAAACCTCGGTCGCGAACGCATCCAGGCTGCCATCGCCGGAACTCTCGCAGTGCACAACCTCCCCGACGCCATCGAGATGCTCAAACGCAGCACCGCAGCAAGTGGCCCAAACGATCCGCGCACTTCCGCCATCGACAAAATCGTGAGCCTTCTCACCGGCAAGAAGCAATTTGACGAAGCGATAGACCTCGTCACCACGCTCGGAGCTACGGGCCAATATCCCTACGCCGCCGCCCGCCAGATCTTCGAAAAGCTCCCGAAGAACGATCTTCGCCGCCCCATGGTCTTCGGTAACGCCATGACAGCCTACCCAGCCCGTCCATCTCTCGAATTCGGGGAGTTCCTCGCCGCCGTCTGGAGCGAGCTTCCGGCCCGCACAGCTGAGGCATCCCTCCGGTCCGTCGTCGAAACCGTCCTGGCCATGAAGGACGACGGTCTCACCGAATCGTTCGGTACTACCAAAGGTGCCCTCGTCCTTGCCAACCGCCAGGAAGTCGAACTCTTTGACCTGCTGCCGCTGCTCCTGAAAGTCGACCCAAAGAAGGCTGAAGAAATCCTGGCTCAAAAGCCCAACCTGCGTGCGGCCATCACCCGCTTCCCCAACGGCCGCGCCTCCACTGGACAATTCGTCACCAGCAGCCGTGGATATCAGGACACCACCGCTCAGGCCGCCACCTCAGCCGCTTACATGCAGGTCATCGAACAAATCGACAAGGTCATCAACGGTCTCGGAGACACCGTGACCGAGGCAGAAGTCGACCGCATCATGAATCTCGCGACAGGCATTCCGGTCCCCGAAACCCGGGCCGCGCTGCTTTCTGAACTCGCCCAGGCCACCACCGACGACCAGCCCGAAATCGCAAAAATGGTCCTCGCGAAGAGCCTTGATCTACTCAAAGACAGCAAGGACCCCAACCTGCGCCTCGAAGCCTGGAAGGAAGTCGCCCGCCTCGCGTTCGGCCTCCACGATACTGAGGCCGCCTGGAACGCCCTCAACCAAATGGCCGACGCCGCCCTTGCACTCTACAAACTCGATACCGACGTCGATAACCCCAACACCGGCCTCACGGACGATTGGCCCTCCACCAACGCGTGGCGCAACACCATCATCACCGCAGCCGAGCTCCTCGGAGCCAACGCCGAAACCCTCGTGCTCCGCATCCCCGACCCGGACATTGCCCTCCTGATCCGCATCGAACTGGCCCAGAAACTATTAGGGCGTCCGCATGAGGTCTGGGTGACCTCGCTGCGAACGCCCAAAAAGTAAAGCAGTTCGTGTTCTGAAACTACCGGACTGTGACCGCCGGAGCCGAAGCAGCGACCGCAGAGATCGCCGGATCCGTCACCGTTACCGTCTGGAAACCCTTCGTCGCAAACGTGAACTGGAAGGTTCCGATGCCGGCCGACAGGCTGAAGTCGCCGGGTGCCGTAGCGCCAGCATCGGTGCTCGTCACATGCAGCGGCCCCGTATAGCCGGTCGCCAGGTTGCCCTTGTAGTCAAGTGCCGTCACCGTGTAGGTCAGCGGAATACCCGCATCCACCGCATATGTTTCCGGCGTCACCACAATGCGCGACACCAGACCAGGCACCGCCACCGGGAACGTCACCACATTGGAAACGAACGCCTGCTGCGCGATGGTCATCTGCGCCGCACGGTTCGAAGCCAGCCCGGCATTCAACTGGAACTGGACGTAGTAGACACCCGCCGTACCCGGCAGAAGTCCCACGCTGACCACGTTCGCCGTGGTTCCGGCCGTCAGAATCGAGTCCACGAACACCTTAGGCGGATTTGCCGAACCGCCGGGGAAGATCCGACCGGTGTCCACGTTGTTCGGGTCGGGCACGCCCAGACCCGTCGCAAAAGTGTAGAGCATTTCACCCGGAACAGCCGGATTGTCGTCGCTCACCAGGGCACCCTGCACGTTGGAGCAGCAGAGCGTCGGGTTATAAGCCGTCAGCAGCAGCGCCGCACCGGAAGTATTCGTCGTCGCTGTCGTCACCGACACCGTCACCGTAATACCTTCACCAGCCGGACCCGGAACGTTGGCGTTCAGAGCAATGCGGTAGTATTCATTTGCCACTGAGGCGTGCACCAAAGGATCCGGCGCGGCATTGATCAATCCGATCAGAGCATCCCGAACCGTAGCCAGCGTATCCGTCTTCGTCACAGTGTACGTATAGGTGGTGCTGCCGATCACAATATTAGCGACGTCACCTTCCTGAATCGAACCGTCCACACCAATCAGATCGAACGCGGTGCTCGTCCCGTGATAGATGATGCCCCGGCGCGGGTCCGTACCCGGCTGAGCGAAGATGCCAGGATTCTGCGGCACAATCGTGGTCGCAATCGGGGTCGACACAGAAACCGTGCCGTCTTTCGCCACCTTCCGGACATAAGTGCTGATACTCGTCCGGTCCGCCGATTCGAACATCACCTGCGCGGTAATCTGCGTCGGGGAAACCTGGAACAACGGAGCCGCCACACCATCCACATAAACAGTGCAGTTCGCCAGAGTCGTCGGCAGATAGTCCTTGCTGAGGTCAGCGGCTGCTGA
>CANIHR010000364.1 GCA_947467185.1 Bryobacterales bacterium
GGACGACGCGAATTGAGAATCAGCACCGGGATGTTGCGCTCCACGGCGGGAATCACCGTAGCGGGATGCAGCACCTTGGCGCCGAAATAAGCGAGTTCAGCGGCCTCGGCGAACGAGATACTTTTCACGCGATGGCCACCGGGAAGGATGGTTGGATCTGTGGTCAGCATGCCGTCCACATCGGTCCAGATTTCAATCGCTTCCGCGCCAATACCAGCGCCGACGATGGAGGCGGTAAAGTCCGACCCGCCGCGACCCAGAGTGGAGGTAACACCCTCTTCGGTCGCGCCGATGAAGCCGCCCATAACGACTACCTTTTCGGCCGCCAAAGCCGGTACTGTCGCCGCGAGCTTCTCGTAAGTCTGCTCGAACAACGGCGCAGCCTGCGTGTGACGCTTATCAGTGACGATTACCTTGCGGGAATCCAGATGAACGGCGGGGACGCCGTAATGGTTGAACGCAAGCGTTACCACGTAACTGGACAGACGTTCCCCATAACTGGAGATCGCATCAATCGAGCGGGGAGTCAGTTCGCCGATAACAGCGATCCCCTTCACTAACTCGGTGAGTTCCTGAAAGTGATCGTCGAGAACACGGTCGAGTTCCGCGCGATTCTCCAGCGGGACAACCAGCCGGGCTTCGCGCGAATGAAAATCACGCAGCTCATGAATCTGGCGGATGTACTCTTCGCGCTTCCCCGCAATGGCCGCGCTGGCAATCGCAAGGAGCTTGTTGGTGGTCTTGCCCATCGCCGAAACCACGACGACAGGCTTGCGCGCCAACCGGCCCTTGACGATGCCGGCGACGCGCTCAATCGCTACTGCCGATTCGACGGACGTGCCGCCGAACTTCATGACTAACATTAGCCGAGCAGTCCTTCCGAATGCAGCAGTTCCGCATTCAGCACCGCGGCGCCGGCGGCGCCACGAACGGTGTTGTGACCGAGGGCGACGAACTTCCAGTCGAACACCGGGCATTCGCGCAGACGGCCAACGAAGCAGACCATGCCACGCTCGCGTTCCACATCCTTGCGAGGCTGCGGACGATCCGCCTCCGGCAGATACTGGACCGGGAACTTCGGCGCGGACGGCAGATTGCGTTCCTGCGGAATCGCGCGGAAAGTCTCAAACGCGTTGCGCAGATCGGCTTCGGACGGCTGCGAGGAGAACTCAACGGAGACGGTAACGGTGTGCCCGTCGATGACAGCGACGCGGTTGCAATGCGCGCTGACCTTGGCGGTGAGGGGCGCGATGTGATCGCCCGCGAACGTGCCGAGAATCTTCTGCGTTTCCTGCTGGATCTTCTCTTCTTCGCCACCGATGTACGGGATCACGTTGCCGAGAATATCCATGGAAGGAACGCCGGGGTAACCAGCGCCTGAGACGGCCTGCAGCGTGGTGGTGACCACGCGAGTGATGCCGAACTGCACCAGCGGAGCCAGCGCCATGGTGAGCACGATGGTGGAGCAGTTGGGGTTGGTGACAACCGCGCCCTTCCAGCCACGATTCGCCTGCTGACCCGCGATCAGCTTCAGGTGGTCGGCATTGATCTCCGGCACCAGCAGCGGAACGTCACGGTCCATGCGGTGATTCTTGGAGTTCGAAACCACCAGGTGACCAGCGGCGGCAAAGGCCTGTTCGATTTCAGTGGCAACAGAGGCGTCCATGGCCGAGAACACGAGCTTCGGCACGTTGCCGGGCTTCGAGTCAGAGACCGTCAGACGGGCGGCCGAGTCGGGGGCCGAACCACCGAGATGCCACTTGGCAGCATCGGTGTAACACTTACCAGCCGAGCGTTCGCTCGCGCCGAGCCACGCCAGTTCAAACAACGGATGACCGTCGAGAAACTTGATGAAATGCTGTCCCACCATACCGGTGGCGCCGAGAATACCTACAGGGATCTTGCTCATTGTGCTTGCAGTTGCCTGACCATTCTTTGATAAATTTCAACTGCATCCAGCAGTTGTTGTTTCGGGACCCTTTCGTCGAGCGTGTGCGCGACGTGAATCGTGCCCGGACCAAACAGGAGCGGTTGCCCCCACTTGCCTCCGAACGCGGGAATATCGGTTGTGTAGGCTACCACCGTGGTGGGCAGACCTTCCACAGCCGTTAACCGCAGTGCCGGAATCTCCAGCACAAAATTGAGTTCGACTTTGCCGTCTACGGCAGCTTCGAGAGCCTTGCGGGTCCAGGCGGAATCACTCACCAGACGGATGAAGATCTCAGCCCGTGCTTCATCGGGAATAACATTCGGAGCGCGGCCACCCTTCAATGTGGCGATGTTGAGCGTGCTGGGACCGAGCATCTCGTCAACAGGCAGCTCAATCGCACGAATTGCTGCCAGCGCATCGAGTAACTTGTTGGTTGCGGAATCGCCTAACTCGGGGTAAGCCGAGTGCGCCATCTTACCCCGCGCCACTAACTCATAGCGGAGCGCCCCTTTGGAGCCGAGCGCCAACTGGTTTTCAGTCGGTTCGCCGTTGATGACAAACTTCGAGCCGCGGGGATTCGCCGCTGCATGATACGCGCCAGCCGAATTCCGTTCTTCACCAACAACGAACAGCAGCCCGAAGTTCCGCGTGCCAGCTTCCAGCATGCGTTCGGCGGCGGTCAGCATGGAGGCGATGATGCCCTTCGTGTCACAGGCGCCACGGCCCCAAATGAACTCGTCATCTTCACTCGAAGGAATGAAGGGCGGCACCGTGTCCATGTGCGTGGACATGGTCACAATGGGTTCGCCAAAAGCGGCGAACACATTCCAGCGATCTGGTTCCACTTCGAAGCGCTCCAGCTTGCCATCGAAGCGCGCGCAAAGATCACCCAGATGATCCGTCAGGAAGTGCCCAACGGCCAGTTCTTCGGGTGTAACTGAGGGGATGTCGATTAGTTTTCGCGTTAACTCAAATACATGCATAAAAGTCCGTTCAGGCTTTCAGCTGGAGTTCGAGCGCGTGAGGAGAGTGAGGTACTGCTGAGAAGAAGTTTTCACTATCCCGGAAGCGCTCCACCCGGGCCATTAGGACCCGGATGACAGTGACGGAGGTTCAACTCACGTCCCCAACCGCCTGGTCCCATCAGACCAAACGATTTCGGCGGACGACCCCCAGTTGATCTCTCCCGTGATCGCGGGAACTGCTGAAACCAACACCTGGCCGCCGCACCTCTACCAGAAGTTTCAGAATAGCATGAATGCTAATTTGTGCAGCAAATCGTGATATCCTCGCGCTCAAGGAAGCGTCCACAAATGAACCCGAACAGACCGAAAATGCCCACCGAGGCAGTCAGCCTCTACAACCTCTTTATCCACGGCGACATTAAGCGCCGCGACTTCATGGACGGCCTCAAGAAGCTGGCCACCGGCAGTCTCGCGGTCGCCACCATGGTGGAAGCGCTGATGCCCGATTACGCCGCCGGCCAGCAGGTTGCGCCCACCGATAATCGCATTAAGTGCACCTACGAAACGGTCCCCTCACCGAACGGAAACGGCAGCATCAAGGGCCTATTTGTGCGCCCGGTGAGCGCCGACACGCGAAGCGCCATGCCCACGAAGCTGCCAGGGATTCTGGTGGTACATGAGAACCGCGGCCTGAACCCGCACATCGAAGACATTGCCCGCCGCATGGCGCTCGCGAACTTCATGGCCTTCGCACCGGATGGCCTCACCTCACAGGGTGGCTTCCCCGGCGATGATTACAAGGGTGGCCAGCTCTTCGGCAAAGTGGATGGCAAGAAAATGGCCGAGGACATGGTGGCATCCGCTCTCTGGCTGAAGAATCGTCCGGACTGCACGGGCAAAATCGGCGTCACCGGCTTCTGCTACGGTGGCGGCATCTCCAACACCCTCGCGGTGCGGCTTGGGGCCGATCTGGCAGCTGCTGCGCCATTCTATGGCGGTCCGCCGCCTAAGGAAGAAGTGGCAAAGATTAAAGCCGCCATTCTGGTTCACCATGGTGAACTCGACACACGTCTCGCGGCGGGCTGGCCCGCATACGACGCCGCACTGAAAGAGGCCAATGTGACCCACGAGGGCTACATCTATCCCGGTGCCGTACATGGCTTCAACTGCGATGCGACTCCGGAGCGCTACAACAAGCCGGCTGCGGACCTGGCCTGGCAGCGGACAATCGACTGGTTCAACAAGTACGTTCGGGGTTAAACCCGCTTCTCAAACCGCAAGGACGCTGCATACTTCTGTGCCGGTTGCTCCACGAGCCGGCACAGGATGTACGCGGCCCCCAGGCTCACCACAAAGGCTGCCAGAATCGCCACGACGCTTGTAAGGTTTCCCGCAGGCAACCTTAGCGCCAGGTTAATGACGCGCCCCCCAAACGGCACATGCAACAGGTAGAGAGAATAGCTCAGCGTGCCGAAGAACGACAGGGTCGGATTGCTCCACTGTGGCAATCGTATCAGCACCAGCGCCGAGCCCAGTCCCACCAACATCAGCACAGCTCCAGACTGGAAGTAAGCGGCTCCCGCCGCAGCCAAAAGTAGCGAGGCCATCTCCTGCCAGGTGCAGATCCCCACCAGATACTGAAACGCTGCGATCCCACAAACAAACAGCGGAAGATGAGTCGTCACAACATCATCACCCAACCCGAAGAACGAAGTAGCCAGCAGCACCAGTGGAATCCCCAGACGCAGGCTGCGCCGTGCGCTCACCACCAGCGGGTAGAGTACCGCGATCAGTAAATAGAACTGGCACTCAATTGCGAGCGTCCAAAACACGGGACTCAGCCACCGTTCATGGACAAAGGCATTAAGGTATCCCAGATGCCAGACCATCACGGACAAATCGATGCGAAATGGCTGCCCGTGATAGCCCGGTGCCAGCGTCGATAGCCAGGCCATCAGGACGGTTAGCACAATCGTCACAAGGTAGGGAGGATCGATCCGCACAACCCTCTTCCAGACGAACCGACGGAAGTTGGTAAGGGTGAGCCAGTATCCAGCGCGCCACAGGGAATACGGCAGCACGAAGCCGGAAATCACGAAGAAAACATCTACACCATGAAAACCAAAGCCGCCGATACTTTTCAGTATCGGCGGCGCGTAAAACTCAGGCGATCCTAAACAAAAGTGAGCCAGCGCGACTGACAGCGCC
>CANIHR010000365.1 GCA_947467185.1 Bryobacterales bacterium
CCCGGCCAGCAGGCCGAGTTCTTCGCCCGCGGCAATCGCGGCATCCACTTTGGCGGCTGCGGCGAGGGCGCGCTCCGGGCAAAGCCGGAGGTAGGCATTGGTTTTCGGGTTTTCGCTCTCAGCGAACGCGAGTGCCTGCTGCGCGATTTCCGTCGCGGTGAACCGGCGCGAGAGCAGACCTTCGCGGATGGAGCTAATGGTTTGAGTGGAGATGTCGCTCACGATTCTATTCCTGGCGCTCGATTACGAGCGGGACCTTAAAGTAGCCTGAGGCCGAGATGGCCGCGTTCGCCGTGGCGGCTTCACTGCCCAGCGGTTCACGCTCGACGTCCTCACGCAGCGTCGCGGTATCGTCGCCGGTGTCGAACAGAACCTGCGCCATCGGCTCCACGCCGGTCGTGTCGATTTCGGCCAGGCGATCCATCTGGGTCAGAATGCCGCCCAGATCATGCACCATGTGCGCAACTTCATCCTCGGAGAGGCTGAGATTTGCCAGTCCGGCGACGTATCGGACTTCCTTTTCAGTCAGTTTCAAAGTAGTTCCTTAAGCAGTCTCACGCCTGCGCGAGTTGCGATAAATGCGGCGCATGCCGGGGTCGCGGATCAGATCGGCTTCGTCCACTGGCAGTAGCGACAGGGCGCGCTGCGGTTCAATGCGCTGCGGAATGATGCGAAATTCCACCGAAGCGACGATGCCAGGGCCGATCGCCGCCTCCAGATTCCTCAGAATCTGGTACCGCAGTCCCCAGAGGTTTTTCTGCCAGATTTCGTCGTCTACGCCCACAACCAGACGGTCGCGAACCAGTTTGATGGCCCGTGCGCGGTCTGCCAGGCGTTTGCCGACGGCTTTTTTCCACGCGCCCACGGCCAGACGCTCATGGGTTACCAGCTCGTGGCCGGTTTCCGAAGCGCCTGCCCACTTCGCGAGGATGCGGCTGGCCTGGTCCATTGGGGTGACTTTTCGTCAGAGAACGACGAATCGATGATAGCAAAGCGACCGAAACACCCTCAGGCAAACCGGGGCAGCGGAACCACTTCGTCCGAAGGCACGGGCTCTACCGGCATTTGGGCTTTTTTCCAGGCCGTGAGGCCACCCTTCAGGACTGCCGCTTTGATTCCCTGCCCTGCCAAAGTCCGGGCGATTTTGACGGCCGTAGCCTCGCGGATGCAGGTGCAGTACAGAACGATAAACCGGTCCCGCGGGAGTGCTTCGAGCGTCAGGGAGATCGCGTTGGGCTCCAGCCGAGCCGACCCCACGATCCGCTCAGTCCCTTCGTCGTGATACCCGTGGCTGCGGACGTCATAGATGACTACGTCCGAAAGGGCAGCCACGTCGGAAGGCGTGACCATCTGCACCGGGAGGCGAACGCCGGAACGAAGCCAGATCCGGATCCGGTTTGCGAGCCAGAGCAGGATGGCAGCGCCGATGCACCAGCCGATGACGGACCCCACGGCGGAGTACCCGCGCAGCACAGTGCCCAGCATGTCACTGAAAATGTAGCCGACGCCGAAATAGGTGCCGATGTAGATGATGGTGCCAGCCGAATCCAGTGCCCAGAACTGCGCGACCGGCAGTCCCATGCTGCCCGCCAGGGGAGGAGCCATCGTGTTCAAACCAGGCAGAAACTTCGCAAAGATCAACAAAACCCGGCCCCGCTTGTAGAACGCTTCCGCCGCATTCGCCACACACGACTCCGGATTCAGCGCCAGCCGGCAGAGCACGCCGAGCAGCCACCAGCCGGTCTTGCGGCCCAGAAAGAACAGGATATTGTCACCGATGAGCATCGCGCCGACCCCGGTGGCAAGTGCACGCCACGGCACCATCGCACCTTGCGCGGCGGCCGCGCCACCCGCCAGAACGGCAATCGCCGCCGGCACCGGGAACCCCAGCGATTCAGCCAGTACAACGGCGAACAGCAGAGAGTATCCGTAGTGCGCGGCGGCGAGAACGAATGCTTCCATTTAATTCACGGGGCCCAGACCGGACTCTCCGGCCCTGAACCTTCGTTTTAGTGAGCGCGGTCGATCTCTGGTGTGGCGGCCAGGTCCACTCCCGACGGGGGGATAGGGAGCGCCACCAGTTCGCGTTCCAGCGCAATCCGCAAAACCTCATCCATATGCTCCACAAAGTGGACTTTCATGAGGCTGCGAACGTACTCGGGGATATCCACCAGATCCTTCTGGTTGTCCTTCGGCACAATGACTTCGTGGATGCCGTGACGATGAGCCGCCAGCAGCTTTTCCTTCAGGCCACCGATGGGAAGCACCGTGCCACGAAGGGTGATTTCACCAGTCATGGCAATGTCGCCACGAACCGGGATACGAGTCAGTGCGCTGCACATCGTCGTTGCCATCGTGATACCGGCGGAAGGGCCATCCTTCGGGATTGCGCCCTCGGGAATATGCAGGTGGACATCAAGATTGCGATAGAAGTCACGCTGCAGGCCTAAAGTCAGTGCACGGGAGCGGATGTAGCTGAAAGCGGCCTGCGCCGATTCCTGCATGACTTCGCCCAGCTTGCCCGTAACAGTCAGCTTGCCCTTGCCTTCCATCAGGATGCATTCCGTGGTCAGAATCTGCCCCCCCACTTCGGTCCAGGCGAGGCCAGTCGTCGAACCAATCTGGTTCTTCTTCTCGGCCATCGTGTCGCGATACTTCTGCGGCCCGAGTAGTTCGTTCACCTTGGCGGCCGTGATGACAACCTTTTCCGTGACATCCTTGCTGACAACCTTGCGCGCGACCTTGCGGGTCACATTGCCCACTTCGCGTTCCAGATTGCGGACGCCGGCTTCCCGGGTGTAGTGCTGGACCAGTTGCGCCAGACCTTCGTCGGTGAACTCGATTTGCTTGTCATCGAGGCCCGTCGCTTCCATCTGCTTCTTCACCAGGAACCGCTTGGCGATTTCCAGCTTTTCAATCTCGGTGTAGCCCGAGAGCCGGATCACTTCCATACGATCCTGCAGCGCCGAGGGAATCGTGTGCAGCACGTTAGCGGTCGCGATGAAGAAAACCTGCGAGAGGTCGTATTCCACGTCCAGGTAGTGATCCATGAACATGTAGTTCTGTTCCGGATCGAGAACTTCCAGCAGCGCCGACGACGGATCGCCGCGGAAATCGGTCGACATCTTGTCGATTTCATCCAGCATGAAGACCGGGTTGCGTGTCCCCGCCTTCTTCATCATCTGGATCACCTGGCCCGGCAGCGCACCGATATAAGTCCGGCGATGGCCACGGATTTCCGCTTCATCGCGCACGCCGCCCAGCGACATACGGATAAACTTGCGGCCAACAGCCTTCGCGATCGACATGCCGAGCGACGTCTTACCCACACCCGGAGGCCCGACAAACAGCAGGATCGAACCCTTCGGATTCTTCACCATGCGGCGCACCGCGAGGAATTCGAGGATACGCTCTTTAATCTTTTCCAGACCGTAATGATCGGATTCGAGAACCTGTTCGGCAAACTTCAGTTCGCGGATTTCCTTGGACTTCTTCTTCCACGGCACCGCAAGCAGCCAGTCGAGGTAGTTGCGCGACACGGTCGATTCGGCTGACATCGGCGGCATGTTCTCCAGCCGCTTCAATTCCGCCATCGCTTTTTCCGAGGCGTCCTTCGTCATGCCCGACATTTCAATGCGCTTCTTCAGCTCATCAAATTCGCTCTTCTCGCCGCGGCCCAGTTCCTTCTGGATCGCCTTGATCTTCTCGTTCAGGTAGTACTCTTTTTGCGCCTTTTCCATCTGGCGCTTCACGCGGCCCTGGATAGTGCGGTCCACACCGAGCTTTTCGGTCTCGATGTCGAGCATCTCGGCCACACGCGTCAGGCGGTCAACCGGATCGAAGATTTCGAGCAGTTCCTGCTTCTCTTCAATGGTGAGCTGCAGATTCGCGCCCACCGTATCGGCCAGCTTGCCGGGGTCATCCACGCGAATCGCGGCAACCATCGTCTCGTAGTTCAGATTCTGGCTGAGCTTCACGTACTGTTCGAACAGCGACGTCACGCGGCCCGTCAGCGCTTCCAGCTGCGCGCCCTGATCCACCCTAAAGCTGTACGTGCGAACCACCGCGCGGAAGAAACCTTCGTCATCGGTGACCGAAACGAGCTTCGCGCGCTCCACACCTTCCACCAGGACCTTGATGTTGCCGTCGGGCAGCTTCAGGCTCTGCACGATGCTGGCGATACAGCCCACCTGGAAGATCTCGTTCGGACGAGGTTCGTCGGTCGACGCATCATGCTGCGTAGCGAGGAAGATCTTCCGATCCCCCGTCATTGCTTCTTCTAAGGCCCGGACGCTCGACTCACGACCCACCACAAAGGGGGTCATCATATGCGGGAATATAACGACATCCCGGATCGGCATCATCGGAAGGCGTCTGGTATCGGATTTATCTTTGACTGTCAGCATGGAATGAGCGCACTCGCACCGTTAATTCCTATTGTAGGGTGCTCGCTACAGGCTTGGATGGCGGCGGCCAACCAGGAGATTCAGGTCAGGCAAACGTAACGCCTGCTGCAACGGCCTCCCGACGAATATAAGCCCGGCCTTCGTCGTACTCAGCGGCCGTCTTCAGGTGCTCCAGCATCAGTGGCGCGTCGGTCGGCAACGCCGCCACATTGCGGAGGTAGGTCTTGTAGTCCACCACGCCCCGCCCCGGCACCACTTCCAGAAAATGGACGTTGTATTCCGGAATCCACTGCAGATCCTTCGCGTGGCACGAGGCAATCCAGCGGCCCAGCTTCTGAAAAAGTTCATTGATCAGCGCGGCGTTGTCGTAAAATCGCTCCGGCGAGTTCACCGCGTTGCAGACGTCCATGTGGACGCCAAACGCCTTCCGGTCCACCGCTTTGATGAGCTTCAGGTAGGAATCCGGGCCGTTCGGGACAGTCCAGGGCATCATTTCGATGGTGAACAGGGTCCGTTTGGGCTTCACCTGGTCGAGAATCTTGCGGCAATTCTCCACGGTGGCATCAAAAAACTCCTTCGAAAGATTCTTCGGGTGCGCCCCGTACCAGTAGTCGGGATTGAACGACCCGGCGATATCGACGCAGTTGCGCGCCCCGACCGCCTCTGCCAGCGCCAGACGTTCGCCGACATATTCG
>CANIHR010000366.1 GCA_947467185.1 Bryobacterales bacterium
CAACTTCGCATACCCGGCCGTCTGGCAATCGTGTCCCGGAAACAGCAGTCGTAACCGCTGGTCCACGCATTCATCAAGAAGGATGCGCATCAGACCCGAGCCAGGCGAAGTTCCTTACACTCCTCCAGCACCTGCACCGCAAGCTCCCGGCTGATTGTCGGAAAACCTTCCAGAAAATCCCCCAGCCCGTCCCCGTTCTCCAGGTAATCGAACATGGTTTGCACGGGTACGCGTGTGCCTCGGAACACGGGCGTTCCGTGCATCACCTCAGGGTCGCGAACAATAGCTGCCTGCATTTCCCAATTGTCGCCCAACGCGCGGAAGCCCCGCCACCCCACGCCCCCACCAGCCATACTAAAAACATGGCCGCGATTCAGGCATTCATCTTCGACATGGACGGCGTCATCGTCGATTCCAACCCCCTCCACCGCGTCGTCTGGACTGAATTCAACGCCCGCTACAGCATCGTCACCACCGACGCCATGTTCGACCGCATGTACGGCAAGCGCACGGACGCCGTCATCCGCGACTTCTACGGTGACGACCTCCCTGAGACGCAAGTCCTTGCCCTCGGAGCCGCCAAAGAAGCCCTCTATCGCGAAATGATGCGCCCGCAACTCGAAGCCTGCCTCGTCCACGGTGTCCGCGCCTTCCTCGAAGCCCACAAGCACATGCCCATCGCGGTCGCCACCAACGCCGAACCCGACAACCTCAACTTTGTCCTCGACGAAGCCAACCTCGGCCAGTACATGCGCTTCAAAGCCACCGGCTACGAAGTCGCCCTCCCCAAACCCGCGCCCGACATCTACCTCAAAGCTGCCGCCGGACTCGGTGTCCCACCCGAGGCGTGCGTTGTCTTTGAAGACTCACACTCCGGAGTCGCCGCCGCCCTCGCCGCCGGCATGCGCGTCGTCGGCATCACCACCACGCACGCCGAACTCCCAGGCGTTTCGCTCGCCATACCGAACTTCACGGATCCGGCACTCGAACAATGGCTTAAAGCGCTTTTGTAAACGGCCCCAAAACTTCAAACCCATCGGCCGTAACCAGCACATCATCCTCAATCCGGAACCCACCCACCGGCTTGTAATAGATCCCCGGCTCCACCGACACAAAGAAGCCCTCCTCCATCACATCCGCCGACCCCGGAGCCAGCTTCGGGCCCGACTCGTGATACCCAAACCCCAGCCCATGCCCCGTAATATGCGGGAACTTCGCCTCCAGCCCAGCCTCACGAATCATCGCGCGCCCGACCTCATCCACAGATGCCCCGGTCACCCCTGGCTTCAGCGCCGCGCACTGCGCCTCCTGCGCCGCCACCAGTAACTCAAACACCCGCGCCTGCTCGTCCGTCGGTTGCCCCGCCACGCGCACCCGCGTCCGGTCTGCCCAATACCCATCGGCGACCACGCCCAATTCCAGCAATGCCACATCGCCATTCTGCAAACGACGCCGCGTCGAAATCTCGTTCATCCGAAACGCGATGGAACTCTCCTCCGGCCCCGTCGCCACCTGCGCATAACCGCGGACCCGCTGCGCACCCTTGTACCCAGGCCCGCCAGCCATGATCGCAGCTTCCACCGCCGCCACCAGCTCGATTCCGGTCACGCCGACATCCACCATCTTCTGGAACGCCTCCATGCCGATACACGAAATCTCCGCCGTAATCCGCAGCTTTTCGGCCTCATACGGTGTCTTCCGCCGCCGCTTACTCTGGATCAACGCCGACGCATCCACCAACTCACAACCCGGCAGCGAAGCTGCATAAACCGCCCGCGTATTCTCCGAAGGAATCAGGATCTCGCTCGTCTGCCACGCCGGAGCCATCATTTGGAAATTCGCCTCATACCCGACGCGCCTCCATCCCTTCCCCGAGCTCACATCCGCCAGGAACTCACCCATCGCCAGCATCGGATCTCGAGCCCCCAGAACGCCAAACGTGAACCACCTGGCTTCCGCCTCCCAAAGCGAAGCTGCAGCCTCCGTCGCGTAGTATTCCGGCACCAGAATCTGCGCCCGACCCTCGCGAGGGAAAACCAGAGTCGAAGCTCCCAGCATCGGCCAATACCCGCTCAAAAGCAGCACATTCTCCGGAAGCCGAACCACCAGCGCATCCAAATGCGCCGCCTCCATAGCCGACCGCATGCGGTCCAGTCGTACCTGATCGATCCCCGTTGAACTCACTGCTTAGCCCCTCCCACCCCGATCATCACGGCAGCAAAGGACCCCACCACCAGCACCCCCGCCGCAATCGCGCGAGTCGGATCAACCACCGGCAATTCATCAATCACCCGGTACAGAATATTCCCACCGCCCACCGCCATCGCCATCGCAAGATAATCCCGTAAACTCCGAGGCCCCCGCGAATCCGGCCCCTTGCCCAACACCAGGCCTCCAAGGCCCAACACAAGCAACACCCCCGCGCACACCATCACGCGCACCGGCACCTCCGGCCATCCGTTCACAATCCGCCAAACGAATGCCATGCAAATAAACAGCGTCACGATCGAAGCCTGCCGAAGTTTCATAACCTACCCCGCTCCAATAAATCCGGGATACAAACACATCCCGCCATCCACATAAATCGTCGTTCCGCAAACATAGTCCGACTGGTCCGCCGCCAGCCAAACCGCCGCCTGCGCCACGTCCTCCGGCTCGCCAATCCGCTTATTCGGAATCAGCTTCAGCAGCAGCTTTTCATACACTTCCTGGCTCGTCAGCTTCTCCACATTCATCGGGGTCCGAATCGCCCCAGGCGACACCGAATTCACCCGAATCCGCAGATGCGAAACCTCCTGCGCCAGGCTCTTCATGAACAGCATCAGCCCGCCCTTCGCCGCCGCGTAATTCGCATGGCCTTCCCACGGAATCACGTCATGCACCGAGCTCATGAAAATCAACTTCCCCATCGCCGCCGACACACTGCGATCAATCCCCTGCCTCTTGAACGCTCGCACCGCCTCCCGAGCGCACAAAAACACGCCCGTCAGGTTCACGTCAATCACGCCCTGCCACTCGGCCAGCGTCATCTCGTCCACCTTGGCATTCAGTTGATGCGCCGCGTTCGGCACGCAAATATCCAGCCGCCCGAACTCCTCCTGCATCACGCGGAACATCCCGGCAACCTCGTCTTCCTTCGCAACATTTGCTCGGAAGATCACCGCCTTTTGCCCCGCCGCTTCCACCGCGGCCTTCGTCTCCTCCGCTCCCGCCCGGTCGCCGTTGTAATTGATCAGAACATCCGCGCCAGCCTTCGCAAACCCAATAGCCGTCGCCTGACCGAGGCCCTTACTGGCCCCGGTCACTAACGCCTTCTGCCCCGCCAGCACCCGGTCAAACCGCGGTGCGGGAGCCTCATTGGGAACAACGTAGCTCACGCCACAGCCTTCCACTTCGTCACCGCAATCGACTCCAGCGGATCCGGCGTCGAAGCCGCCCGAACCGCGCCGAAGTTCACAAAGTGCGGCGTCGCGCAATGGAAATCCAGTGCTTCCTGATTCACGAACCGCTCATAGAACATGAACTTCCCGGCATCTTCGGGGTCGCGGTGCAATTCATAAATCATCGACCCAGCCTCGGCGCGAGTCGGCTCCACCAGGGCCTGCAGCAGAGCAAACAGTTCCTCCTCATGCCCAGGCAGTGCCTTCATGTGCACATTCAAAATTACGTTCGTCGCGTTGTCTTTCATAAACCCTTTAGATCTCCACCCAGCCATGCGAGCTCGAACTCCGCAGCACAGCGTCAATAATCTTCAACTGCCGAACCCCATCGGTGAACTCCGGATACTCAATCCCCGCGCCCCGATCCGCCACCGTCTGGTAGAACCGCCGCACCGTCTGCTTGAACGTGTCGTCGTACCCTTCACTATGCCCGCCCGGCAGATCCGCAAATCGCGGCGCAGCCCCATGCATCAGACTCGGATCCTTCACCACCAGCTGATTCGGCTCATTCCGCCGCCCGATCCACAGCTCATCCGGCTGCTCGCCATTCCACATCAGGCCGCCCTTCGTCCCATAAATCTCCAGCGCCAGCCGGTTCTTCCGCCCCGCCGAGATCTGACTCGCCGTCATCGACCCGCGCCCGCCATTCCCCATCCGGAAAATCATCGTCGCAAAGTCTTCCGTATCAATCGGCACCGTCGTATATTGATCCGGCGACAGCGTCTTCCCCGAAAACGTCTCCACCGACCCCATCGGCTTCTTCCGCGTCTTGTGGAACGTATTCAGATCCGCGCACAACGCCGAAATCCGCTCGCCCGTCACAAACTCCGCCAGATCGCACCAGTGCGTCCCGATATCCGCAAACGTCCGCGAAGGCCCTTCCTCAATCCGCCAGTTCCAGTCCGTGTCAAACAGCAGCCAGTCCTGCGAATACGTGCCCTGCACCGCCCAGACTTCACCAATCTCGCCCTCAGCCACCAGCGCCCGCATGTTCTGAATCTGCGGATACGCGCGGATGTTATGGAACGTGCAGTTCGCCAGGCCCGTCTTCGCCGCCAGCGCCACCAGCGCCTCGCCCTCTGCCACACTCGTCGCCAGCGGCTTCTCGCAAATCACATGCTTGCCCGCCTCCAGCGCCGCCTTCGCCATCGGAAAATGCAAATGATTCGGGGTCAGAATATGCACCGCATCAATGCTCTTGTCCTCCAGCAACTCTTCCCAGTTACCGGTCGATCGCTCGATCCCGACCTCGTCCGCAAACGCCCTCGCGCGCGCCGCGGTCGAACCCGCAATCCCGGCCACCTCCACATTCCCTAAACGGCGCACCGCTTCCGTGTGGACGCGCCCCATAAACCCTGTGCCGAATAACGCTGCTCTGATTTTCTTCATTTGGATCAACTAAAATATCGCATCGCTCCACCAAAAGCGAGACGCCGTCTCAACCCCCGCCCCGGCGCTAAAATAAACCATGCGCCTGCGCACCAGAATCGGCCTCGCCCTCCTCGCCGTCTTCCAGCTCTCGGCCCTTCTGCTCTCCGCCGAAGTCCGCACCCTCACCATCCTCCACACCAACGACCTCCACTCCCGCCTCACCCCCCTCGCCAACCACCACGGCGGCTTCGCCAACCTCGCCACCGTCATCCGCCAGCAGCGCGA
>CANIHR010000367.1 GCA_947467185.1 Bryobacterales bacterium
CGTCCTTCATGAGCGAGATTACGTAGTTGCCCGGTTTGAGGGAGAGTGCGGTGGGCGTCGGGTTGCCCATGGGGGCGCCATTCACCGTGATCGTGGCTCCCGGTGGCGTGCTGGATACCATCACGGTGCCCATGATCTGTTGCATGGTCAGGCCGGTGAGGTCTAGGCCCGTACTCTCCACCCGGAATTCCTTGTACTGACTGCGGTAGCCGTCCAGCGTCAACGTGACATGGTGGACACCGGGACGCGCATGCAGGACACATGGCGTGTCGCAGGAGAGGCCGGCATTGCCATCCAACACGGCTTTGGAACCGGGAGGAACAGTTGCGAGGTGGATGTCCTGGAGTTTACCTACTGCAGGTGGCTCCGGAACGGGTACCTCCGCCGGGACCGGGTCCGTCTGCACTACCGGCGGCAGGTTTTCGACCGTGGGGGGCGCGACTTCCTGAGCTACGGGTTGGAGTGCTGCGGCTGCAGGTTCCGTTGGAAGCTGCGGGGCAGGTTGCGGCCAGAACGCCAGCGTGCCGAGCCCAGCCAGAATGACGGCCCCTGCGGCCCACGGCCAGATCCTGCGCTTCGGCGTTGGCGGCACGACCGGATCCGATGGTGGTGCCCTTGCGACCACGGCCTGCGGTATCCATTCTGTGGCGACCGTAGGCATTTCGGCAGCCGCGCCAATTGCCATAGTTTGCCAACCCGGGGATTCAGCGCAGGCCATTTCCAGCGCACCCACGAAGGTACTGCAATTGGCGAAGCGGTTGGCCGGGTCCTTCGCCAGAACCCGCCGCAGAACTTCATCAATCCGGGGTGTCAGGGTCCCATTCAATCGCTGGGCCGGCAAAGGATCTTCCGACACAATCCGGTACACGACCGTACTCAGGTTGTCCCCGGCAAACGGGCGTTCCCCGGTGAGCATCTCCCACGCCACCACACCCAGCGAGAACTGATCCGTCCGGCCATCCATGTCCAAACCCTGGACCTGTTCGGGTGACATGTAGTTCGGCGTGCCGGTGATGGTTTTCGTGTCGCTGAGGCGCTCTGCCGCGGCAAACCGGGCAATCCCAAAATCCGTGATCTTGACTGCGCCATCCTCATCGGTCATGACGTTGCCCGGTTTGATATCGCGGTGGACCACCCCGCGCGAGTGGGCGTAATCCAGAGCGCCTGCGGTCTGCCTCAGGATCGACAGCATTCCAGACCCAGGAATCGGAGCCTGCTGAGACATCAGATCCTGTAGCGAAGGTCCCTTCACCAGCCCCATCGCGACATAAGCCAGGCCATCCGCCTCGCCCATGTCATAGATCGTCACGATATTGGGGTGTGACAGCACCCCGGCCGACCGGGCCTCTCGAAACAGTCGTTCCTTTAGCTTCTCCCGCGCCTCACCCGCTGCCTCCAGGTGAACCGTCTTAATCGCAACGTCGCGGCCGATCGCCGGGTCGGTGGCACGATACACCACACCCATAGCGCCGCGACCCATTTCGCCGACAATGCGGTACCGGCCGATGCGATCCATACACCGGATAGGTTAGCGTGCCGGGAACAGTTCCCCGATTTTCGCCGCGCGGTAGTCGAAGATTGTCTCGACATCGTGCTTTACCATCAGCCAGTGAGCCAGTTGTCCCAGCGGTCCAAAAGGCAGCGCGTATCGAACCACATCTTCCATCCATGTCCCGCCGTCCTGCGCGCGGAACCGATGGGTGTGGTGCCACAGGCGGTATGGTCCGCTGGTCTGCGTATCCGTAAAGCTCTTCGGGGCGTCCCAGGTTTCGATGAGCGTCTTCCAGCGCACGGGAAAGCCATGCACGCGGATTGAATACTCAATTCGTGCGCCTGGCCGCATCCGGATGGGTGTCGGCGTCAGGATCTTGAAGTGCAGGAAATCCGGCGTGAGTGTCTCCAGATTCCGGGCATCACCGAACCATTCAAAGATCTCCTCCACGGGCCTCGGAATCACCGTCTGCCGCCGCAGTTCGTAGATCTTCACCGGCGGCTCCCGACCATCTCCCGGCCGTACGTCTGTCCGACGGACACGCCAGGATCTCCTGGCATCCATCGCACGTTGTTGTTCTTCGTCATGACCAGTTGCACGTCCCCGATGTGGCGCTCCCGGAACGCGGCCTCGCAATACGCCAGATAGTAATCCCAACTCCGCATGAAGCGATCATCGAACCCCAGCGCCCGAACCTCTGCGGCGCGCGCGTGGAATCGGCGGCGCCACTCAGCCAGGGTGAGGGCGTAGTGAATACCAATGTCTTCCAGATGGAGCAATGACATCTTCGTCGCGCGCTGCAGGGACGTCAGGACTTCCTTCACCGAGGCGAGTTCAGCCCCCGGGAAGATGCGCTTCTGAATCCAGTCGCTGCCCTTTTGATATGCCGGGAACTTCTGTTCGTTCATTGTGATGGCCTGCATTGCCAACGTGCCGTCCGGCTTCAGCAGGCGGTCGCATGCCCCAAAAAACTCGTCGTAGTGCGCAAGGCCAACGGCCTCGAACATCTCCACGCTGACGATCCGGTCATACTGTCCAGTCAGCTTCCGGTAGTCCTCAAACAGCAACTCTATCCGGGCACCCGCCGGTGACTTCGCAAACGCTGCCTGAGCGCCCTCGTACTGCTGCCGGCTGATTGTAGTGGTGGTTACGCGACACCCGTACAGCTCCGCCGCATGCAGCGCCATCGCGCCCCAGCCCGTGCCAATTTCCAGCACATGGTCTCCCGGCTTCAGTCCCAGCTTCCGGCACAATCGGTCGATCTTCTCGATCTGCGCGTCATCGAGCGAGGTGTCCTCCTGCTCATAGATAGCCGACGAGTACACCATCTTCCGGTCCAGGAACAGTTGGAAGAAGTCGTTGCTCAGATCGTAATGCTCATGAATATTCCGTCGCGACCCCTCCACCGTGTTGTCGCGCTTCAGATGGGACAGGCGATTTATCAGACGGCTCACGAAGGAAGACAGGCGGTTGCCCGACTCCAGGGAAGCGAGATTCCGGATTGCAAACCGCACCACGGCTACCGGGTCGGGCGACGTCCACAGGCCATCCACGAAAGCGTCGCCCGCTCCGTCCTCGCCACCCGACACCAGTTTCCAGTAGAAGCTCTCATCCAGCACGCGGATCTCAGCCTGCAAGTCGCTCGCGGGGTCGCCAAACACCTGCGATGCCGCCCCGTCCGTCCACCGCAGAGCGCCATGCCGCATCCCGGCCATATTCTTCAGGAAGGCGCCGCGCGCCAGCTTTTTCGTCATGGTCTCTGTTCTCTTCTGTCTGGATGCGTAAACACCGGAACTTTCTTCATCCAAAGGCGTAAAGCTTCCCAATGAATCGCAAAAATGACTTTCGCCGTCATGGCCGGGTGGGCCAGCAGTGTCCGCAGGAGTTCGCTGCTGGTCCATGGACGGCGTTCCAGCGTCAGGGTGGCATCGAAAAGAGGCGCGCCTCCGTCCACCGTCGCCATGTGCGCCGTCAGTGTCTTCCCCGGAGCCGTGAGTGCGAACTCATACCCCAGTTCCATTGGCATGAAGGGCGAGACGTGCATCTCTTTGGGACACGAGAACTTCATCCCGTCCTGCCCCTGCCGGTTCCCCTGCCAGAGCCAGTAGTTTTTGTGCTCCCCGAACGTGCTGTTCACTTCCGCCAGCACCACAGGCACCCCGCCGCTATCGTCCAGGAAGTAGAAGAACGAGATTGGGTTAAAGCAGTAGCCGAGATACCGCAGATTCGTCAGCAACATCACGCGCCCGGTCGGCAGCGAAACTCCCGCCGACTTTGCCGCTGCGACCAGACGCTCCCGCAGTGTCAGCCGTGCATCGCCGAAATGATCCTTCTCCCAGAAACTGGCCCAGCTGAACCGATTGTAGCCGGAGAGCGCCGAGCGCGCCATGGTTTCCGGTATTCGGTCAATATCGAGCAGCGCCATGAACACCGGATACCGGAAATCATGCGCAACAGGCCGGTATCGCCGGTGACGAAGCCACCCGCGATAGATTCCCGGCTCGGTAATGGCTACCACACAACTCCCAGCTGTTCCGCGACCCGTACCGCTGATCGGACGCCATCTTCATGGAACCCATAGAACCACCACGCGCCGCAGTAGTAAACCCGGTCTACGCCGCTGATTTCCGCCCACCGCTCCTGTGCCCGCACCGCTGGTACGTTGTACACGGGATGATGATACTGCAACCACTGGAGTGCCTTGCCTGGCCCGACGGCACCCGGCAGATTCAGGCTGACGCAATACTGCTCCGGCGTCCCGAGTGACTGCAGCCGATTCATGTCGTACGTCATCGTCACCTTCGTACCGTCGCCAATCCGGTAGTTCCACGAAGCCCGTGCGTCCAGTCGCTGCGGCAGCAGGGTTTCGTCGGTATGCAGACACACCTCGTTGCGCGACGTTTCAAAATTGCGCAGGATGTTCTGTTCTGCGCCTGTTGCCGTCTTCATTAGCGGCAGAATCTGATCTCCGTGACAGGCGAATACTACGACATCAAACTGCATCGGGGGCTTGTCGTGGAAGGAAACCTCCACTCCGCCGTCCTTTCGGGCCACGTCCAGAATGCGGGCTCGCAGGACGATCCGGTCCCGGTAGGGTGCCGTCATCGGAGCGATGTACTGATCGCTGCCCCCGGTAATCGTCTTCCACTGCGGATGCGTGTCAATCCCCAGCATTCCATGGTTCTGAAAAAAAGCCAGGAGGGTTCGCGCCGGAAAGCCCGAGAGTTCGTTCTGAGGCATCGACCACACGGCTGATGACATCGGGTACAGATACTTCTCGACGAAGTCATCGCTGTAATTCCCGCGCAACAGGAACGCACCCAGCGTCACCTCAATCCCTTCATCGCTCTCCAGAAACTTCGGAGCCTCGCGATTGAACCGGGTGATCTCGCGCAGGAGCCCCCAGTGCGAAGGCCTGAACCAGTTGCGCCGCTGGGCGAAGAAACCTTTCAAACCACGGCTGGAATACTCAAAGTTGCCTCCGGCTGAACTCACTCCGAACGACATATCGCTGTTCTGGGTCGCCACGCCCAGTTCCCGCATCAACCGGCAGAATAATGGGTAGGTCTTCTCGTTGTGGACAATGAA
>CANIHR010000368.1 GCA_947467185.1 Bryobacterales bacterium
CAGTGCGACCGGTAACCCGCGACAAATGGGAGCAAAAAGCATCCAGGGTCATCGCGCTGGCGGCAAACAGGGCATTGGGGCCATTCCTGAGGTTGAGCATGAAACGACAGGGCACGCCTGGCTCGCTCGGCGGGGTCACACGACCGCTGGCGAACCCGGCCATGGGACGTCCTGTCGCAGGGTCTTTGGGAACCGCTGCCGGTGGCACGTCAATGGCGCAGGAACCGTCGTTGAGTTTCATTTTGGAGCCGCCCTTCGTCACCGTCAACTCAAACGCCGGACCGCTTCTGGTCTCGCGATGCAGTTTCAGGTGAAACCGGTCCTCGAGCAGCGCCTGCATCATGGGGCCCAGCATCATCGGCTGACCGGGAGCGCCCTCGGCTTTCGCTTCGATTGAGTAAAGATCGTTGGCCATCCATGCCGGCGCTTTTTCGACGGGGGGCACCTGTACCGAGGAAAACAGCCTGTTCTGACCATCCGCAAACATGACGTAAGCAGTCTGCAGAAGTGAAAGAGTGGTGACGCAGTTTCTGTGGACCCGATTGGGAGATGCCCCTATGTCACCGAGCCCCCCTCCTTCGCGAAGTGGCGGAATGGTGTTGGGGCCACAGCGATGGATGGACGTGACCTCGAATTTCCGCCCCGAGGTCTGCGCATCCAGGTCCGAAACGCTGCCGGCTTCGAGCAACAGTCCGAGCGTGATGGGGCCTGCCAGGGCACCGGCGCCTGCAAGAGCCAGCAACAGCTTCTTTGCCCGATTCAGGCTCTGCAACTGACGATTTGAGAGGATCGCCTCGATTCGCCGGCGGACGCTTCCACCCGATACTCCGGAGGCACAAGCAAGCGGCGATTGCACATAGAGTTTGCAGACATTGAGGATCGCGTCGGCATAGATTTCGGGGTGGCTGCCCCGACTCAACACTTCTTCGTCGCAGGCTCGCTCGCGCTCTTCCACAAGACGTGCACCGAGCCACCAGACCAGAGGATGGAACCAGAACATCCCTTCCACAAGCATGTGAACTGCGGCGAAAAAATTGTCATGGCGGCGGACATGACTCAGTTCGTGTGCCAGAACGGCTTCCAGTTCCGACGGCGTCAGCCGTTCCGTCAGGCCCCAGGGCAGCAGCACTACAGGACGAACGATGCCCACCACACCCGGCTCCATGTGTCCGGCAGAAACTCGAATCTCTGTCTCGGACGAAACGCCTGTTGCAGCACTGGCACGGACTGCCCCACGGATTCTGACCCAGTTTCGGAAACGCACGCAGGCTACCACCGCGAAACCGGCCAACCACACGGCGAGGATGGCCAGAGGCAGCCAATCGAACTGCTCCACAGGTGCAGCCGCTGTCGGTGCGGTTGCTGACAGCATTGGCCCACTGAATTCTCCACCAGTCCAGGAGACGTCGGGTATCGTGATCCGGCTTGCCACCTGGCGGGCTGCCGGCAACCAGGTTTCCAGTGCACTTCCCAGATCAACCAATAGCGCGAAAGGCACCAAAAACTTGAGTGATGCGATCAGCCACAGCGAGTACCGAACCTGGGCGCGATTACTCCGGAATACCACCGTCAGCAAGCCGGCCGCCAGCGCGAAGAACGTCGATTGCCAGAGATGGACCACGAGTGAATGCATCATCTGGATGCCCCCTCGCCATCCTGCCTCCGTTGCGCTTTTAGCCTTTTGAGCGTCTTTTCCAGTTCGCCGATGTCGTCCGACGTGAGTTTCCCGGCGTCCACAAGTTGGGCCATCATTGGCGCCGCCTGCCCCCCGAAGAAGCTCAGGACCTCGTCCAGCACCCGGCTTCGCGTAAGCTCGCGAGCCACGAGCGGCTCAAAGATACCGGCTTTACCGACCTTGTCGACGCGGCGCAGCGTGCCTTTGGACTCCATCCGGTAAACAATCGTCTGGACCGTCGTATAGGCGGGACGCGGAGGGGGGAAAGCTTCCTGAATCTCGCGGATCGACGCGCTTCCCTGGGCCCAGAGGGCTTCCAGAATGCGAAGTTCGAGTTTGCTTAGTTTGGGTGTGGACATGGACTCAACTACTACTTTGCAGTGATACATTACTACAAAGTAGTTTTTCAGTCAAGGCCTGGCTCGGAGTAATACGACGACCAACGCCGCAGCCGCCAACAGCAGCGTGGTCGGTTCGGGAGTGGCCGAGGTACTGCTGTTGCTGATCCCATCGCTCACGCTCAGCGAATACGCCTGAGGGTCCCCTTCCACCGCGCCGAGGCCGATCTGCACCCCGTCCACCAGGGCATGGCCCGTTGTTGCCGCCCCGAACGACCAGCTTCCCTGCACGCGAACCCACAGTTCAATCCGGTAGATCGTGTTGGTGCTGAGCACCTCGTGCATCGTCCCCGCGAACTCTCCCGGCCCTGGCGCGCACGCGGAAAAATTCTGAAAGCACCTCTGGTCGATTAGTTCATCCCCCGCAAACAGCGAGAGTCGTGCATCGACATTGTTGCTGCTAATCGCCGTACCGCCGCCAAACTGATTGAGGACATGGCCACTGATATCCACCGGAGCCGTCGCACCCGGTCCGGTGATTCCGAAGTAATAATCGAGCGTCGCGTTGCCGAGAAAGAAGCGGTGCGCACTGTCCACCGTTCCCAGTACCTCAACGGACGGCGAACCGGAAATCGACGTCGATCCCCAGCCTGCATCCGCCGTACCCGGCGCGGTCAGGTGAAGCTGCGGGTTTGCGCCTCCACCCCACGCTAGTCCGGCGTACGTGGCGGCCGGAATGGAGGCGGCCAAAGCCTGCCCCGCCAGCAATACTGCGCCCATTAAAATCGTGCCATATCTCATCTGATCTTGCTCCTCCGATGTCTAGTCGAAAGCAGGTGCCGTCCCAGGCCCTGTGCCTTCATTGCTGAAACGCGGACTCTCACCAATTCCCGCCAAAGAATTTCGGGCCGTCGTCGTGTTAAGGTCATCCCTATGTGGCGCACGGGTCTGACGCTGTTTGCTTTTTTCGGAGCTATATGGGGCCAGGCCGCCTGTGTCCCCACGGTGACGGGGCGACTGGAGACGGTTCATTTCGAGAGCAAAGTCTTCCACAGTACCCGGACGCTGCGGGTGTGGCTGCCACCGGGGTTCGACGCGGCGAAGCGGTATCCGGTGCTGTATATCCTCGATGGCGCCAGCGCGTTCGATGCCTGTACCGCATACAATCACGACGAATTAAGGGCGGATGAGACGCTGACGGAACTGATCGGCGCAGGGAAGGTACCAGCGCTGATCGCTGTGGGCATCGACAATGGCTCCGATGTATTGAAGAAGGCGGATGATGGGGCGGCGAGGGCGCGCGAGTTCCTTCCGTATGAGGACCCGACGTTTGCGGGAAGCCGCGATCCGATCGGCGGCGCGTATTCCGATTTCCTGGAAATGGAAGTGTTGGCGGCGGTGGCCCGGAAGTACCCGGTGGCGACCGGTTCTGACAGTACTACGCTGTGGGGCGCCTCATACGGGGCAATTGCCGCAGTGAATATTCTGGTGCGTCGGCCCGAAATGTTTGGGCGGATGATCCTCGAAAGCCCGGCGCTACAGGTGGGCAACGGCCAGATGCTGCGCGACACGATGCATCTGGTGATGGCACCGGCCCGGATTGCGGTTGGAATCGGGACGAAGGAGATACCGGTGGAGCTTGTGAAGCAACTGGCGGACAATCTCAAAAGCACCAGCACTCGGCCTCAGGTAGAAATCAACATTACCGAGGGCGGCACTCACGACACGAAGACGTTCGGGACACGCCTCGCGGCGGCGCTCGAGTTTGTTTACGGCACGACGAAACAATCGCCAACTGGGAAGCTGAACGGCAAGTGAGTCCGGGTTGGGCGCAACGAGGGTAATTACGTGCCTTGTTCGCCCATTTGGGGCGGAATTTGGCGAAACGAGAACGCTGGCACCCAGGCTGATTGCCACTGGCGTGCGCCCGCGCGATCATGGGGAGGAGGATTGAACGAGTGTCGCAGTGGTTCAGTGAACTCACTTTTCAGCAGTTCATCTCGCTGCTGGGTGCGGCCAATATCGCGATGTACATCGGCTCGTGGGTGGGAGTAGCCGTGCTGCAACGGCTATTCGACAGCCGCACGATGAATACACAGCCGGCTTTAGCCAGTTGGCGCGACGTGTTGCTTTCGCTGCTCATCCTGAGCATCAATGTAGGCACAGGAATTCCGGGGTGGTGGCTTTGGAAGCACGGCTATATCGTTCTTGTTGATCGGAGCTTCCCCGCCGCGATACTGGACGGCGCTTTGATGTTCGTTTATTTTGACCTGTGCATGTACGGTCTCCATCGCTTCATTCATGCCTCGTGGCTCTACAATGTCATCCACAGACGTCACCACGATCACACCAATGTCAGCGGCATCAGTTTATACGTGATGAATCCGGTGGAGGCAGCAGGGTTTGGGATGCTGCTCATCTTGTTCTTGTTGGGGCGAGCTTGCGACGTCCGCGCTTTGCTGGCGTTTCTGTTCTTAAACTGGTCGTATGGCACGATCGGGCACTCAGCGCTTCCGATCTCGGGCGGACTGCTGTCCTGGTTCGTCGGAAACGCCGCATTTCATCACAGGCATCACACGGAACAGCACGGTAACTACGGTTTCTTTACTGGCGTTTGGGACCGGCTATGGCGAACTGTCCTGTAGGGCCCCTCACCTGTCGCCGTTCTATGTGCCGATTATGTGAATGATGTCGGACTGTTCCAGCGACGTATCTCAGACGCTATGAGTGTCTGTCAAGTGTTGGCTGCCCCGGGGACTCCGCAAGCCAGAATTCGAACCGTAAGCCTCTGCAAGTAATAGATTAAATCCGATCACATGCGGCCACTGCACCGAGATGAATATGTTGGTTGTGTGGCTCCCCGAATATCGGGGTATCAAAATACCTCTCCACCTGTAAGGTATTGATTACAAAGGAGCGCAGTTTCGGGCAAAGTTCTCTCTGCCGTGTCAACTGCGTTGGGTTTCCGGTGGTCCAATATGTGACAACCTGCCGACTCGACTCTGTAAGAAAAATATGCTATTTTTTCTTACAGGACTGAGTTGCAATAGATGCCTCAAAGCA
>CANIHR010000369.1 GCA_947467185.1 Bryobacterales bacterium
CACATCATGTTGCAGCGGTTGGTGAGATCGATGGTGAGAACGGAACCGCGACCGTGGGTAACGGTGGAGGAGCCGTGGTCATGCAGCTTTTCGTCGTTGTGGGCGCGGATGTCGCGGCCCGGGAACACGCGCTCGACCTTCTGGAGGAAGGCGGGGTCCATGGCCATCATGTCTTCGAAGTGGCCGTGGATCGGGCAGTCCTTCACCATCAGGATCTTGCCGTCACGCTCGATGATCTGAGCCTTGATTTCGCCGACCTTCTCATTGCGGAGAATTTCGACGGGGATTTCACCAGCTACGATCTTATTGCGGATCTCCGGAACGCACTTGGGGCAGAGCGAATCGGTGGTGCGGGGCCAGCCAAGTGGCGGCTTCTGCTTTTCCCAGGACTTCAGCAGGGGCTTTTCGGACCATTTCGGGGTGAACGACGGGTTTCTGGAAATCGCGTTGACGCGACTGAAAATGTTCCACGCTACGTTCGCCGCTACGGTGACGGCCTTCTCTGCGTATTTAATGGGTTGTGCCATTTGGTTTCGGAGGTCTCCTGACAGCTAAAGCCCTGTTTCGACTTTGCTTCTCTGTAAGAGTAGATTGGTACCGGGTACCTTCGCGATGTAAAAACATCGAATTGCGCCGGATGGGGGTCCGATGGAGATATCCGGCATTGAACGGGTATCCCCAAAATTGAATGGGGATAGAGGGGCAGTGAACGGGACGGGGTCGGACAAGCTAAATGGACGAGTTATCCGTGAGTTAGCGGCGGAATTCGGGTTCCAGCTGGCGGGGGTGACGAGTGCTGCGCCGGTGCCGGATTTCGAACGCTATCGGGACTGGGTGGACCGCGGCCTGGCCGGGGAGATGAAGTACCTGACCGACCACCGGGCGGATATCCGGGGGGATATGGAGCGCCTGCTGCCCGGGGTGCGGTCGGTGATTTGCACAGGGACTTTGTATAACGGGCCGGAACCGTACTCGACTGAGTTCAGCGACCCGGAACGGGCCTGGATTTCGCGGTATGCGTGGGGTGAGGACTACCACGATACGATTCAAGCGCGACTTAAGCAATTTGTATGTAAGTTACAGGAAATAAATGGTGGAGAGTGGCGATCCTGTGTTGATACCGCACCATTGCTGGAGAGATCACTGGCGCGGCAGGCCGGACTGGGGTGGATCGGAAAAAACACCTGCCTGATCAGTCAAAAGGAAGGGTCGTGGTTCTTTCTGGGGGAGATTTTGACAACCCTGAAAGTAGAACCGGACTCCCCTGCCCCGGATCGATGCGGGAGTTGTACGAGATGCATTGACGCCTGCCCGACCACGGCGATTGTGCCTTCGGCAAAAGGTGGCTTCGAACTTGATGCCCGGCGATGTATCTCCTACTTTTCAATCGAGTTACGAACATCGATTCCGGAGGATTTCCGAGCCGGAATGGGGCATCATGTTTTCGGGTGCGACATTTGCCAGGATGTCTGCCCGTGGAACCGCCGGGCGGTGGTGAGCGCTCCGCCAGCCCGGGAGGAACTGTTCGCGCCTCCCCTGGAGAGGCTGGCCGGGATGTCCAAAACCGAGTTCACGCAATTATTTCGAGGTACTGCGGCAACTCGTTCAAAATACGGCAGTTTTCTACGTAACATTGCAGTAGCGATGGGTAACTCCGAGCAAACGAAGTTCCGCCAGCCGCTGGAGCGACTGGCGGGTTCGGAAGACCCGATGGTTGCGGAACATGCCCGCTGGGCACTGGGTCGGTTGGCTATTTCGCCGCCGCCCGGAAGCTGAGGTCGGCGCGGAAGCGATAGACATTGATCTCGCGGCTTTCGGTCATCGCCCCCAGTTTGTCGTTCAAGGCGTTGTATGCAGCATCGCCCATCGACTTCCGGAGCTTGTCGGTGCCAACCTCAGCCCAGTTGTTCATCCGCAAGGTGTCCCAATACTCGTTACCCGGGGCGCCGAAACGGACACGACGGACGGTAAACGACGGGTAACCGGCCTTCACATACGCGGGCAGAAGTTCGCCCTTGACGATGGACTCCCACTCGCGACGCTTGCCAGGCATGATGCGGTTGCGGGCGATGCGCAGAAGCTTGATCTCTTCGGTTGGTACGGTGGACGTGCTCAGGTCGGGCTGGAGGGCCTGAATGACCATCGTGCTGGATTCGATGCAGGCGTTGATCCGGAGTGTGGCGCGGGCCAGCGCGGCATTGGTCCCCATCGCATCGTTCACGGCACCTCCGTCGAGATCTTCCCATTTTTCGTAGTCGCGAACCAGCAGGAACTGGTTGGGTCCCGACAGGGACTGAAACTCGCCGCGACTGCGGACGCCGGGAATCTTTTTCAGGACTTCGTTGTAGTCTTTGACGGCGGCTTCGAAATCAGCGACGCGGTCGGATTTGACGGTAGTCATGATCACCCGTCGGATGGTGGGGCGCTGGGCCAGGGCGGGAATGGCGGCGGTGGCAGTGAGGGCCAGGGCGAAGATGGCCCGGCGGGTCAGGGTGGTGAAGCTGGAACGCGTCATGGTGATTCTCCTCGTTTCGATCTCCGCCGGTGTGGGGCGGTATTTGTCCAGGCGAGGGACGCGGGAAAAGTCCGCCAAAAATTAAACCAGGGTCAGGGGTGGAACGTCATACTAAATGACATGCGGACATTTATGCTGATGCTGGCCGTTCCCTTCCTCGCCGGCGCCCAATCGCTTTCGGTGGGTTTCCTGGGAGGCGCGCCGTTTCAGGACGTGGTGAAGAACACGACGACGAGCGGGATTACTTCCGTGGCGAGGAGCGCCAATTTCACTGTGGGACCGTCGCTGCAGGTGAGTCTGCCGGCAGGTTTCCGGATTGAAGTGGATGCACTGTTCCGCCCATACAGCCTGGGCATTGGACTGCCGCTGATCATTAGTACGGCGCCAGGCGTACCCTCGACCGCCAGGAGTGTGGATGTTTCGGCGAAGCAGTGGCGTTTCCCGTTGCTGGCGCAGTACCGGTTTGGGAAGTCGCGATTGCAGCCGTTTGTGGAGGGCGGACTTTCGTTCGATCACCTGTCGGGACTGACATCGGCAGTGAAGACGACGATTACGTCGGGTCCAGTGCAGTTGCTGCATCAGGACAATGCTTCGATCGTGCTGGGGGGCGGTATGGATGTGAAGCTGCCGCTGATTCGGGTGAGTGGAGAACTCCGGTTTACGCGTCCGACGGTTTCCAACTTCGCGAATATTTCAAATCTGAACCAGGCGGAAGTTCTGTTCGGGATTCACTTTTAGGACTGAGGTCGGCGGGTCCGCATGCCGAGGGAGTACCAGCAGCAACTCCATGTGGGCAGGGTGATGAGGTCGACGGGCCAGCCTCCATCAATGCTCACGGGGCCATCTGAGTAATCGAACAGGCCGCCCTTCCCGGCAGGGTCGAGCGCAATACCCAGCAGAATAGTAACCAGCCAGATCCCGATGGGGAGAATCGCTGCGGTCTGCCCTGTGGCGGCACTGCGTGGGAAAATGGTACGAACAAGACGTCCGAGCGAAATGCCGGCTAAGCCGGTAAGACACCAGAGTGACAATTCCCTGCCCGCTGGGTGACCTGCCAGTATCGAGTCACTCAACAACAGCAGGACGACACTCAAAAGAAGCGGGCCCCAGGAGCCGAGGACGAAATGGGCGACAAAGCTGAGCGCGGGAAACAGGACGGATCGTTCTGGATCTGAATCGCGCGAAGGTGAAGTTCGGCGTGTACTCATAGTGCAGGCGTCGCTGGAGTGCCCCGACTTCGCGTGCCGAGGGAATACCAGCAGCAACTCCAGGTGGGCAAGGTCAGAAGAATCACGCCCCAGCCACCTTCGCCTCCGCCCGGACCAGTGGGGTAATAGAAGAATCCTGAGACCTCGGAGGGTTGCAGCGCTAGTTCCAGGAGGAAGAAGAAAAGCCAAACGGTTGCCGGGAAAAGACCGGCTGATCGACCTTCACCGGCACCATGCCTGCAGGCATGAGCCATGAGGCGTCCGAGCAGGAACCCGCTGAGGCCGATAAGAACATAGGATTCGACCTGCTCCGCTACGGGATAGCGACCAGTGATCGCGTTGATCGCTTCAAGCAGGACAAGGGCCGCAATCATCGGTGCCCAGCACCCGAGGAAAATATGGCCGAAGTACTTCATGGCCGAAAACTCGGGAGAGAGTTGACCGAACATGGCGGGAGTTTGGCAGCTACTCTTCGAGTTGCGGTTCGGCGATCAGGACTTTACGGCCCGCCACCGTTACCAGGCCTTCGGAGATGGCCTGAATGGCTCGCCAGTAGGTCAGGTGCCCCTGCAACAAGATGCGGGCGGACAGGGATTCGACGGTGTCCTTATCCAGCACCGGGACAGCGGTCTGAAGGATGATCGGGCCGGAGTCGAGGAACTCATCCACGAAATGCACGGTGCAGCCCGCGATTTTGACTCCGTACTCCAGCGCCTGTTTCTGGGCGTCGAGGCCGGGGAAAGCCGGTAGCAGCGACGGGTGGATGTTGAGGACCCGGTTCGGGAAGGCCTGCACGAAGGACGCACTCAGCAGGCGCATGAAACCCGCCAGGCAGACGAGTTCCACTTCGTGCGTCTTCAATTCCTCGATGACGATCTTGTCGTACTTTTCGCGATCCACCCCTTGCGAGGGGATGACACGAATCGGGATACCGCGTTCACGGGCGATCTCCAGTCCAGCCGCGTTGGCGCGGTTGCTGATCACGATGGCGATCTCGGCTTCGAGCTTGCCCTTGTTGATGGCGTTGGAGATGGCCTCAAAGTTCGAGCCCCGGCCGGAAATCAGGATGCCGAGGCGCATCTAGCGGTACTCCACGCGTCCCTTGCCGCGGCGCTGTTTGGCGATTTCACCGATGACCCACGGCTTTTCGCCGAGACGCTTCAGTGAACGATGCGCGGCGGCGAGTTTTTCCTGCGGGACAACAAAGATCATGCCAACGCCGAGGTTAAAGGTCCTGCGCCAGTCGTCTTCCGGAACCTGACCGATGCCACGGAGGAGCTCGAACAGGGCGGGCGGCTGCCAGGTGCCGGTGTCGATCTGG
>CANIHR010000370.1 GCA_947467185.1 Bryobacterales bacterium
GCCGCCGCCATCGCGCAGGCGCAGACCTGGATTCGCGACCACCAGGCCCTCACCAACCTCACGCTCTATGAGACCCGCATCGAGCGCATGATCACCAAAAACAAGCGCGAACTCGACGAACTGCAGCGCCTCCGTAAGGCCACTGAAGCCGAGGCTCGCGAAAAGGCCGAACAACTCCTCCGCCTCGATCTCATGAAGTCCGAAAAAGCTCCGGAATCTGCTGAAATCCAGGTCAATGGTGCGGCAAGGTCCGGCCTTATCCCCACCCCAGTCCTCAATCTGGACAAAATCCAGGTCAATGGCTTCGTTTTTTCAACCCCGGAACTCCTCGCCGACATCTCCCTGAAAGACCGCCTCCAGGAAGCCGCCCACTACGCAAAATCGGGCTGGAAGCATCCGAATCCACTGCCCAAAGCAGCCTGATTCGCCTCCAGCCCGACCTTTATTCCAATGCAAACGCCCGAACTGCGTCGAACGAAAGCCGATCTACAGCGATGGCTGCGGCGGCTTCACCGGCTCCCACGCCACAGAACCCTTGCGCTTCGTCTGCCGCCGGTACAGCTTCCCGTCCTCAACCGCATACAGCCAGTCGCGATCCGCACCACCAAACGCCACATGGCTCACCACGCTCCCGTACTTCGGCGGATTCAGAATCATGTCCATCCGGCCGCTCGCGCTCTCCATTTCGATGCCCATCAGCGTCCCGCGATACATGTTGCCCGAGTTGTCCACCGCAATTTGCAGCGCCGTGTCCAGCTTGTTCTGCTCCGAAGTCTCCATCCGGAAGAACGGAGCGCCATGCTCCAGATTCCCGTCAGCAGCTACCCGGAACGACCACGGCTCGCGCGTCTTCGCGTCCACCACATTCAGAAACGCCTGATCCGGAGTGAGCACAAGTGCCGTCGGAGCCTCAATCCCGCCTCCGGAGTACACGGTCTTCCGCGCACCCTTCGCAGTAATCAGCACCACCGACTTATGCACCGGATCGGTGTAGTAAATGTCGCCCGCGCTCGTGATCGCCAGATCAAAGCCGTCAACGTTCCCGGCCACCACCTTCTCCGAACCATCCGCGCCCCACGACACAATCCGCCGACCCGCCGCCTGAATCGCATAAACCCGGCCATCCGGACCACCGCGCAGAGCCTTCGCCCCACCCGCATTCTGCTTAAACACGGAAGCCTTACCGTCCGCACCCACCTTGTACAGGCGGTTCGTCTTCGAATCGACAAAGAACACATCGCCGTCTTTGTTCGCAGCCGTCGCTGCCGCAGCCGTGTAATCGCCCGCGATCGCTTCCCACTGCTTATCCGGCGTCACCACGTTATACGCCGGCTGCCGGAAGCTCGGTCCACGACCCGGTCCACGTCCAGGCCCTGGTCCAGCCACAGGTCCGGGCCCACGCCCAGGCCCAGCACCAGTCGCAGGTCCGGGTCCACGCCCGCCACCGCGGCCCACCGGAATCGGCACCAGCGCCGGAGCATTCTGCGTGATCGGCTCCGGATACCCGCGCCACAGCCACCGCAGAATATCGGGCATCACCTCGGACGCCAGCCGCGTGCTGTGCGCCTCTCCCGGGTAAAGTGCGAACTTGTGGTCGTAACCCGAGAAATTCATCGCCGCATCCATCGACTGGTTCTGCAGCGGCCAGTTTCCGGCATAGGAATCAATGTCCGCCGTACCATCCTGCAGGAATATCCGGATCGGACGCGGTTCCGTTTTACGCAGCCAGAACGGCACCTGATTGGCACCGCGCATATCGACAAATGTCCCGATAAAGTACACCACCCGGTGGAACACATCCGGGCGATACCAGGCGGCCATAAACGCGCCCACCGCGCCGGTGCTCGTCCCACCAATTGCTACATCGTCAGGATTGGTCGAAAGCTTTACCTTTTTCCCAACTTCGGGGATCAATTCTTCAATCAGAAACCGCGAGAAGTTCGGCCGGACATCGTCATACTCCCAGTCGCGGCTGAACCGGGCCAGTTGCGTATCGGGCTTCGCCGGAGCCAGCACCCCGGGATTCACAAAAATGGCCGCCATCGGGGGCAACTCCCCCTTCGCGATCAAATTATCCAGCACAATCGGAATCCGCATCCCGTCGCCCGCATAACCGTTGCCATCCAGAAACACCATATAAGGAGCGGGCTTCGCGGGGTCGATCTTCGCCGAAACGTAAACCTGGTAATCATGCGGCACGCCGGGGTAAACCTTGCCCGGAGGCAGCACCGCCTTCGTCAGCGTACCCTTCGGCACATTCGGCTGAACCTGCGAATCGGGGCCAAAGCTGGCGGGCTGCGCAAACGCGGCAGCGGCGGTCAGCAGCGAGGCGAAAAGAAGTTTCTGTATATTCATGTTCTTGATAAGGGTGGAAAGTTCGGAACCAGAGTGATTCTATCGCGTCCACCCCATCGAATATACTGGCTGCCGATGAAGCCTCTCGTCTTTTTCGCCCTCGCAGTCGCCGCCTTAGCCCAGGGCCCCGTCCCCGACTTCCGCCCCGACACCACCTTCTCCGGCTCCACGCTCACCGGCTGGCACCCCCTCGGCGACGCCAAATGGACCGCGCAGAACGGCGAAATCACCGCCACCGGCACCGGCTGGCTCATCAGCGACAAGCCCTTTCAGGACGTGGGCTTCTTCACCCGCTTCCGCTGCACCGGCGACTGCCGCACCGGCGTTCTCCTCCGCGCGCAAAAGACCCCCACCGGCATGAAGGGTATCTTCCTCTCCCTCGCAACCGGTGACCAGAACAGCTACGCCGTCACGCTTGACGCGGCGGGCAAAGAAACCAGCCGCACGAAGCTCGCCGCCATCGGCCCCTTCATCCGCGTCTCAGCCCCCGGTGGACGAGGCCCCGGCCGTGGCGGAGCAGGGAAGGGCGGCAAGCCCATGTCGCTCCCCGTTCCCCTCGCTCCCTTGACGCCTCCGCCCCCCGGCATCCGAGCGAACGAATGGAACCAGATCGGCCTCATGCTCGACGCCAACATCCTCCGCCCCATCCTCAACACCGGCGTTGATTACGACCCGGTCTCCACCGAAGACACCGTCGGCTTCGGCCCCGTCGCGCTGTACTCCGGAGGCGGGGAAGTCCACTTCAAAGATGTCTCGTTCAAGGACCTACACTCGCAGAAGGTCCCCGCCGAACGGACCTCCAGCCGCTTCCGCATGCAGCGACTCGACGAGTTCTACTACGCCTGGGGCACCGCCATCGCTGACTTCAATCACGATGGCATCAAGGACATCGTCTCCGGCCCGTACATCTATCTCGGCCCCACCTTCACTGAGCGCCAGGAAGTCTACATCGGCCAGAGCTACGCCCCCGGTACCCAGTTCGCGCCCAACATGGTCACCTACGCCCACGACTTCACGGGCGACGGCTGGCCCGACATCCTCGCCACGGAAAGCCGCCCCCTCGTGCTCTATGTAAACCCCAAAGGCGAGAACCGCCGCTGGGACAAGTTCCCTGTCGTCTCCGGCGTCAATACCGAAATCACCCTCCTCCGCGATCTCGACGGCGACGGTCGCCCGGAAGTCATCTTCGGCACCGCCAACGGCCTCTCCTACGCGAAGTACGACCCCGCCAACCCGACCCAGCCCTGGGCCCAGCACCGTATCTCCGAAGCCAGCGTCGTCTATGCCCACAGCATGGGTGTCGGCGACATCAACGGCGATGGCCGCCCCGACATTCTCCAGGCCGCCGGCTGGTGGGAACAGCCTGCCCCCGGCAGTACCCAGGAACTCTGGACGTACCACCCCGAAGCCTTCGGCCGCTGGGGACGTTCCGAGGGCGCGGGAGGTGCCGAAATGGCTGTTTATGACGTCAACGGTGACGGTCTCAACGACGTCGTCTGCGTCATGAATGCCCACGGTTTCGGCCTCGCCTGGTTTGAGCAGAAACGGGAAGGGAATCGGATCTCGTTTGAGCGCCACATCATCATGGACGACTTCTCCACGAAGAACGCGGGCAACGTGACCATCTCCGAAATGCACGCAGGCCTCGCCGCCGATGTGGATGGGGACGGCATCCCCGATTTCATCACCGGCAAACGCCACTTCTCCCACCTCGAAAGCCACACCGACGCCGACCCCTGGGGAGAACCCGTCCTCTACTGGTTCCGCACCGTGCGCAACAAGAAGGCTCCGGGCGGAGCCGAATTCGTCCCCGAACTCATCCACAACCGCTCCGGAGTCGGCTCCCAGTTCAGTGCCGCCGATCTCAACGGAGACGGAGCCCTCGATATTGTCACCGCAACCAATCGGGGAACCTTCATCTTCTGGGGAACGCCGAAAAAAGGTGCCAAAATGAAGTAGCTTGAAACTCCTCTTAGTTATCCTCGCGGCTGGCCTCGTCGTGAGCAGTGCCATTCTCCTCATGTCCGCCCAGCCCGATTCAATCCGTCGTCTGGATGGCTCCCGGATCTCGTTCGCCGAAGCCAAAGCTTTCGCGCAGCAGACCCTCGACGCCAAACACGTCACCGGCGCGCAGATCCTGATCACTGAGCGAGGCAAAGTCGTCTGGAGCGAAGGTTTCGGCCTGCGCCGCAAGACGCCCGACTTGCCCATGACCCCGGAAACCACCACCTGGGCCGGGTCTATCACCAAGAGCGTCTTCGCCGTCTACGCCATGCAGTTGGTGGAGCGTGGTGAGCTGTCTCTCGATATCCCGGTGGTGAAGCAACTCGACAAGCCGCTCAATGCGTACGAGCCATTTCGCGAAACGGCCACGGAACTCGTCGCTGACCCGCGCTGGCCCACGGTGACCCCGCGCATGATGCTCTCGCACACCTCGGGGCTGGGAAATCTGGTCATGTTTGAGCCCCGCAACAAGCTGCAGCTCCACCACGATCCCGGCACCAAATACAGCTACTCCGGCGACGGGCTGAACATCGTCCAGTTCATCATCGAACAGAAGAAGGGACGCTCTCTCGACCAGTTGATGCAGGAAGCAATTTTCGCGCCCCTCGGCATGAAGCAAACCGGGCTGATCTACCGGCCTGAGTTCGCTGAAAATGTCGCGGATCGCTTCGGAGCCGA
>CANIHR010000371.1 GCA_947467185.1 Bryobacterales bacterium
CGGACGGAAGGTCCGACTCCCTGCCATGACAGGCGGAGCCTGGTTGGGTGCCGTCGTACGGCTTTTCGATGACAACGGCTCGGGCTGTCTCTGTGGCTCGGAGTGTGACACCGGAAAGCGGCGGGAACCAGGCGTATTCGTTGGGTTCCAAATCGAAATCCGGAGCGGAAACACAACCCTCCAGGACGTAGATAAACCGCTGGTCCGAAGCCGGTGCCAGCGTTCCGCCGGACGCGAATTCCACGGTGTACTGGGTGAATTTCGCGCCAAGTGCAGGCGAGGCGTGGACGATGGCAGTGGCTGCCACCATGCCTGGCAGCGGTGCACGGACGAAGGAGTCCGGTGCCTGCAGCAGGTGGTCCTGCCGTCGCGAACTGCGTGTTTGTCCGAAGGAGCGCATTGCCTGTCTCAACAGTGTATGCCCGTGCTACGCTGGACCCGTGCCCGCACTCTACGATCTTGATCCCGGCCCCGAGACTCCGGAAGTAGTCCGATGCATCGTTGAGATTCCCCAGCACTCGGCCAATAAGTATGAATATGACGGAAAACTGGGTGTTTTCCGTCTCGACCGTGCGCTCTATTCCCCGCTGCACTACCCTGGCGATTATGGCTTCATCCCCGGAACCCTCGCCGATGACCACGATCCCCTCGATTGCCTCGTGCTGGTCCAGCAGCCCAGCTTCCCGGGCGTCCTGATTGAAGTGCGCCCCGTCGGCGTACTCAACATGGTGGACGGTATTGAATCGGATCAGAAGATTCTGGCAGTTCCCACCCGCAATCCCCGTTACGACCAGATCCACACCATGGATCAGATCTTCCCCCACGTTCGCCGCGAGATCGAGCACTTCTTCTCGATTTACAAGGAACTTGAGGGCAAGGTGACGACGATGACTGGCTGGGGAGGCCCCGCCGAAGCCCGTCGCGCGATTATGGATTGCCGCCAGCGGTATCTGGATCTGCACGCCATCGAAGCGACACCGACCGAACAGGCCTAGGGCGCACCCGAACCCTACTGGACGGACGACGGTTCGTCGATCAGTGTGGCTTCCTTGTGTAGTGCTGCCAGTCCTTCGTCCATCGTAGCCAGCGAACCTCCATGCTGATTTGCCAGCAGGACGAGGTATGCGTCGGTGACTTGCCTGTGCCCTATGATTCCGTTGGTAGGCAAATTCAAATAAGATGCGTCGTCCGGCCAAAACTCATGCTGCGGAAGCGCACATACTGCTTTCAGGAGTAGGTTCGCGGATTGAGCTGTCGCGTCGATCCCAGTCCGCAGATGGAACCGGATCAATGCGCCCTGGGTAATCGGGCAGGTTGAGAAGTGTTTCACTTTTCGGAACCAGGCCGCTGCGCGGGCGTTCAAACTATGGTCCGGCGTGGCCAGCGCTATCAGAACGTTGGCATCCAGCAGGTAGACTTTACTCTTCGTCATCCAGAGCCCTGACGTCTTCGGTGCTTACCGGACGTGTACACCGAAAGGTGGGAAATCCATAGTCACTCATCTCTATCGCAGCGCTACCTGGTCTCTGAGTTGACTGGATGATCAAATCACCCACAACCCTCCCGAGGCTGCGCTTTTGATCACGGGCTATGGCTCTGGCGATGTAGTAAGCTTCATCGGATATGTCCAGAGTCGTACGCATGTTGGCACAATAGCACAATTGTGCGGTTGTGTTTCTCACGCGCGGATTACCCAGTTTTTCCGCCACATGACCCACGCCAGCAGGAACATCAGGCCGGTGAAGGTCAGCGCCCATAGCAACGACGCATTGGCCGGCGACGCCAGTGGTGCGAACACCGCCGCATACAGCGGTTTGTGGAACCCGAGGTCGTCGAGAAATTCCGACAGCGCTTCCGACGCCATATAGATCGCGATCGGGTTCAGCCCCATAATCACCAGTGGCTTTACCGGTTTCTTTACGCCCAGCACGTCCACCAGCCAGATGAACCCGGAAAGCAGGACAAAGTCCAGCCCCGCCATAAACAGCGCGAATGAACTGGTCCAGAGCTTCTTGTTGATCGGCAGCCAGATATCGCAGATCTCTCCGGCGATGATCAGCAGCACGCCAAGGCCGAACATCCGGGTCAGCCGCGTGGCGAGCGGCTTCTCCCACAGCAGCAGTCGTCCACACAATGCCCCCATCAGCGCAGTCGCAATCGCGGGCAGGGTGCTGACGATCCCCTCTGGGTCCCACGTCTTTGTTCCCCGGTAATTGTGCGCGCCGAGGACGTTCCAGTCCACATAGTGCGCCAGGTTGCCTTCCACGTCGAGCCGTCCCGCGCCAAAGGCCGGCACCGGTACAAATGCCATCAGTGCCCAGTACACACCCAGCAGCGCGACACACCAGACGATCTGCGCCCGCCACTTCGAAGTCAGGTTGATGGCGGCCGCCGCCAGGTAGCATATTGCGATCCGCTGGAGAACGCCCAGGATTCGTTGCGTGGAGAGGTCGAACCGGGGCGCCGCGTACACCAGCAGACCGAGCGCGAACAGAATTGCCGACCGCTTCAGCGCCTGCATGAAAAGTTCGGCCTTGCTCACACCCGCGGCCAGCCGACGGTCCAGTGCCAGCGTTAGTGCGACACCCGCGATCCACAGGAACGACGGGAAGACGACATCGGTCGGAGTCCACCCATTCCAGGCCGCATGTTCCAGTGGGGCATAGCTGTTTTTTCCATCGCCGGCGTTATTCACCAGCACCATCAGGGCCATAGTGGCCCCGCGAAAAGCATCCAGAGCGACGAATCTTTGGCGTTCGGCCATCACGCCATCCTACTACGGTCTGATGCTACGGCTTAGTGGCAGGAGCCTTCTCACCGGGACGCAGCAGCGTGGGCGGCTTGCGGGTGGAACCATCGGCTTTCTTCGGTGCGTCCGCTTTGGCGTTTTCCTTCGCCTGTTCCGCCACAATCTTCGGATCCGTAATCGCCTTCACCTTAGCCTTGTCATCTTCGGCCTTCTCCAGCAGCGTGGTCTGGCGGCGCGTCAGATCCTGGTCAGCCGTCCCCATGCTGTCCTCGGTGATGGCGATGGCTTCCTTCAGCGAGATCTCGTACATGTCGAGATCCGCCGCCTTACTCGCCTGAATCTTCTTCAGCGTGCCCAGAAAGCCGCGTTCGGATCCCGAAACCGCGTCCGCCCCCTGCGAAATATCGACCTTTCGCTTCAGCGCGTCGTCGGAAACTGTATCGATGGCGTCGATGATCTGCGTGTATTCATTCAGGATGTCGCGGATGAGGATCGAGCGGCCCTTCTTATCCTTCGCGATCTGCTGGTTGAGCTGGTCCATCCGCTGCTTCGCAAAGTTGAGGTAAGTCCGCAGTCGCAGATTTGGTTCCTGCGCCTCACGAATCATCTCAATCTCCGTTGGCGAGAGGAATTCCTTCTGCGCGAACAGGGGCGCGGCCAAAGCCAGAAAAAGTACGAGGGCAGGGAAGCGTGTCATTTTTTCTTGCTCATAATGCCGTCAAACCAGGCATCATGAATCTCCTGTACGCGATTGCGCGGACCTTCGAGTACAGCGCGCTCGTCGGAATCCATACGTTTTTCCAGGTCGTTCAGCCGCGCCAGAATAGCCTGCGTCTTCAGTTCAGCGGACTTGTAAGGCCCCGGATTCCGATTCGCCGTCTTCCCTGTCTGCTCCAGCGCCTGCTTTGCAATTTCAATTGCGGTCGCCATATTCTTCAGGCTTGTCGCCACCGCCGCCATATCCCCATTCGAGTATTCCGTTTCTGCGCTTTTTTCGACTGCGGCGGCGAACTCGACAGCGATTTTGGCGCGGTGCTCCAGGTTCGCGTCCGCGCGGATCTGGTCGAGGGACGTGGGTACCGCCTGGGTCAGGAGCACGGTAAGAATCAGGATGCTGGTCACTTCTTCTTCAACTCCAGTTCGATGATACGAATTCTCTGGCGTGCCTGGAATTCCTGGTCGGGCAGCGCGCCCTTGTCGGTTTCCAGAAAGGCTTTGTACTCGGCAACCGCGTCGGGCTTCATCTTCAGCCGGTCGAGCGTGATGGCCCGCATGAAATGGTTGCCAGGTAGTTCCTTGCCCAGCGCGCGGACGTGATCAAGGGCGATCAGGCCCTCGGTGTAGTTCTGGCTCACCACCAGAACGCTGGCCAGTTCGTTCCAGGCCTCCACGGACTGCGGATCGAGCTTGGTGGCGGTCTGGAACTGCGCCGCTGCGGGCATCAGTTTGTGGTCATCGCGAAGTTGCCGACCCAGCGCCATGCGCAAGGCGAAACTGCCGGGTTCCAACACGACCGCACTCTGTAGCTGCTCCATCACTTTGGCGGGTTGCCCGGCGAGGCGGTAAGCGTCGGCGAGTGCCAGTCGATTCTGCGTGGTCGGGGCTTTTTTCACCAGATCTTCCAGGCTTGCGATGGCGGCCTCGGCGTTTTTACTGTCGATCTGTAACTGTCCCAGGCGCCGCGCAACGGCCGGATCCTCGCGAAACTGCTGGTAGATGGAAACGGCTTCAGTAACGCGCGAAGCTTTTTCATAAGCGGACGCCACTTCCAGCAGCCCTGCTTTGTCGCCGGTCGCCCGAAACGCTTCGGCCGCATCCGGCAGCTTTCCCTGACTAAACAGGACTCGCGCCAACCCAGACTTCGCCGTGGCGTTGCCCGCTTCGGCCTGCAGCACAGAGCGGTATTGTTGTTCGGCACCCGGCAGGTCACCACTCTCGGCCAGCGCCTGCGCCAGATAGTTTCCAACCCGTACATCCTGCGGTCGGGCGGTCGCGGCTTCTTTCAGGACAGGGACCGCTTCGCCCCCACGCTTGTTGCGCAGGAACAGGATACCCAGGTTGAGATCGGCCTCGAACAGGCCAGGCTTGAGTTCCAGAGTTCGGTGATACTCCGCGATGCCGTCTTCGTCCTTGCCCTGCATGCTGAGAGCTAACGCGAGGTGGAAGTGAGCGGTGAAATCGTCTTTGTCCGCCGCGACGGCCTTCCTCAGCAGAACTTCGGCAACTGCGGGTTGATTCGCGTCCAGAGCCTTGACGGCCTGGTCAACAAAATCCTC
>CANIHR010000372.1 GCA_947467185.1 Bryobacterales bacterium
CAGACGGCTCTGGCGCGGCCGGCTCGGACGGACCCTGTGCGAACACGGAGGTGCAAACCAGCAGACAAGCGGTGAAAGAAGAGAGAAAACGGGGGAACCGGGACACCTGATACCAGTGTCTGATACTGCCGGGCCGGGTGACAAGAATTGTTGCAGAATGCCGGGATGAATCTCGCGGTCATGCGCGTTACAAGGGATATGAGAAAACTCTCTTTCTTCCATTTTGCCGGTGCCCTGGCGCTGGCCGCCTCCGCCGGCATGGCCTCGGCCGCTGAACTGCCGGCCGAAGGCAGCAAGGCTCCCGACTTCACCCTCCAGTCCCAGGAAGGCAAGAAGGTCAGCCTGAAGGATTTTAAGGGTCAGTGGGTTGTGCTGTACTTCTACCCGAAAGATATGACCCAGGGCTGCACCATTGAAGCGCACAACTTCCAGCGCGATCAGGACCAGTACACGGCGAAAAAGGCCGCCATTGTGGGCGTTAGCGCCGACAGCGTCGATTCGCATGTCCAGTTCTGCACCAAGGAAAACCTGACGTTCAAGCTCCTGGCCGACCCTTCGAAGGAAATGATCACCAGCTACGGCTCGCTCTCCGCCAATGGGGCGATGGCCGCGCGCAACACCTTCCTGATCGACCCGCAGGGCACGGTCCGCAAGGTTTACACGCAGGTGAAGCCGAATCCGCACAGTGAAGAAGTTCTGGCGGCACTCGCGGCACTGCAGAAGTAGACGGCGTTCGACTGGGATAATGAGCGCGTGGGGAATCAACAGAGCCAATTCGAAGCCCTGATTATTCCCCACGCCCCTGCTTTGCTGCGTTTTGCGAGGCGGTTGTCGGGCAGCGCCACAGTTGCCGAAGACCTGGTGCAGGATGCGCTGCTGCGCGCCTGGCGGTCCGTCGATACTGTCCGCAATCACGCAAACCCGAAGGCCTGGGTTTTCCGGATTCTGCTGAACACCTGGTACAGCGAAGGCCGCAGGCGCAGCGCACGTCCGGTGGAGGCACCTCTGGCTGAGGCGGCACGGGTGGGGCAGGCGTCACCCGGCGACACCAGCGAAATGATGCAGGCACTGGGTCGCTTGCCGGAAGAGCAGCGATCCGTTCTTTTATTGACGGTAGTGGAAGGCTTCACCGGGCAGGAGGTCGCCGGGATGCTGGATATTCCGGCTGGCACGGTGATGTCGAGGGTGAGCCGTGCGCGGGCTGCGATGCGGGCGAGTCTGTCGGAAGAAGCGGCTGGCGAACAGAAGAAGGCGGGAGTGGGATTGCCATGAATTTCGACGAACGACTGCGACACGAAGTAATGGCCGAGACTCCGGATGCCTCCGGAGTGGTGTCGGCCGTGCGTGCGCAGATTGAGCGGGATGGTCAGCGACGCCTGTGGTTGCAGATAGCAGCCGCGGTGATGCTGACGGCAGGTGCCGGCGCGGCCTGGCAGGCGACCCGGCCCACGCATCCGAGGTTACTGGAAGCAGCGGCGCGTGATCATCGGGTGGAAGTAGTGGAGAACAAGCCACGGCGATGGAAGCTGGATGTTCCCGCGATGCAGCCCCTGATGGCTCAGTATCATGTTGGCTGGAATGACGTGCAGGCTCTGCTGCCGGTGGGTTTCGTGCTGGAGAAGGCTAAAGAGTGCCGGATCGGCGGCCAACCGACGCTTCACATGGTCTTCAGCGATGGAAACAGGGCACTTTCGGTATACGTTCGGGCTTCCGGCGAGGATATGAAGGTGGAGCAGGTGAGCGTGCAGGACGCTGATGTGGCGGCCTTTCACCGGGGGAAACTCTCCGGTATCGTAGTGGCCGCCAACGCGCCCGGCCTGTGCGCGGAAGCCGTCCGACGGCTGACCTCGCTTTAGAAGTGGGCGTCGCGCTATAATAATATTTTTAAACTTCAGGAGTCGAAGAACCTTGGCAGACGAAAAGCTTTATTCAGCAGAATACATCGGCAGCGGCACATTCATCATCAGCAAGCCGAAGCGTAAAAAGACGAAAGCGCGCCAGACGCGCCTGAAGAACCCCAAAGCCGGCTCCCGCAAGTAAACGCCCGCTAACAAGATCTGCAGTAACGAAAATGGAAAGGCCCTGTCTTCGGACAGGGCCTTTTTCTTTGCTCGCGGTCAGGAACTGACTAGAGTGTGCCGATGATGGCGTTCAGCGTCGCGCTGGGCCGCATCGCCGCCGCACATTTGGCTTCGTCGGGGAAATAGTAGCCGCCGATATCCACCGGACTTCCCTGCGCGCCCAGCAATTCCTGCGTAATGGTCGCCTCGGCTTCCGCCAGCGCGGCGGCTACGGGAGTAAAGCGCTCCTTGAAATCCACGTCCTCATCCTGAGTGGCGAGGGCTTTTGCCCAGGCCATCGCCAGGTAGTAGGCCGAACCGCGGTTGTCGATTTCGTTCACCTTCGCGGAGGGGTAGCGCGAGTCTTCCAGATACTGGCCGATAGCCTGATCCAGCGTTCTGGAAAGAAGGTTGGCGCGCAGGTTGCCGCTCTTGGCAGAAATCAGTTCCAGCGCGGGCACAACAGCACAGTACTCACCCAGCGAATCCCAGCGCAGGTGGCCCTCCTTCACAAACTGCTGCACGTGCTTCGGCGCGGACCCACCGGCGCCGGTTTCGAGCATGGCGCCGCCCTGAAGCAGCGGCACGATGGAAAGCATGCGGGCGCTGGTACCGAGTTCGAGGATGGGGAACAGATCGGTCAGGTAGTCACGGAGGACGTTCCCGGTGACGGAAATCGTATCCTGGCCACGGCGAATCCGTTCCAGGGAGAACTTCATGGCGTCCACCGGCGTCATGATCCGGATATCCAGTCCCGAAAGGTCATGCTCGGGCAGGTACGCGTTTACTTTGAGAATGATCTGCGCATCGTGGCCACGCTGCGGATCCAGCCAGAACACAGCCGGTGTACCGGACGCCTTCGCACGCGTCACAGCCAGCTTCACCCAATCGCGGATGGCTTCGTCCTTGGTCTGGCAGGCGCGGAAGATGTCACCGCGCTCCACTCTCTGCTCGAGCAGCGTGTTGCCACCGGCATCCACGATGCGAATCGTTCCTGCGCCGGGAGCGGAGAAAGTCTTGTCGTGCGAACCGTACTCTTCGGCCTTCTGCGCCATGAGGCCAACGTTGGAGACGCTGCCCATGGTTGCCGGATCGAACTGTCCATTCTGCTTGCAATCGTCGATCACGGCCTGATAAATGGTGGCGTAGCACCGGTCGGGGATCATCGCGACCGTATCCTGGAGCGCGTCGTTCTTGTCCCACATTTTGCCGCCATCGCGAACAACGACCGGCATCGACGCATCCACGATCACGTCACTGGGAACATGCAGGTTGGTCTTCCCTGCCCGCGAATCCACCATGGCGAGGCCAGGCCCCTTCGCGTAACAGGCAGCGATGTCGGCCTCAATTTCGGCCTTCTTTTCGGCTGGAAGGAGGTCGAGCTTGCGGAGAACGTCGGCGAGGCCATTGTTGACATTCGCTCCGACCGACTCAAGCGCGGCGGCATGCTTTTCGAGGGCGTCGGCGAAGAACACCGAGACACAGTGCCCGAACATGACGGGATCGGAGATCTTCATCATGGTGCACTTCAGGTGGAGCGACAACAGCGCATTGTCCGCTTTGGCTGCGGCGATCTGGGCTGCATAAAAACTACGCAGCGCGGACACGCTCATCGCGGCGCAGTCGAGAACTTCGCCCTGCAGGAGCCGGATCTTTTCTTTCAGCACTTTCACTGAGCCGGAGGGATCGACGAATTCAATGCGGACCTCAGCGGGGGCTGCCGCAGTGAAGGATTTCTCGCTGCCGTAGAAGTCACCGGCGCTCATGTGAGCGACACGCGTCACCGAACCGGAGGTCGGCCAGGGCTTCATGCCCCGATGCGGGTGCTTCTGGGCAAACGACTTCACCGATGCGGAAGCACGCCGATCGGAATTCCCTTCACGCAGCACCGGGTTCACAGCCGAGCCGAGAACGACTGCATAACGGACCTGAATGGCGCGTTCTTCGTCGGTGGAGGGCGATTCGGGATAGTCGGGGATGTCGTAACCCTTACCCTGCAGTTCGGCAATGGCTTCGCGGAGCTGCGGAACCGAGGCGCTGATATTGGGCAGCTTAACGATGTTGGCGTTCGGGGTCTTGGCGAGTTGCCCGAGGCGGGTCAGTTCGTCGGGAATCTTCTGGTCATCCCGAAGGCGGTCCGGGAAGTTCGCGACAATGCGGCCGGCGAGGGAGATGTCAGCCGTTTCAATGTCCACTCCTGTCCCTTTGAAGTACGCTTGCAGGATGGGTAGCAGCGCGTACGACGCGAGCGCCGGTGCCTCGTCGGTCTTGGTCCAGGTGAGCTTCATAAGATATGGTTGCAGCGAGAACTCAGTCGCAAAACCGGTCTCAAACTGAATGCTCAGGATATCACGGCGAATCCGCTGAATCGCGGCAAAGCATTGATTCTCTTGGCTGACTTCCGCCTCCATCGCCGCCCGGATACAGGCAGGTAAGGAAGATATTTCGGCCAGCAGGACCACTGGTACATATCGACTGTTATAGTGTTGGGTCTGGCCTCGTTTCCGCGGGCCTAAAGCACACCAGGAGCCTTTGAGTGGTTTTGCACCGGACTGTCAGCCAACTCTTATTTCTCGTGCTCACCTGCGCGGGTTTGTCCGCAGCCCGTCCCGTTGCCAATGAACCAGCCGATGACCTGGAAATGCTTCCGGTCTCGCCCGTCCGCCCACTTTCTTCGGCGATTCTGGAAGCCCAACTGAAATCCGTCCGCCGCTTCCAGCTGTTTGCAGGTTGCAAGGTAGCACCGTTAGAGGAGATCTCGGACTCCGAAGCCCTGGAATTCGAGGAACGCGCGGAGACAGCGCCTGCCAATATTGATGGTCTTCGACCGGACGCCGCGCAGGCGATGGACTCCTTCAAAGAGATGGTGACATCATTGGGCGGGACGTTCGATCTGAAATCGGCCTATCGTCCGACCGCCTATCAGGCCCATCTGCACGAAGTCTGGATGAAA
>CANIHR010000373.1 GCA_947467185.1 Bryobacterales bacterium
GACTACATTTATCCACCGGCGTTGAGGTACGGCACCGCGCTGATCGCGAAGGTCGGTGGCATCTCGACCGCTCGGGCGTACCACCTTTACACCGGCATTTTCTATATCTTCGGCATCCTGTCCGTCTTTTGGCTGACCGCGCAGGGGATGAAGTCGCGGCTGGCGGGATGGATTGCGGCGGCGGCCACGGCACTGCTATCTCCGTGTTTCCTGTTCCTTTCGCAATTGCGATGGGACAGCGGGTTTGGTGCACCACAGCGATTACACGTTCTGATGCAGTACGGCGAAGGACCGCACATTTCCGCATTGTGCGTGCTGCCAGCCGCTCTGGCGGCCATCTGGTATGCGCTGCGGGAAAAGTGTACCGGGGCTTTGGCGGCCGCTGCCCTGCTCTGCGCGCTGGTGGTTTCGAATAACTTCTACGGTGCGACCGCCCTGGCGATGCTCGTTCCGATTCTGGTTTGGGTAGTTTGGGTGGGTGAGCGGGATATCCGGGTGATTGGGCGCGCGCTGGCGATTGCCGCGCTGGCTTATGGCCTGTGTGCGTTCTGGCTGACGCCAGGATATCTGGGCATCACGCTTGATAATCTGCGTCTGGTGGCGGACCCGGGCGACCGGCGTTCCGTGCAGATTTTTTTGGCCGTCGTGGCGCTGTTTGGGGCAGTCAGTTTCGTTATCGGGAACGGCAAGCGGGAACGCGAATGGCCCCTGTTCTGCGGAGGTATGGTCACGATCCTGGCGCTCTACGTCCTCGGCCATAACTATTTCGGCATCCAGGTAGCAGGTAACACGGTTCGCCTGGCTCCGGAACTCGATATGGCGATCTGCGTAGCCTTTGGGTCCGCAGTGGCGTTTGGTTGCCGGTTCCCGAAGTGGAAGTGGGTCGTGGGTGGGGTGGTCGTACTCGCGTTTTACCCCTCACAGAAGTATCTGAAGAACGTGTGGCAACCGTTTCCGCCGGCGAAGTCGGTTGAGTCAGCTTACCCTCGCGTGGTGGCGAAGTGGGTTCAGGGGAATCTGCCGGGAGCCCGTGTTCTGCCGTCCGGCGAAGTCCGGTTCTGGTTCAACGCCTGGGCGAACGTTGCCCAGACGGATGGCGGGTCGCAGCAGGGCATGCTGAATCAGTTGCTGCCAACTGCGTTCTGGCAGATTCTGACGGGCGATAAACAGGAACCCGCTGTTTTGTGGCTGCAGGCACTCGGCACGGATGCCGTGATTGTCCCGGATAAGAATTCGCGCGATTCGTATAAAGGAGACTTCAAGTTCCCGGAGAAGTTCCAGGGTCTGCCGGTCCTGTTTGACGATGGCCACGGCACCGTCGCCTACCGGATACCGCGGGCATATCCGGGGATCGGCAGGGTAGTCGATGCCAGTGTGTTCGACGCAACAGGCAAACCCGATGGAGGTCTGGACACGGCTCGTCTCAGCCGCTTCGTCGGGGAGACAGAGAAGGCTGGGCGTCAGCCGGTGATGGTGACGTGGCAGGGCTTTGATGCTGTGGAGGTTCGGGCAGTAACCGGACCTGGCGAGTCAGTGCTGCTGCAGGAAACGTGGGACTCTGCGTGGCGAGCGGAAGAAGGTGGCCGCGACGTGGCGATCCGGCGTGACCCGGTGATGGGCTTTATGCTGCTTCCAGCCACTCCAGGCGAGCACACAATCCGGCTGCGCTTCACCACTCCGACTGAGAACCGGGTGGGCCAGGGACTGGCTCTGTTGTCGCTGGCGATTGTCGGCTGGATGGTGTGGCGGAGCCGGACGCCAAAAGAAACCTAAGAGAAATGTAAATTTCGGTAACCTGACGGCATCGTTCGATGTCTTAGAATGGTTAAGATTCCTGTGTTTGGCGGAGAAGCTGTTCAAAGCATTGCATTTGCCCCGCAAAGCACCTGGCGAAACGAATCGGCAGAGAGACTTGAATAATCTGCCGGAATCGGATGAAATGGTATTCCGTGGGAAAGGTGATTTTTTGTCGATAGGTACGGCATCCGAGATCGATAGCTTACTGGCGGTTTCCGGTCGCATTGGGGCGGACCCCATGCTGGTGCAGGCAGCCACAGGGAACACGTCTATCAAACTGGACGACGTCCTGTGGATTAAGGCTTCCGGCAAGTGGCTGGCGCACGCCAACCGCGAGGAGATACTGGTCCCCGTCAGTTTGACGGAGACGATTCGCCGGGTGGAAACCAACACCGATCCCGCGGGGCAGACCGCCATCGTGGCCGGCAAAACCCTGGGAACCTCTGTTGAGACCGCCATGCATGCGGTGATTCCGCATCGTGTGGTTCTGCATGTCCATTCCGTGAACGCGATCGCCTGGGCGGTGCGTTCGGATGGCGAAGCTCACCTGCGGGAGAGACTCCAGGGCCTCGTCTGGAAGTGGATTCCGTATCTGCCGTCCGGTTTGCCGCTGGCATCAGCCATTCGCACGGCGGTGAAGGCGCAGCCGGAAATTCAGGTCTTCATTCTGGCGAACCACGGCATTGTGATTTGCGGTGATACTCCGCTTGGCACCGAAGCCCTGCTGCGGGAAGTGGAAACGCGGATCGCGATTGCGCCGCGTACGGTGCCTGAACCGGCATGGGATGATTTGAACGCCATTGCGGAGAGAATCGGCTGGCGGGTGCCCGCGAATCCGGCGGTGCATGCCCTGGGCATGGATCCGATCTGCCGTAAGATGCTGGCCGGCGGCACGCTCTATCCGTGTCAGGCGATTTTCCTCGCACCCCGTGTGCCGATGGTTTCACAGTTTGTGTCTCCTTCGGATGCTGCGGAGATCGACAGCGCGTACGTTCTGGTGGAAAACCGGGGAACCCTGCTTCGTCAGAGGCAAAATCCGGTGGAAGGCCTGACACTGGCCGGACTGGCGCAGGTTGTGCTGCGACTGCCGGAAGATGCTCCGATTGCGTATCTGGCGCAGAAGGACGTCAACGACCTGCTGTGCGCCGATGTTTACCACTATCGCGAGAGGGTGGAAGACAACGGAGCGGACCGGCTTCCCTTCCATAACCAGCCTTCCGGCGAACCAACCGTCGAACTTCGGTAGCAAAGCTGAATAGAAATAGAAAAAGGGCACCCGGCAATGCCGAGTGCCCTTTTTGCTTGTTACGGCAGCCTACAGGGATCGGAGGAAGTTCAGCAGGTCCTGTTTGGACTGCGCGGCGGCACTATTGTAGTTGTTCACGACTGTGTTGGCTTCCGAACCGCGCCCGGCGTGAGCACGGATGGCTTCGGCAAGATCCTGCGTGCGGCCATCGTGAAGGAAGAAGAGGCGTGCCCCGAGGCCCCAGAGGGGTGCGGTCCGCCAGTCGGCACCGCGAGCATTACCCTGGTTGATGCCATCCGCCAGACCATCCCCCATGTTGTGGAGGAGCAAATCGGAGTAGAGCGTGACCGGCTTTCTGTCCAGCGCCGCCACCGTGTTGCGACCTGTCTGCAAAGTGGGGGTGTGGCACATTCCGCAGCCGAGCTGGGTGAAGACCTGGCCACCGCGCTGCACGGAAGGGTCCTGCGTATTCGTCTGGGGTGGCGGGGCCACGAACTTCATGAAGTGCATCAGGCCGGTGATGTCGCTGATGCTGTCGAGGGCGCGGCTCTGGTCAAGGTGGGTGCGATCTTCCGCGGTGGCATTGAAGGTACAGCCCGGCGTTTCATCGCGTTCGTTGGGGAAGATCTCGTTGGTCACGCCCTGCTCGACGTTGTAGGCTTCACCCGCGAAGAGCAGCAACGACTTGTTCTGAGCTTTCCAGCCAAAGCGCGTGATGGTGCCGTCATTGCCGTTGCGGTTTTCCCTGCCCCGGATGCCGAGTAGCACCTTTGTTGCCGAGTTTGCCGCCATGTTGGCGAGGATCGTCGATTCCGGAATCGCTTCCAGCAGACCTCCGCCGAAGACAGGCGTGGGGATACGGAAGATCGCGTTATTGCGGCGAACTTCGGTGGCGAAGTCGGGCTGCTGTATGTTGCAGCCCGCAGCGTCGGCGCGCCCGGTGATGGTGAAAAGGTCGTGCACGCCGCCATCGGGGGTGCCGTCGGTGTTACGGATGAAGCGAACCACGCGAACAGGACCGTTCTGCTGAATGAAATCCGGGATACGGTTCGTGGCGCCGAACTGCGTGGCCAACGCAACCTGCGGGTTCACGCGGGGGCTGCTCCCACCGAGCGTGGGGTGGATGTGGCACTGGCTGCAACTGTTGCCGTTGAAGCGTGGCCCCAAACCGGAACCGGCGGCACCCGGTTCGGTGCCGGAGACCGAGTCAACTTCCCGGAAAACCTCCACGCCTTTGTTAAACCAGGCGAGTTCGTTCGCGTTGAGGCCGGGCAGAGGCCGGGCCGGAGTGGGACCCTGCGGGCCGCGGCCGGGTCCTGGATCGTTTTGCGCCAGCAGCAAGCTCCCCGTTGCCAGCGTCAGCAGAATGATGGATGTGTGTCGTGCCATGTAGCCAGTAGACGCCCCGTAAGTAAAGGCTCGGTTGCCGCTGCGGACAAAAGTGTAAAGCTACGGTAAAACCCGGATTTCGTACCTGGAAGTTCGGTTTAATGAAATGGAATGACGCACGCTCTCGGAACCCGACTGCTTCTTGTAGACGACGATTTGAAGCTCTGCCGCCTGATACGCGAGTATCTGGAAGCACTCGGCTATTCCGTGACCACGGTACATACAGGTCCCGATGGTCTGCAGGCGGCTGCGGCCAGTGAGTTCGACGCGGTGATTCTGGACGTGATGCTGCCGAAGATGGATGGCTTCGAGGTGCTGCGGCAGTTGCGCGCGAAGAGCGATGTACCGGTGCTGATGCTTACCGGGCTGGGCGATGAGGCAGACCGCATTGTGGGTCTGGAAATCGGCGCGGACGATTATCTGCCGAAGACCTTTTCCACGCGGGAGTTACTGGCCAGGCTGCGGTCGGTGATCCGACGGTCAAAAATCACAGCGGCGAAGCGCGCGGTTCAGGCAGTGGATGGGGAAGATGCCGCGGTGGTGGTGGGTGATGTGTCCGTGGATCCGTCTTCCCGTGA
>CANIHR010000374.1 GCA_947467185.1 Bryobacterales bacterium
CCCCCGTTTCGCGCTCCAGTGCCTCGAACATTTGCTCGATACGGCGGTCGTCGGCGGGAGAGTCCCATCCAGGATACAGCGTCACTTTGCCCTGCAGCGACCCATAGGCCCGACGCCATGCACCCTTCGTGGTTGTCGGGACAATCTCCGCCACACGTTGTCCACGGATAGTCAGGTAAACCTTCTCTCCCTGGCTGACCGACGCCACCAGCTTTGAGAGATTATTCTTCGCTTCCCGGATTCCGACTTCCATAGCTTTAGTGTAGCCACATTATGTAGCTATCCTCAAACAACAAAAAAAATCCCGGCTGATACCCGGTACACGCCAGATACCAGCCGGGATTCCTTTACCCGGTGCGTCCAGTGCTGTCTAGTTCAAAACGAACATATACAACCCGGCCGAACCCGTCGCCAGAACATGCTGCTTACCATCCAGCAGGAACGTCTCCGGCGGGCTCGACAGTTGCCCGATTTCCGAATGCCACAGCGGCATACCATCCGTGGCCCGGATCGCTTCAATCCCGCCGCCGTTGGACATAAAGATCACGCCACCGGCAGTCGATGTCAGGCCCACGCTGCCATTCGTCAGTTCGTGGCGCCACTTCACCTTACCGGTCTTGTAGTCGATCGCGTCGAGGAACGTCCCGTAAGACATGCTGCCACCACTCGCGATACCGCCCAGCCCCATCGACCCGCGCGGGTCCGGTTCCAGCAGATAAGTGATGCGCAGCGAGTTGGTTTCATGTGTGTAGAACAGGCCGGTATCCGGCGAGAACGTCGGCGGCGGATAGTTCAGCACGTCGTCGTTCACCAGGGCGCCCGCAATCACCGCATCCTTCATCGGGTTGCGTTGCGGTTCCCCACGCTTGTTCAGGTTCAGCGGAGAATCCGGGCTGATCGCCGATGCGTAGTTGTTCACCAGCCCCAGCTTGCTTGTCAGCAGGTGTTCACCCGTTACGCGGTCCAGCACGAAGAAGTAGCCGTTGCGGGTCGCCTGCATAATCAGCTTGCGGGTCCGGCCACCAAACGGCAGATCCGCAATGATCGGCGTTTCCGTCGCATCCCAGTCGTGCGTATCATGCGGCGATGCCGAGAAATACCAGACAATCTTGCCCGTATCCACGTTCACGGCCAGCAGGCACGACGTATAAAGATTGTCACCTTCACCACGGTTACCCGTCATGTAAGAGGGAGTTGGATTGCCCGTGCCGAAGTAGTACAGGTGAGTATCCGGATCATACGCGCCCGGAATCCACGATGTCCCGCCACCATGCTTCGCGGCTTCCAGATTTGCCCACGTTTCCAGACCCGGATCACCCGGCTTCTGCGCTGTGGAATACAACCGCCACTGCTCCTCACCGGTTTCCGGGTCGAGTGCCTTCAGATAGGCGGGTTCATCGGTGTCGTTGCCGGTTCCCACGATCACGTGGTTGCCCAGCACCAGCGGCACATTCGTGGAAAAGTACTGCTGTTCAAACGGGGCGATTTCCTTCTTCCAGACTTCCCGACCCGTTCTTGCATCCAGGCAAACAACCCAGTCGTCGTGGAGTTCGAAGAAGATGTAGTTGTGCCACATGCTGGGTCCGCGGGTACCCGTGGAGGTGCCGCCGCGGAACTTCCAGTAGTAGTGCCAGATCACCGAGCCGTCGCGGGCGTCAATGGCGTACACATCGTTGATTCCTGCGCCGTAGAGGATGCCATCCACGAACAGGATGCCGCCACCAAAGCGCACCGGGCCGCAGTTATTTACTTCGCCCGTGCCAAAGCCTCCGACGACGATCTTACCTGCTGCCGGCGCTGGGGCGCCACCTCGTCCGCCCCCGCCGCGGCCACCGCCACCGGCTGTCGGAGCCGCACTGCCCTGTCCAGTACCATTCGGGCCGCAACCTGTCGTAATATTGCTCGCCATCCAGCGCAGACTCAGATTCTTGACGGTCTGCGTATTCACCTGCTTCAGAAGGCTGTACCGCTTGCTCGTCATGTCACCTGAATAGCTCGTCCACTGGTCCGATAGCGGCTTCAGCAGATCCGCCGGATCCAGTCCGCCACCCTGCGCCAGCAGCATCACCGGCATCGCCAGCAGAGTTGTGATGAAAGTTATTTTCTTCATTTCGCTCTCTCGTTTCTCTACTTGATCGTCGCCAGATAGGCGGTAATGTCGTACATGTTCTGGTTCTTCGGATCGTCCAGCACCAGCAGCATCTTCTTGTGGGCTTCCTGCGGGTCCTTCACTTCCACTTTCGGAGTGCCGATCGGATCGTTGGTATACGTGCGAGTGAACGACTTCCTCGTCCCATCGGCCAGCGTCAGAATAATCAGAAAGTCGTCTTTGCGGACCAGCTTCCCTTCAAATTTAGTCCCGTTCGCCAGCGTTACGGTTGCCGGCTGACCGGCAAGACCGCCGCCACGACCGAAGCCGCCGCCACTCGTTCTGCCAAACACCCACGCTCCCTGCAGCGCCTTCGGGTCGTCCGCATACTTCGCGCCGATCCCCTTCAGATCGCCCGTCACCGAATGGCAGCTCGAGCAAAGCTTTGTGAACTTCGCCGCGCCATCGGTCGCGTTGCCAATCAGAACGTCATAGCTCAGTCCCACCGGATTCCGTCCGGGAGGGCTCCCCTGGCCGCCCATCTTGGCCTGCACGCTGTGGATATACTCGGAAACCGCGAAAGTCTCGGCCTGTGGCAAAGTCAACGGAGGCGTATGTTTCGCCAGGCTCGCGCCCACCAGTTCACCCTGCTTGTCGCTGAGCGTCTCCGTCGAGCGCAACAGGTTTGGCCCGTGCTTATCCAGGGTCCCGCGCAGGTCAACCGCGTGGCACTCCGAGCACTTGTCGTCGTACAACGTCTTCCCCTTCGCGATCACATCCGGAGGCGCCAGCTGCCGCGTATACTGCGGAAAGCCGCCTGCCCGCCCACCACCTCGCCCACCTGGAGGGCCTTGTGCCACCATCGGGGCAGCAAGGGCTCCCAGACCCACCGCCACTGTTAGTAAATACCTCTTGCGCATGAACACTCCTCGACCAATCTTGATAACCTGCAAGCCGGGAACAATTATATAAAGCTCGCGCACGCTTATCATCAGTTTCATGCCACAGGCTTTCCTCTGCGACTCGATTCGGACTCCCTTCGGCCGTTACGGCGGTTCCCTCGCCACCGTCCGCCCGGACGATCTGGCCGCCATCCCGCTCCGTGCCCTCCTCGCCCGCAACCCCTCTCTTGACCCCGCCGCCGTCGACGATGTCCTCTTCGGCTGCGCCAATCAGGCGGGTGAGGACAACCGCAATGTGGCCCGCATGGCCCTCCTCCTTGCCGGACTCCCCGTCGAAGTCCCCGGTGCAACCATCAATCGGCTCTGCGGCTCCAGTCTCGACGCCGCCGCCATCGCCGCCCGCGCCATCGTCGCCGGTGAAATCGACCTCGCCATCGCCGGGGGCGTCGAGAGCATGTCCCGCGCCCCGTTCGTTCTCTCCAAACCGGATGCGCCCTGGGCCCGCTCCCAGAAGCTCGAAGACACCACCCTCGGCTGGCGCTTCATCAACCCCGCCTTCAAAACCACCTTCGGTGTCGACTCCATGGCCGAAACCGCCGAAAATGTCGCCGTCGACCTGGGCATCTCCCGGGAAGATCAGGACGCGTTCGCCTGCCGCAGCCAGCATCGCGCAGCAGCCGCCAGCGACCTGATCGCCGACGAAATCTGCCCCGTGGCGATCCCCATGCGGCCTGATTTCACGAAGGATGAACACCCGCGCCCCGACGTTACGCTCGAAGGCCTGGCAGCCCTCAAACCAGTCGTGAAACCCACCGGCAGTATCACCGCCGGCAACGCCTCGGGCATCAATGACGGTGCCGCAGCCCTCCTGATCGCCTCGGAAGCCGCCGCCCACCGCCACGGGCTCACACCCAAAGCCCGCATCGTGGGAGCCACAACCGCCGGAGTCGCTCCCCGAGTCATGGGCCTCGGCCCCGTGCCTGCCGTGCAGAAACTTCTCACCCGAACAGGCCCCACTCTTGGCCAGATGGACGTAATTGAACTCAACGAAGCCTTCGCAGCCCAGGCCCTGGGCGTCCTCCGCCAGCTTGGCCTCCCGGATGCCGCGCCCCACGTCAACCCGAACGGCGGAGCCATCGCCCTCGGCCACCCTCTCGGAGCCAGCGGCGCGCGCCTCGTAGCCACCGCCGTCCGGCAGTTGCACCGCACCGGAGGCCGCTACGCCCTCTGCACCATGTGCATCGGCGTGGGGCAGGGAATCGCTCTCATTTTGGAACGGGTTTAGCCCCGCGTCCGAATCGCCCGGGCCTGCTCCACAATCCAGCGCGACATCCGCAGATTCGCCACATCCACCATCCGGCCATCCAGCGTTCCGGCGCCTTTGCCCTCGCATGCCGCTACCACTCGTTCGGCCTGCTCAATTTCCGCAGCCGTCGGTGAAAATTCCCGGTTGCAAACCGCCAGTTGCTTCGGATGAATGCACTGCTTCCCGTCAAATCCCAGCGCCCGAGCCACCCGGCACGACTTCTCAAACCCCGCCTCATCCTGAAACCCGGCAAACGGACCATCAATGCACGCAATCCCCGCCGCCCGCCCGGCAGCCACAATCTGCTGCATCACGGCGTGCCACCGGTGGCTCCCATAGATCGCATCATATTCATCCGGCTCGCCAATCGCGGCCGAAGGCATTCGCATACTGGCTGCAAAATCCCCCGGCCCGAAGATAATCGCCGCCACCCGGTCCGAAGCCGCCGCAATCGCCTGCGCATTCAGAAACCCTGCCGCCGATTCAATCTGCACTTCCAGCCGAATCCTGTGCGAGTAACCCCGGTGCATCTCGATCTGCGACAACAACCGGTCCGCAAAACCCACATCCGCCGCACAATGCGCCTTCGGCAGCATGATCCGGTCGAGCTTGTCCCCCGCCTGCTCCACCACGTCCACAATGTCCCGATAGCAAAACGGCGTGTCGATGGCATTCACCCGCACCATCCGGATCCGCCCCCCGAAGTCCAGTTC
>CANIHR010000375.1 GCA_947467185.1 Bryobacterales bacterium
TCCTGAGGTACGCCTTCTTCTTTCTTACGCTTGAGGAACGTCATCATGGAGCGGAGTTCGGCACCGACGGTTTCGATCAGCTGACCGCGCTGCGAATCGCGCATGTGCAGGAAGTTGCCGCGGCCGGCCTTGTTTTCCGCGATCCAGGTGCGGGCGAATTCGCCAGACTGGATTTCGGAGAGGATCTTCTTCATTTCCGCGCGGGTCGCATCGTTGATGACGCGGGGGCCACGGGTGTAATCGCCATATTCGGCGGTATCGGAAACGGAGAAGCGCATGTAGTTCAGGCCACCCTCATAAATGAGGTCAACGATGAGCTTGAGTTCGTGCAGGCATTCGAAGTAGGCGATTTCGGGAGCGTAACCGGCATCCACGAGGGTCTGGAAGCCAGCCTGGATGAGTTCGGCGGCGCCACCGCAGAGAACGGCCTGTTCGCCGAAGAGATCGCTTTCGGTTTCTTCACGGAAGGAGGTTTCGAGAACACCGGCGCGCATGCTGCCGATGCCAGTCGCGTAGGCGAGAGCGTTTTCGAGAGCGTGGCCGGAGGCATCCTGGGCGACCGCAACGAGGGCGGGAACGCCGGAACCTTCGGTGAAGACTTCGCGGACACGGTGACCGGGGGCCTTGGGGGCAACCATGGAGACGTCAACGCCTTCGGGAGCCTTGATGGCGCCGAAGTGGATGCTGAAACCGTGGGCAAACATCAGGGTCTTGCCGGGGGTCAGGTTCGGAGCGATTTCGGCTTCGTACATGGGGCCCTGGATGTGATCCGGGACGAGAATCATGATGAAGTCGGAGGCCTTCGTGGCTTCGGCGGGAGTCATGACGACGAGGCCGGCGGCTTCGGCTTTCGCGCGGCTCTTGCTGGCGGCGGGGAGGCCGACCACAACATCGAGGCCGGAGTCGCGAAGGTTGAGCGCGTGGGCGTGGCCCTGGCTGCCGTAGCCGATGATGGCAATCTTCTTCCCCTGCAGGGGGGCAATGTTCGAGTCTTTTTCGTAGTAGCGTTTAATCATTGGGAAAGCTGTTTCCTTAGGAAATGAAGGTGACTAAATAGCGGGAACGGGGCCGCTCGGCACGGCCGCCGGAACAGGCGGCTGGAGGCGGAGCTTACGGGTTTCGAGCGACATGCCGACGCTGCCGGAGCGAGAGACTTCAATCTCGCCGTAGGAACGCATGACTTCGATGAATTCGTCGAGCTTTTCGGGATCGCCCGTGGCTTCGATGGCGAAGCCTTCCACGGAAGAATCGACGATGCGGGAGTGGAAGATTTCGGCTTCCTTCAGAACGGAGGTCCGGGTGTCCTGCGGGCAGCGGACGCGGACGAGGACCATTTCGCGGATGACAGCCGGGGCGTCGGTGAGGTCGCTCGCCTGGAGGACGTTGACGAGCTTGTTCATCTGCTTGACGACCTGGGTGCGAAGGCGATCTTCCACGTCGACCGTGATGGTCATCCGGGAGAGCTCGGGGTCGAGAGTTTTCGCGACCGTGAGCGTTTCGATGTTGTAGCCACGAGCGGAGAGAACGCCGGTGACGCGCAGGAGGGCGCCGGGCTTGTTCTCGAGCAGGATGGAGATGGTTTGCAGCATTTTCGTTATCTCGATTTCTTCAGTCGCGTTTAGGCGGGCACGGCCGCGGGAGTTTCCGGAGCGAACACCATGTCGAAGATCGCGCCGCCGGCGGGAACCATCGGGTAGACATTCTCATCGGGGGTGACCTTGACGTTCAGAAGGTAGGGACCGGGGTAGTCGATCGCTTCCTTCAGGGCGTCCATCAGCTGCCAGGGCTTGTCGATGGTGCGGCCCTGGAAACCATAAGCGGAGGCCAGCTTTTCGGCGTCCGGGAAGCCTTCCAGAACCACCGAGCTGAGGCGGTTGTTGTAGAACAGGGTCTGCCACTGGCGAACCATGCCGAGGTAGCCGTTGTTCATGATGATGATTTTGACGGGCAGGCCCTGCGACACGATGGTGGCGAGTTCGGGAATGGCCATCTGGAAGCCGCCGTCGCCGCAGATGGCGAAAACGAGCTTGTCGGGACGGGCCATCTGGGCGCCCATGGCGGAGGGGAGGCCGAAACCCATGGCTCCGAGGCCGCCGGAGTTGATCCAGAGGCGGGGTTCGTTGAAGCCGATGAGCTGCGCGGCCCACATCTGGTGCTGACCGACGTCCGAGGTGACAATGGCCTGGCCGCCGGAGAGCTTGTCGATGGCGTCCATCAGGTGCTGCGGACGGATTTCGGTGTCGGAATGGATGCGATCGAACGGGCGTTCGGCCTTCCAGGCGCGGACCGTGTTCCACCACTTCTTGCGGGCTTCGGTCTTCTTTTCGCCGAGTTCGGGCTTGTTTTCCGCCTTGATCTCCTGCATCACCTTGATCATCTTGCCGAGGACGCGCTTGACGTCGCCCACGATGGGGATGTCGGGGTTGCGGTTCTTGCCGACTTCGGCCGGATCGATATCCACATGGATGACGCGGGCGTGGCGGGCGAAGGAAGAGAGAACGCCGGTGACGCGGTCGTCAAAACGGGTGCCGAGGGCAATCAGAAGGTCGCAGTCGGTCATCGCCATGTTGGCGGCATAGGAACCGTGCATGCCAGGCATGCTGATGTAGTTCGGATGGTTGGCGGGAAGTGCGCCGAGGGCCATCAGGGTGCAGACGGCAGGGGAGTCGGCCAGTTCTGTGAATTCGGTGAGTTCGGCGGAAGCATTGCCGAGGACCACACCACCGCCGGCGTACACGAGCGGACGTTCTGCTTCGAGCACGAGCTGGGCGGCGCGGCGGATCTGGCCGGCGTGACCTTCAGTGAAGAGCTTGTAACCCGGGAGGTGGATGGTATCGACCGGAGTGTAGTGACCGCGGGCCTGGAAGACGTCCTTCGGGATGTCAACGAGCACCGGACCGGGACGGCCGGAGGCGGCGAGGAAGAAGGCTTCGTGGACGATCTGGGGAAGTTCGGCGATCGACTTCACCATAAAGTTGTGCTTGGTGGCCGGGCGGGTGATGCCGAAGGTGTCGGCTTCCTGGAAGGCGTCGGAGCCGATGAGCTTGGAGTGAACCTGGCCGGTGATGGCGACGAGCGGGATGGAATCCATCAGAGCGTCGACGAGACCGGTGAGGAGATTGGTGGCACCTGGGCCGGAGGTGGCGCAGCAGACGCCGACCTTACCGGTGGCGCGGGCCCAGCCTTCGGCGGCGAACACGGCGTTTTCTTCGTGGCGCACGAGGACGTGGCGGATGTGGTGGGAGTAGAGGGCGTCGTAGAAGGGGATGGTGACGCCGCCGGGGTAGCCGAAGAAGCATTCGACGCCTTCGCGGGCGAGGCATTCGAGGAGCATTTCGGCTCCTGTCATGAGCTTGCCGGTTTCGGCGCGGCGGATGTGCGGATGGTTATCGGTTGCCTGCATTTGGTTCTGGACTCCTGTTACTTACGTGGGTTGCCTGTTGACTGGTTGCGATTGGATTGGTTCGATGCTGGAAATGAAAAAAGGCCATCCGGCTGGGGACTGCTCCCCGCTGATGGCCTCGGAACTTTTTGGGTTGCCCGGAGCCTCAGACGGGGAGAGATACTACTACCGTAATGACTACTACAGATACGGTGGCGATCAGTCGGCCTGTGAAGCTGTGGAGCATTATCAGAAATTCCAGTGTACCGCATCTTTTGGGTAATGCAAGCAGGTGTTTCGATTAGAAATGTTTATGGATGGATAGAGGGCGGTGGGTGGCCGGACGCCGGGGTGGCGCAGACTGGGTTCGTTCGGGGGGGGAAACGGGACAAAAACGGGGGGAAAACAGGGGGAAATGGGTTCAAAAAGGGGGGTGTTTGGAGTGGTTCTGATGCCCGGACATTGTTTGTTTTCATCAAGATCGCTGGGTTCGTTTGGTAAAAAAAATTTTGTGTGCGGTTTTCACCCTGCCGGAGATCGATTTCAGGGCGTGCAGGGACGGTTTTGGAGTTCCGGGTTGCAGTGGCTGGGCGAACGCCGAGGGCGAGGTTGTGCTGATCGGTGTGTGCGGGAATGTGTCGGGAGAATAGCATGGTTTTCCTCACCTGGATTCTGGCAGGGCGGAAATACAGGAACGCCGAGGGAAGGTCGGTTTTGGAGATTAAGTTGTTTGGAATGAATGCGCGATTTATTTTGTTCGGCGGTGACCGGCTTTTAGAGGCGGCTCTTCAGGACCCGTATGAGGCGGGCGAAGCTGGGTAATTGGGATAGTGTGGCGGCACTCAGGGTTTCGAGGACTTCGAAGGAGCGTTTGCCTTTGCGGTAAGCGTTCGAGCAGTTTCGGGTCGCGTGCTCCAGGTTGGCATGGAGTTCATGTCGATGTCGTGTTTCGAGGGCATTGAGCGAAGGGAGTGCGTTTTCCTGTAGCTTATGGCCATAGTGGCGTTTTAGAGCTTCGCGGTCTGCGACGATCCAGGTTTCCATGCACGTCGTCATGAGGAGTACCTGGTCATCTTCTGCCCCGCCGGGACGATCCCAGTTATCGCGTTTCTTGAGGTGGGTCCAGGGTTGTTCGTGGTCGTCTGCGGGGTCTTCACTGTCGACCAGCATTGCTATGAAGTCGCCCGACTTGCGATTGGCGTGGGCGGTTTTGAAAGCATCGAAGGCTGCGTTTCGAGGGCCGCAGGGGACCAAACGCGGCATCCTTCCCTTGAGACCCGCACTTTCCAATAATTTGCGAAATGCCTTACGGCACCTGATCGGGTCTGAATTCGGGTCGCCGCCTTCGATGTAGATGTACGCGCTCACCAGCGGGTTCCCCCGATTTGCCCCCTAGTCCAGAGTTCTCCGAGGCGGTATTTTTCGAGCCACTCGGTCAGATCGGCAGAATTCAGACGTTCCATGACAGTTTGCCCATCCTGTTTCGAACAGACGACTACGGACTCCGGAATGTCCGACATGGCATCAACGAGGATGTCGGAATGGGTACTGACTATGATTTGCGTACGCTGCGATGCCGCCTTCAAGAGGTCGGCTAGTCCGGGCAGGA
>CANIHR010000376.1 GCA_947467185.1 Bryobacterales bacterium
CTATTCTGTACGAACCACTGTGTTCGAACCTACTGCTGGGTGACGACTGAACCCACAGGCACCGCCGTCATGCCGGCATACGTGATTGGGTAATTGTATTGAGAGTTGGAGAAGCGGCACTGCAACTGAACCAGTTGTGTCTCTGTGAGGGTAATGGCGGACGTAATCGGCAAGGCGCCCTGCTGCGAGGTAACCAGGTTAAAAGTCTGCACGCCGGAGAACATGCCCCCCAACCAGTTGGTGCCGCCGCCAGGCCAGGCCAGACGGCAGTCTATCGACGCCGCGATGCCCCCCATGTAGCCAATGGCGTTTACCAGGTACGAGCCTGGGGGTAACGTCAGCCAGGCCAGTTCCCACGTTCCGGCCGCCACGTAGGAATGCCAGTCACGGGACATGGTGTAGACGGCAGTGGAACCGCCTCCGGAGGGTCCCTGAGGCCCGGTGGCACCGGTAGCTCCCGGTATTCCCTGTGCTCCGGCGGGTCCCTGTGGTCCGGTTAACCCCTGGGGTCCGGCAGGGCCCTGCGGCCCGGTGTTGGAGAGGACGATGGAGAGCACGGCCGAGTGGCCGGTGCCGGTGCTTTCCTTGGATTCAAACTGCACGCCGGCACCTGGGTTGGCTGAAATCAAAAAGCCGTTGTTGCTGCCTGGGGAGGTGATCCACGCCTGCACAGCGGACGTGGCATCCACCGTGACAAAGGACGACGAAGAGACTGCTACGCCGGAGGCTACGGCTGCGCCTGCTGCGGGAAACGACGTAGTGCCGTTGACACCGGACTCGGTCCACGCACCGTTCGCGATGCTGATATTGACCGTCCCCGGGGCATTGATTTTGCTCACGAACAGCGTGAGTACCGCGCGTTCCACTTTGCCTGCCGTTACTCCAGGCGGCAGGGCGGAGAGGTCGAACTGCACCAGACCCTGGCTGCCAGAACTGCCTACGGTGATGAACGAGGCACCACCGAAATTTGTGGCGCTTCCGGGGACAAAGTACGCGTCCTGGGAAGGCATGAGAGTCTGGGCACTCAGGCCAGCGACGAGGCACAGCCCTACCGGGATCAGATTCAGAAAGATCTTTTTCATCGGATTGTTCCTTTTTGGGGTGTTTATCTTTTTCGACGCCTGCTGACCAGGCCGAGCCCGAGGGCAGGGAGAATGACCATCAGGGCTGTGGAAGGTTCCGGAGTGTCGGTGAGCAGACCGTCGCCGCTGAAAGATACGGCCCAGTCGCCGGTACGGGTGTCGCCGAGGGCCGTGGTCAGATCGCAGAAGTTACCCGACAGGCCAAACTGGGCGCAGGTGAAGCCTGGGCTGTCGACCTGGGTGAGCCAGCCGGACAAGGTGCCATCGACGCTCGTGTTGTTCCACTCTGCGAGCACGAGCGTGTAGCGCCCGGCGACCAGCGTGGCTTCGATCAGACCGTCGCTGCAGTTGCCGGTGACGGGGTCCTCGCCGGTGGTCTTGCACACGCCGCCGTTGTCACTGCGGATCAGGTCTCCGACGTTATCGAAAAGCAGTAAGTTGGTGGCGAAGCCTCCGCTGCTGATGGTGGTGGAGGAGGGGCTGGTGGGTACGATGCCTCCGGCGTACCCCCAGCTTCGAATCGAGAGATCGCTCTCCGTCGCTAACTCGAATTCAAACTGCGCAAACTCACTGTCTGAGATAAAGGTGCCCTGATACAGGACGGTTCCCGCGAACAGGGCCCCGGGCGCGAAACCCAACAGGGCCAACGCAGCTAAAGCATGATGCAGACGAAACATATGTCCTCCTGCACCCAGACTACGGTTCGGAAGGGGTATGCAACAACGGTATGAAGGGGGGGCGGAAAGCAGTACTTTCGGGGGGGATGCCCGAAGGCGGGAAGCATACGTCCTGCCGACGTGGTACTTTGATTTTCCAGACTATGAACTCCAGGTCCGCGATTCTCATTGCATTGGCTGCCGCCAGCCTGTTCTATGTCGCCGTTTGGCTGGACGATTTGCGGAAGAAGCGCCCCAGGCCTTCCGCGGAGTCGCTGGTGACCGGGTTCGTCACCAACTTTTTCGACACGCTGGGTATCGGGTCGTTTGCGCCGTCCACCGCTGTCTTTAAATTCCGGCGGATGGTGCCGGACGAACTGATTCCGGGGACTCTGAACGTAGGCCACACGCTGCCGGTTATGCTGCAGGCGTTCATCTATATCGCCGCCATTCAGGTGGATCCGGTCACGCTTGTATTGCTGATCGGTGCCGCGACGGCGGGCGGATGGTTTGGCGCAGGACTGGTGGCGGGGCTGCCCCGGCGGAAGGTTCAATACGGCGTGGGCTGCGCGCTGCTGGTGGCGGTGATCGCGATGCTGATGCGGCAACTGGAGCTGTTTCCGCAGGGCGGGTCGGGCGTGGAACTGCAGGGCTGGCGTCTGGCGGCGGGAGTCGCGGGCAATTTTCTTTTCGGCGCGATCAGTACCCTGGGCATTGGATTCTACGCGCCGTGCATGACGATGGTGAGTCTGCTGGGCATGAACCCTGCGGCGGCGTTTCCGATCATGATGGGGTCGGGCGCGTTCCTGATGCCGGTGGCGAGTGCGCGCTTTGTCCGAAGCGGGGCGTACATTGCGTCGGTGGCTTTGGGGCTGACACTGGGGGGACTGGCGGGAGTGCCGTTGGCAGCATTTGTGGTGAAGGAGCTACCGCTGACCGCGCTGCGGTGGCTGGTGATTGTAGTGGTGCTGTATGCGGCTTTGGTGATGCTGCGCTCGGCGGCCGGACCAGGACAGCGTGATGTCAGGCTCGAACCCTGATGTCGCGATAGGCGGCCCAGCCGACGAAGCCGAAAGGGATTGCCTGAGCGCACACGAAGAGGAGAACCGCCAGCAGGCGGCAGATGGTTACGAGTTGGGGAACCTGTGCGGTGAGGCCGGCACGGATCTGGCTAACTGCGAGCCCGATGGCGCGCTCGGGGGGGTAGTTTGGGTTGTGCTGGTGCCAGCGGTGGACGTCCCCGAACACGACGTCGGCGGGAATGCCCGGGCGTGCCCAGACGATCTTGCTGAGGAACGGGCGGGTGCGTGCGAAGTGGAGGCACGCGGAAGACGCGTAGGCCGAGGCGGCGGCCTGCCGCGACTTATCGCTGGTGGTGGGTATCCAGGAGCCGGGTGAACCGGGTCGGGGAACAGCGGTGAGATCTTCGACGCCTTGCTGCCGCGCTGGAGTTTCTCAAAGCAGCGGATGGATTCCACACGCTCCTCCGCAGCCGCTGTGCGGATCGGCCCTAACGGTGGCGGGGGGCTGCGTCGCCGCCGGTCAGCATCACCTGAATGCGCTTACGCATGGGGAAGGCTAGTGAAAAGCAGGAGACCAGCGGAGGCCGCGATTGCCGTGCGGAAGGCAGTGACGAAGGCCATCAGCCGGGCGAACCCCGGCCGGTAGCGGGCGTTGCCGGGGTGACGATCAATGGCGACACCACGGTGATGAAGGACTGGGCGGAGGCGGTCGACGGTGACCGATTACACAGCGCCGACCGTGCCAGAACCCTCGGCATTTCTGCTGCCGGGGACTGATGTTGCGATGATCGCCGGAGTTCGTTCCGCGCGCCGTACCCGCAAGGGTTAGACGACAGCCCGACTACGCATTCGTGTTTAACTAAAACCATGGGTTTGGGTAAGCGGCGGGTGCTGTTGGTGGGGTGGGATGCAGCGGACTGGAAGGTCATTCAGCCGCTGATTGACAGTGGGAAAATGCCGCATACGAAGCGGCTGGTGGAAAATGGGGCGATGGCGCGGCTGGCAACGCTGCACCCGCCCCTTTCGCCTATGCTGTGGACGTCGATTGCGACGGGGAAACGGCCCTTTAAGCACGGCATTCATGGCTTCTCCGAACCGACTCCCGATGGGCTCGGGATTCAGCCGGTTTCCAACCTTTCCCGGACCTGCAAGACGGTCTGGAATATCTTCAATCAGAACGACCTGCGGAGCACGGTGATTGGCTGGTGGCCGAGTCATCCGGCCGAGCCTTTGAACGGGGTTATGGTGTCGGATCATTTTCACCGCGCTACGGGACCGATCCGGGACAAGTCGGGCAGCATGATGGAGGTGTGGCCGCCTTTGCCGGGGTCGGTCTATCCGGCGGAACTGATGGAGACGCTGGCGGAGCTGCGCTTTCATCCCGATGAAGTGGATCCGCAGATGGTGGCTCCGTTCATCCCGCGCTATGCGGAGATCGATCAGGATAAAGACGTCCGCCTCGCCAGCCTGATGAAGATTCTCTGCGAGTGTGTGACGGTGCATTCGGCGGCGACGTGGCTGATCGAGAATCAGCCGTGGGACTTCTTCACGGTCTATTACGACGCCATTGACCATTTCAGCCATGGCTTCATGAAGTACCATCCTCCCCGCCAGGACTGGCTTTCCGAGGATGACTTCGACATGTACCATCGCGTGGTGAACATGGCATATCAGTTCCACGACCAGATGCTGGGCACGCTGCTGCAGAAGGCGGGGCCGGATGTGACGGTGATGCTGATGTCGGACCATGGCTTCCACGCCGATCACCTGCGGCCGCGGCATATTCCCGATATTCCGGCGGGTCCGGCGATTGAGCATTCCGAGCTGGGGATCTTTGTGGTGAGCGGGCCCGGCATCAAAAAAGACGAACTGCTGTTCGGCGCGAGCGTGCTGGATATTGCGCCGACCCTGCTGACCCTGTATGGGCTGCCGGTGGGCCAGGACATGGACGGGCGGACGCTGACGTCGGCGTTTGACGGGCCGGTGGAAGTGAAGTCGATTCCAAGCTGGGATGAGGTGCCGGGCAATGACGGGCGGCACTCCCGGGATACGCTGCTGGATCCGATTGCGTCGCGAGAGGCGCTGGAACAGATGGTGGCGCTGGGGTACATCGAGAAGCCGGATGAGAACAGCGACGTGGCTGTTCGGAAAACCGTGGAGGAACTTCGGTACAACCTGGGCGAGGCGTATCAGGATGATGCGCGGCACCAGGAAGC
>CANIHR010000377.1 GCA_947467185.1 Bryobacterales bacterium
GAACGTAGCGCTGCTCGGCTTAGGTTTCATGGGTGCCACGCATGCGAAGGCCTGGACGCAAGTTCCGGGTGCGCGACTCGCAGCGGTGATGAGTTCCGATGAGCGCAAGCTTTCGGGCGACCTGGTGGGGATTGAAGGTAACCTGGGGAATCAGGGCGAGAAGCTCGATTTCAGCGGGGCGGCGAAGTACCGGACGGTAGATGAAGTACTGGCTGACCCGAATGTGGAGGCCGTGGATATTTGCCTGCCGACTGATTTGCACGCTTCGGTCGCGCGAGCGGCGCTCTCGGCTGGTAAGCATGTCTTAGTGGAGAAGCCGATCGCCCTGGATCCGGCGGAAGCGGACGCTTTGGTGGCGCAGGCTGCGGCGGCCGGGAAGATCCTGATGGCGGGCCAGGTGCTGCGGTTTGTTCCCTCGTATTTGGCGCTGCGGGAGCAACTGGCGGTGAGTGGGGGGATTCGGTCGGCGTTCTTCCGGCGGCGGTGCTCCGCTCCGGCGTGGAGCAAGTGGCTGGCGGACCCGGCGAAGAGCGGCGGGGGCGTGTTCGATCTGCTCATCCACGATGTCGATTACTGCATTTCGCTGTGGGGCGTGCCGGCCTCGGTGCGTGCGTCCGGATATGAAGACATGGCTTCGGGCGTGGACTGGATTCATGCGGAGCTAAAGTACCCGGGGATAGGCCCCGTGGTGATCACGGGCGGTTGGCACCACCCGAAGTCGTATCCGTTTTCGATGGAGTTTACCGTGGTGTCGGAAGCGGCCACGTACGAATGGCCGTTTGGTGGCGAGGTAGTGAAGCGCTACGGAGCCGATGGCGAAGCGAGCGACGTGGCGCTGCCGGGGACCGATGCTTTCGCCGAGGAATTGAAGTACTTTACTGAATGCGTGACGAAGGGGCAGCAGCCGGACTTCTGTCCGCCGACGCAATCGGCCGCTTCGGTGCGGGTGATGCAGCAGATACTGGAGTCGCGGAAGCGACAGGGAGAAGAGATCTTATGCCATTAGAAGCACCTCTTGCGAATTTCGAAACCGGCGTGATGTTCTGGGCTGGGCGCGACCCCGGCGAGACGCTGGCGGAACTGAAAACTCTGGGTCTGCGATGCGGCCAGTTGGGGATTCCGGGCGACCTGGACCTGAGTTGTGCGGCGGCGTGGAAGGCGGCGCTGGCGGCGGCCAGCTTCACGGTCTACACGGTCTTTGGCGGGTTCAACGGCGAGGGCTATGCCGATATCCCCACGGTGGAGGACACGGTCGGGTTCATCCCGGCGAGGTTCCGTGCGGAGCGCGAGGCTCGGACACTGGCTATCAGCGACTTTGCACGCGAGATTGGCTGCCATGGGCTTGGGCTTCACGTCGGGTGTTTGCCGGAAGATTCGTCAGCTGATGACTACATTGCGGTGCGGGAAATGGTGCGGCGGATTGCCGACCATGCGGCGAAGAACAAGCAGACGTTTGCTCTGGAGACGGGCCAGGAAAATGCAGAGGCGCTGCGCTCATTCCTGATCGATGTGAATCGGGAAAACGTAGGTATCAACTTCGACCCGGCCAACATGATTCTGTACGGCACGGGCGATCCGATTGAAGCGCTGGGCGTGCTGGGACAGCACCTGTTGTCGGTGCACTGCAAGGACGGCGACTGGCCACCGGCCGGAGTGCCGGGCGCACTGGGAACGGAACGGGCGTTGGGGACTGGTTCAGTGGGTATCGAGAGGTATCTGCGGAAACTCAAACAGATTGGATACAAGGGGCCTCTGGCGATTGAGCGCGAAGCGGAGAACGCGGCGGAACGGCTGCGGGATATTGCGTCGGCGATTGAGTTGCTGGAGAAGGTGAAAGCGGCGCTTTAGGCGCTACTTCTTCTGCGCGGCGACGAGCGCTTTCACCGCGGCGGGCAATTCGAAACGTTCGGCGGGGATCTTCTCGGTGTAGGAGATCTTTGAGAAGCGCATGGCCATGACCTGGCCGGCTGCCTGCTGCTTCATCAGGAACGGGGTCTGAATGCCATCCACTTCGCGGTAGTCCGTCAGGATCATGTCAACGCTGATATCCCCAAGCGGTGAGATGAGGGTCTGTGAGACACGAATGGGCAGGCCGGATTCCTTGTCGAAATAGATCGTTTCAGGACGCCCGTCGTTGGGGATCAGTTCCACTTTCCAGGTGGACTTGCCTTCCACGGTGGCTTCGCCCAGGTTCAATGCGCTTTTGTATTCCTCGCGCCAGGAGGCAACGAGGTTGACCTTGCCGGAACGAACGGCGGCACCCTTTTCCTCACCGGTCTTGATGCGGGCACCCTGGATGGCGTTCATCTCCCAGGCGACGTTGCCGTCGTAACCCTCTTCCACTTTGCCGACGCCGGGGAATTCGATCGCGGTGTAGGTTTTGCCTTCCTGCTGCGAGACCGAGACCGGTCCACTAATGTTGCGGCCTTCCACCGAAACGGTACCGGTCATGATGACGCTCTTCGCTTTGGCGAGCGCGGCTTTGGAACCCGTTTTCTCCGCTGCTCTCTCCATGATGCTTTCGCCTGTTGGGATATCGGCGGCGATGGCGAGGGTGGCGGTGAAGAGGACGGCGAGGAAGGACAGGCGGCGCATGGCTGTTTCAATGGTAGCGTGAGCGCGGGAAGGGCGGGATTGCGTTAAGTTAGTAGCTGTGGCTCTGATCCGCATATCCCTCATTTGCCTGACGGCCTGGCCTCTGTTTGCCGAATGCCGGGTGCCGGACCTGGCACCGGGTGCGATCTCACGGCTGACGGCTCCGGAACTGGTGGATACCGGGCACTTTCTGCGTGCCGAAAAAGCGCTGACGATGCCCCAGACGGCACGCGACCAGTGGCTGCTGTCGAAAACCAAGGCGGCGCTGGGCAAACTGGATGAGGCCATGACGCTGGCTGAAGCGGCGCTGGCGGCGGAACCCAACAATGCGGCATACCACGTGCAGGTAGCGGCTGTTTCGGGCCGTTTGGCGGAGAAAGCCGGCTTTCTGAAGAAGCTGGGCTATGTCCGGCGCGCCAAACAGGAACTGGATGCGGCGGCGGCGCTGGACGCGAAAAACACCGAAGCGCAGTGGGGTCTGATGATGTATTTCTACGCCGCGCCTCCTCTGGTGGGGGGCGACAAGGCGAAGGCGCAGCAGATTGGCGAACAACTGGCGACCGCAGTGCCGGATCTGGGGCGCTATTACCAGGGTCGGCTGGCGGCGGAGTTAAAGGAACTGGATAAAGCCGAAACGTTCTACAAGCAGTCGGTGGGCGAGAATCCTCTGCTGTTCGATACGATTTCGGCACTTGCCATGCACTACATGCGGACGAAGACCGATCAGGCGCGGGCGGAACGCTGGGCCTGTCAGGCGGTGCATTCGGACCCGGTGCGGGGCGAGGCGTGGGCGCTGTTGGCGCGTGCTTACACGATGTGCGGGTGCTGGGACAAAGCGGTTGCCGTGGCGACTCAGGCCGAAGAGGTTGATCCGGATAATCTGGCGGCGTGGTTTGCACTTGGTGAAGCAGCAGTGGAACGCGGCGAGCAAACCGAGCAGGCGATTGATTGGCTGAAGAAGTATCTGGCGCATCCGATAGAGGGCAATCAACCAGGTGAGGCCGCGGCTCGGATGCACCTGGCGTCCTTGCTGGTAAAGTCTGGAAAGCCTGCGGCTGCGGTTCCCGAGTTGCAGGCGGCAGTAGACCTGGATCCGACGCTGGATACGGCGAAAGCTGAGCTAAAGAAGCTGACGGCGGAGCTGAAGAAGAACTAGATGAAGTATGTTCTGAGTGGTCGGGAGCCGCAGGGGTCGCGGATTCTGTTCGTAGAGAGCGGGTCGCGGTCAATAGCCGAGGGAGTACTGCCCGGACTGACGGATTCGTGGGCTGGCGACTACGTGATGGATCTGGCGACCTGTTACGGCGGCCTGCCGACCGGTTTTCCCGAAGGCGGCCAGGTCATCCGGGTGGGCGATTACGGTACTCCGGAACTTCGGAAGACACTGGTGGCGGACCTCAGCAAGCGCGATTATGCGTTTGTGGGGATCATCTGCTCGGCGGAACCCATCATGCTGTGGTGGAAGTGGCTGTTCGCGTACCGAATTCCGGCCAAGGTATTTATCGTCAATGAGAACGGCGACTACTTCTGGCTGCACCGGGAAAACGCGGGGATTTTGCGGGAGTTCGCTCTCGTGCGGATGGGGATGGAAGGCGGCGGCACACTGCGGGTGCTGGGGCGGCTGGCCGCATTTCCGTTCGCGATTTTGTATCTGATGCTGTATGCTGCGACGGTGCATGCCAGACGGGCAGTGCGCCGCGTATTCACTTAAAGGTTAACCACGTAAGCTCATGAAAATTATCCAGATTACTACCCCGGGCGGACCCGACCAGATGCAGTTGGTGGAGGCTCCGATTCCCTCCCCCGGACCGAACCAGGCGCTGGTGCGCGTTGCCGCCGCCGGTGTGAACTTCATCGACGTGTACTTCCGGATTGGGCTGTATAAGGCCGAGGCGCCGTTCACGCCGGGCAACGAAGGCTCCGGGACGGTAGAGGCCGTTGGACCGGGTGTGACGGACGTTGCGGTAGGTGACCGGGTGGCGTGGGGCATGTTCCGGGGCTCGTACACGCAGTACGCGGTGGTGCCAGTGTCGGCGCTGGTGAAACTACCGGACGCCGTGAGCTTTGAGACGGGCGCGGCCGCGATGCTGCAGGGCATGACGGCGCATTACCTGTCACATTCGTCGTTCCCCCTGAAAGAGGGCGACAAGTGCCTGATTCATGCGGCGGCGGGCGGCGCGGGGCGGTTGCTGGTGCAGATGGCGAAGATGCGCGGCGCTACGGTAATCGGGACAGTCGGAACCGACGAAAAGGCTGCGATCGCGAAAGCGGCGGGAGCGGACGAAACGATTGTCTACACCCGGCAGGATTTCGCCGAGGAAGTGAAGAAGCTGACGGGCGGCAAGGGCGTGGATGTGGTGTATGACTCGGTGGGCCAGA
>CANIHR010000378.1 GCA_947467185.1 Bryobacterales bacterium
AACCGGGACTGGGCATTCAGCCAAGGTTTGAAGTTCTGGGCGACCCGGTTTTCCGAACTTAGCGAAACCGCCCCCCTACTCCTGCTTCAGCAACTCCGCCCGATTCACCCGTTCGCCCTTAAACATCACGAACGAGACCGCCTCTACCGCCTTCACGTCCTGCAGGGGATTGCCGTCGACCACCAGCATCGTGGCTTCCTTACCCTTCTCAATCGAGCCGAACCGCTTGTCGGCCTTTAGAACTTTGGCACCGTTCAGAGTCGCGGCCTGCAGCGCCACATCCATGGGGACACCCGCTTCCAGCCACAGCTGTAGTTCGTACTGAATCGTCGGCCCGTGGAAGACCAGCATATTGCCAGCGTCACTGCCCGTCACCAGCGGCACGCCCGCCTGCCAGGCTCGCCGCAGGTTGTCCTTCGCGATGTTCATGTCGATCGGGTAGTCCCCCATAGCCTTGCGCATCTTCAGCGTCTCGGGTGATTCCATCATGCGGCGCGTGGCGGCCAGCATCTTCGGCGGAGCCACCTGCTGCACCAGCGAACGAGTCAGCAGATCCAGCTTCCCGGCAGCAAACTGGGGAATCGCGGCACCAACGTACAACGTCGGATCGTAGGCGATACCGGCCTTCGCCATCGCGGCGAACACAGCATCGGGAATACGTTCATGGAACGATCCGTGTTCGATGGTCGTCGCGCCGGCCTTGATCGCGTCTTCGATATCTCGCACGTCTCCGGTATGGACCGCGAATGGTAGCTTATTCGCCCGTGCGGCGTTACCAATCGCAACCAGAATCGCCGGGTCGAGACGGTTGTAGAGCGCGCCGCCAACACCAGCTTCCATCACCGCTTTGATGGCATCAACGCCCGCCACTTTCAGGCCCTCAACCGCTTTAGTTGCTTCTTCGGCGGTCTTTGGCATCCGCAGGAACTGGGCTTCCGCCTGCTGCCGCATGTTCTCGGGCATTGCGCGGAAATACTCAGTCCCATGACCGCCAGGCGTCGTAAACAGCGGGCCGGCCATGAAAAACTCGGCACCCAGTTTTTCGCCGCTGTTAGCGATTTCGCGAACTTTGAGCGTTGCGTCCAGCGAATCGCCCAGACTGCGGACCGCGGTGACGCCGCTGTAAAGGTACGAGCCGAGCTCGCGCTGCATCGCCTTATTGACGTCATAGTCCTTCCAGTCGTCCAGCATGCCACCGGGCACGCCGAGGTGAACATGAGTATCGATCAGGCCCGGCAGAACCGTCTTACCCGCCGCTTCGGTGGTGCTGGCGTTGAGGTCCTTGGGGTCAGGGATGTTGCCGTCATAGACCTCGGCGATCTTCCCGTCCTTCACCAGCACCGCGCCGTTCTCGATAATTTTGCCGTTGCCGACGAAGATACGTGCGTTGCGGATGAGCGTGGTGCGGGAACGATCCAGTTGCCGCTCCAGAATCTTGGTCTTGCGAACGTTGTCTTTCGCGTGCGTCTGCCAGGTGCCGAGGAGCACGAACGGCATGAGAACGGCGAGAACCCAAAGTTTGGAAGAGGGGCGAACCTTCTCTTCCTTCTCCCAGCGGAAAAGCTTCACGCAGAGGAACAGGCCAGTCGCGGTCGTCAGAATCAAGGCCCCCACCGCCTGCCAGTTCTGGACCAGCGTCTCCTGGCGGAGGATGATTCCCTGCAGCCCGCTCACCAGCCACGTGGCCGGAATGAACTGGGTGACAGTGAGCAACCAGTCAGGGAACATCGACGTCGGAAAGGTGGTGCCGCTCAGAAACAGCATCGCCATATAAACGATCTGGACGAGGATGCCGCTCTCCTGCATGGAATTGACGACCGAGGCGATGATCAGCCCGAGCGAGCGGATGGCGGTCACTCCCAGCATGATGAACACAAGGATGGTGCCGAGGTTGTCGGGCCACGCCATGCCGTAGCGGTAATGCGACAGGGCCAGCATCAGCACGATGTAGGGCATATAGACGACCAGGCCGGTCACGGTGCTGGCGACCAGCAGCGGCAAGGGCGAAATCGGCGCCACTTTATAGCGGCGCAGGATGTTGTTTTCCCGCTCCTGCGCGGCGCGCATCCCGGCGCCAAACAGACCATTGCCCAGGATACCGATCACTGTCACCATGGTGACAACCTGAAGGATCGCACCGCCCTGATCAGCGTGGAATGACTGCGCGAACACGAAGAAGAACACAAGCGGCATCAGGTAGTTGAAGAAAATCACCACCTTCTGGCGGAAGGCCAGCCGGATGTCCATGCGGATGAGAGTCAGGTAGGTTTTCATGCTGTTAATCCCGCAGCTTCTTTCCTGTCAGTTCGATGAAGACGTCTTCGAGGGTGGGGCGGCTGAGTTGCACATCCTCCAGACCCAGCGACTGCGCGTCGACCCACTTGATGATCTCGACGAGGGTTCGGGCGGGCATGGCAGAGGCGACCGTCAGGCGCTTATTCTCCTCCGTCAGCTTCGAACTGATAGCCTCAGGCCACTCAGGCATCGTGGCGGGGTCCAGCGGTCGATCGCAGGCGATGGAAATGGTGGATTTTCCCGCGCTGCGCTCCTTCAGTTGTGCGGGTGAACCGATGGCAATCACTTTCCCGGAATCGACGATGGCGACCCGGTCGCAGAGCCGTTCCGCCTCCTCGATGTAGTGCGTGGTCATCAGGATCGTGCGCTTTTCGGCGCGGAGTTCTTCCACCAGCGCGTGGATCTCCAGCCGAACCTGCGGATCCAGGCCAGTCGTCGGCTCATCGAGGAAGAGGAGGGCGGGATCGTTAATCAAGCCGAGCGCGATGGCGAGCCGCTGCTTCTGACCACCGGACAAGGTGGAGTAATTCGCGTTCCGCTTGTCCTCTAACTGCAGGCGCTTCAGCAGCATGTTGGGGTCGGCCATGCGGCTGTAAAGGGCGCCGAAAAGTTCCAGCGCTTCGTGCACCTTAATCTTGTCGGGCAGATTCGTCGACTGCAGACAGACCCCGATGCGATCTTTCAGCTGTTTTTTCTGGCGGTCAGGGTCGTAGTCGAGGACGCGGACATCGCCGGAAGTCCGCTGGCGAATGCCTTCGAGAATCTCAACGGTAGTGGTCTTCCCCGCCCCGTTGGGGCCAAGCAGACCAAAGACCTCCCCTGTCTCGACCTCAAAATCGATGCCCCGGACGGCCTCAAAATCGCCATAACTCTTGTGGAGGCCGCGAACAGAAATTGCCAGACTCATGATGTTCCTTTAGGTTAACGAAGCGGGGGCGGGGTATGTTCGGTAGCGTACCTCGTTTTTTTTGTAACCTTTCGGAAGAGCTCAGGTTTACATGATTGGAACACGCCGGTGAAGCCATCAGATCAGGAATTAATGACGGCCGTCGCGCGTGGCAATCTCAGCGACATGAGCGAACTGTACCAGCGCCGGCACAAGAGTCTGTTCCGGTTCTTTTTCCGGCTGACCGGAAAACAGACGGCTTCGGAAGACCTGACTCACGACGTATTTGTGCGGATGATCCGCTACCGGCACACCTATACGGCCGGGGATAGCTTCGACGCCTGGATGTACCGGATCGCACGCAATGCGCTGTCGGATCAGGTGAAAAAGCATCGTTGGGAATTGCCGACGGAGAGTTCGGAGATGGAAAAAGTGGAAAGCTCCCGACCAGATCCGTTTGAGACTTACGCGAAGCAGCAGGATCTGGCGCTGCTGCACCGGGCCATGCGGGAACTGCCGGAAGACAAACGGGAACTCATTGTACTGAGTCGCTTTCAGGGTCTGAGTTACGAACAGATTGGGCAGATTGTAGGCGCGGAGACGGGCACAGTAAAAGTACGGGTATTCCGGGCTATGAAGGAAATGAGTTCCATTTACGCGGATCTGCAACGGGAGAAGGCATCGTGATGTGCGGCTGGGCAAAGGAACGAATCGCAGCGTCGTGGACCGGGGAACTGGAACCCGGCGATCAGGCGAAACTCCGGCAGCATCTTTCCGAATGCGCGGAATGCGCCCACGAGATGACGCAGCTAACGGCAATGTGGGATCGTCTGACCGACATGCCCGCACCCGAGCCGAGCCGGGCCTTGCAGGTTCGGTGGGAGGCAACGCTGGAATCTCTCGGCGGCGTTGTGGCGGAGAAGCCTGGCCTCCGATGGACATGGGCGGCGCTTTGGCCGCAGCAGCCGGTCTGGCAGTTCGCAGTGGCGGTGGCTTGCCTGGTGGTTGGTCTGGTAGTGGGTGCGCAGTGGCAACGCGGTGCGAAGAATGAAGTGGCGGCCCTGCGGGAAGAAGTGGCAAGCACGAAGGAGATGGTCGCGCTGGCGCTGCTGCGCGAGCAGTCCGCTTCCGAACGCCTGCGGGGCGTTGACTATTCGACGCGAATGCCCAGAGTGGAGCCGGAAGTGATTGCCGCGCTGATTCAGGCGGTCAACTCCGACACCAGCGTGAATGTGCGCCTCGCGGCAATCGACGCACTGAGCCGGGCCGCCGGACAGCCGCAGGTCCGGCAGTCGATGGAGCAAAGTTTGGCCCGGCAGGAGTCGCCCACCGTGCAGGCGGCGCTGATCGGGTATCTGGTGGACGCCCGGGACCGGCAGGCCCTGGGCGCACTACAGCAGTTCGCGAAGAGGCCGAACCTGGACGACACGGTCCGCGAACGGGCCGGCCGCGCAGCACAACAACTGATTGAATTTCGGTAGGAGAAAACGATGATGACAAGACGACTTGGATGGCTTGTGCCTGGGGTGATAACGGCTGCGCTGGTGGCGCTTCCGGCCGCCGCCTGGGACTTCAAAGAAGAAGTCAAAGAACCCGTGAAGTATACGTTCGCAGCGGGCGCGACTACGCTGGATGTGGACAACGTCAACGGGTCCGTAACGGTGATTGGCGACGGCGGTAACACGATGCGCGTGGAAGGAGAACGGATCATCCGCGCCAACGACAAGACGGAGCTGGAACGAGGGAAGAAGGA
>CANIHR010000379.1 GCA_947467185.1 Bryobacterales bacterium
CAGAGCTTCCACGCTCTCCAGATTCCGCAGCAGCTGATCCGAGGGCTGATATTCGCCCTGAAACAGCCGAAGCTGCGAAAGTCGCTCGCCCTGCCGGACAACCACTGAAAACGTGCGCGGCACCACTTCGGCATACAGCCGACCCTTGTACCCCGAAGGCACAATCTCAAACTGCCGCCCCTCGTCCGTAATCAGACGAGTAAAGATGTCCAGCCGCCCGGTCGAACTCTTCGGATTCGCTTTCCCCGAAATCTCCGCCGGCAGCGACAGTTCTTCCTGCAAAGGAACGATGTAAACGCAGCCCTTTTCCAGCACCGCCGGACGAGTCAAATCAACGGTATGCATCCGGTACTGTTCCAGCTTGCTGGTAACGGTAGCCGACCCCGCCGCCAGAAAACTGGCCCGAACGCGATACGCCTCATGCCCCAGCCGGAGATCAATCGACGAAGGCTGGATCTGCTCCGGAAGAATCGGATTCCGAGCCCGGATCGCCCCGGAGGCGACCATTTTTTCGAGAGCCTGATACGGCAAAACGCCGCGGCCGCTGCCTGTGACGGAACTCATGGTGCGAACCCTACATCATGACACGCTGGTTCACGCACGCCCGCGATAGCCACTTCCTCTTCCACGGGAAACCACTCCCTGGCCATCGCCAGATCACGGTCCCAATTGGCAATCGCCCCGGCCTTCAACCGCTCCGCCAGATTGCGTTCGACCTCCATACTCTCCGACATGGTCAATCTCCGCCCTGATAATACACTCCCAATGCGAAGCCAGGCTTTGACTTCCGCGCGTCAGGTACGCTGACGACATGGATCTTTGGAGTGACGACCCCGCCGAGCGGGTCGCAGCCGCCCAGTACGCTTCGCTCACAGGAACCGTACCGCGCCGACGTTCCGAACCACCGCCGGCAGATCCCTGGCCATTCGGGATGCCAACTTCCATAAACCCTTACGTCGTTTTCCTCGGCCCCTCGCCGGGAAACTCCCCGCCCGTCGATGACTCCATCGGCGCAAAGATCGAGCCTTACGACGCCCCCACCGTAGGGCGTCCCCACCCCGGAATCTATTGTCGCGACACCCGTAATTACTGGGGTAACGTTCGCGATCTCGGTCGCAGAGTCATTTGCGCAAGTGCCTCATCTTCCCTGGACGACTACCACGCCGATACTCTGATCGGGCATCTCAATCTCGGCACCACAAGGTCTGGCCAGGCTGCTAATGCGCAACTCCAGCGGGAGTATCTTCTCTGGGTGCCATCCCTAATTCTCAACGACCTCCGTCCGGTCTTCGTGATCATGCTGGGCCTCAGCACCATATTGAGAAAAGGTGATTCCGGTTTCGCTCCAGATGTCCTCCCGAGAATTGACTGGAGCCAACCCGACCACTGCGTTCCCTTCACGGCCTGGACCCAATCCCGCTACAACTTCTCCATCTGGACCCGGACCCGCCCCGACGGCCAGCCCATCCATTTCGTTGCGTGGCCTCAGCATCCCGGTCGAGCACCGATGACTGACCCGAAAATGTGGCGGGCATCGGCGGATGAGTTCGCCACCCTGATCGATTTCCTCCGCCATTCCCGTTCTCTAAAGTAACGATGCTTTCCTCCTCCATGAGTCCGGTTCTCGCAGTTCTGGCCGACTCCCCGTCGCCGCATGTCGGGCTGAGCCTCGTGCTCCTCCTGATCTGCGCCGCCGGTGCCTGGGCCATGCAGCGTAACCACACCTCATCAGGAAGCAAACACTAGTACTTCTCCTTCAAACCGGCGGGCAGCCCCCTCCCCGCCGGTTCTCCACTTAAATCTGCCCACCCGGCGACGCAATCCCACCTCCGCCCTGAGTGTCCCAGGCGCCTCCTGGAAAAAGTTTGCCTTTTCTGCAACTCCTGACACTGCTTCCCTAACTACAATATGGAGACCTTTGTTTATGGAAATCTGCGCAGCTTGTGGCGAAGTACTGGACGATGACGGACTCTGCGCACCTTGCCTCCTGGGCGGTGTTCTCGACGCCACGGTGCCATTGTCGGCGACGGTGGGCGCTTTCGCCCCGGCGGGAGTTGCTGACGACCTGTCATTCGACAGCTTCGGCCCCTACGCCATCCTTCGAGTCCTCGGCGAAGGCGGCATGGGTGCCGTCTACCTTGCTCAGCAGTCCACGCCGATAAGTCGAAAGGTCGCGCTCAAGGTCATCAAGCCGGGGCTCGATTCGGGCTCCATCCTCTCGCGGTTTAACTATGAACGCCAGACTCTCGCGATGATGGACCATCCCAATATCGCGCGGGTCTACGACGCCAGCGCCACCGCCAAAGGCCGCCCCTACTTCGTCATGGAGTACATCGAAGGCGAGCCCATCACCACCTACTGCGATACCCGGCACCTGGACACACGCGCCCGGCTCGAACTCTTTATCCCCGTCTGCCTCGCCGTCCAGCACGCCCACAGCAAGGGCATTCTGCACCGGGACATCAAGCCGTCCAATGTGATGGTTACCGAGGTGGATGGCCGGCCCGTCCCCAAAGTGATCGACTTTGGAATCGCCAAAGCCACCGACCAGCACAATCACGACCAGACCGTTCTCACGCAGTTCGGACAGTTCGTTGGCACCCCGGAGTACATGAGTCCGGAAGCCGCCGACCTGGTGGGCGGTGGCGTGGACACCGCGTCCGACGTCTACTCCCTGGGCGTATTGTTGTACGAATTGCTGGTAGGCGCCGTGCCCTTTGACTCGAAGGCGCTCAGCAAAGCGGGCATGGCCGAGCTTCTGCGCATCCTTCGCGAGGTCGCGGCTCCGTCGCTGCCCGCCAAGTTGACCTCTATGGGGCAGGCCATCTCCCAGATCGCCGAACGCCGGGCCTCCACGCCGATCGCCCTCCGCAAGCTGGTAGGCGGCGAGTTGAACCTGATCACCCTCAAAGCGGTGGAGAAGGACCGCGAACTGCGCTACGCTTCCCCGCGTGAACTCGGGGATGACATCCAGCGCTTCCTCGAATCCCGTCCGGTAAAGGCGTGCCCCCCCACCCTGTCTTACCGCGTTCGCAAATTCGCCGGCATGCACCGCGGGGCGGTTGCTGCCGGTATCGCCCTCGCGTTCACCATCGCCAGCGGAACGGCGGCCACTATGTGGCAGGCGCGCACCGCCATTCGCGAACGCGCCGCCGCTGTTGCCCAGCGCGCCGAGGCTATCGCGCAGCGCACTGAAGCGCAGACCCAGCGCGCCGACGCCCTTCTCCAGCGTTCCCGCGCCGAAGTCGAAGCTCGTCACGCGGACGCGGAAATGCGTCGGGCCGCCGAACAGGAACAACTCGCCCTCGCCGGTACAAAGGATATCCGCAGTCTCGCGAATTCGATGCTTTTCCAGCTCGATGACCAGTTGAAGAACACCGGCTCCACCGCCGCCCGCACCACCCTTCTGAACCTGGGCCTGCAGTACCTCCAAAAGGCCGATTCGTCCGATCCCAACCTCGGCGCTGCCTGGTTCCGTGTCGCCGAACTGCAGGAATCTCTCCGCGATCTGGACCGGGCGGAAGCAAGCTACCGCCAAAGCGCGCGGCTTCTCAGGCAGCGCCTCGCTCGCGAGCCCCTGCATAATGAATCGCGACGCCTGCTGGCGCTCGTGCGGTTGGCCCAGGCGGGTCCGTCTCTCGGCAGCGGTACCTCGCTCAACTGGTTGGCGCTGGGTGATTCTTACGAAGGGCACGAGGCAAATCTCCTCGAAGCCGAGACCCGCCTCAAAGCGCTGCTCGGCGATGAGCCCTCCAACGCCCAGGCCATGCTGGACCTCAGCCGCGTTCTGGTGAGTCGGCATCGCCCCCGAGAGGCTGTCACCTGGAGTGAGAGCGCGATTCGCGCCGGTGCCCGCGGAGCCTCGGGCATGGTGGCGTTGTCGGCCGCGCAGGTCAGCCTCAGCAACTGGGTTGTGGACCACCCGGGTGCCAGCGAGGGAATCGTGTGGGCGCAACGGGCTGTGAGCACTGTTGAGGAAGCATCGCGGCTGGAACCCGTCAATACAAGGGTCTGGAGTCAGTTGAGTTTGGCGTGCGCCAACCTGGCGATGCACTACGGAGTTCGGGATGAACAGGAGAAGGTTCTCGCTGCCGTCAATCGCGCCAGAGACGCCGCGCAGCAGGCCGTTGCCATCGATCCCGAAAGCCCCATCAACCGCGTGGAACTGGCGCGTCGCCAGGGCGACCTTGCTTTGGTGTCCTCCAGCAGCGGGAATATGCAGGAGTTCCGTGCCCGCTCGGAAGAAGTCACGCGACTTTTCCGGGAGCAGATCGAGCGCCACCCGGACGTGCCGCAACACCTCCTCGACATGGCCGAGTGGCTGGTCGGTCAGGGCGGCACGGAGTTTGGTTCCGCCAATTTCGGTGAAGCCGTAGCGCGACTACTCCCGGCGTCACAGGAACTGCGCGGCATGGTGGCGCGGGACCCTCGGAACCGCAGGGCGCGGCACATGTTGACCGTTGTGCTGTCGTATCTGGGCCAGGTACACATGCGCCTTCGGGAATACCCCGCCGCCCGGGCGGTGGGCCAGGAATCCGTCGCGATGGCACGTCGTGCGCTCGGTGGGACTCCGGGCATCAGCGAACTAACCGTGCTGCACATGACGGAGACTTTCCTGGCCATTTCATTGAATGAGATGGGCCAGAAGGCGGCAGCCCTGGAACACATCAGCGCAGCCCAGGAGGCGATCCGTCAGGGCGGCAAAACGTTCGAATTCGACCGGGATCTGCTTGCTTTCTGGAGCAACGGATTCAATACCGCAGCGACTTTCTACAACGAAAGCGGCGATTTTTCCGGGATGCGGGCCGCAATCGAAAAAGCTGCCACGCCTCTCGAAGCCGCCTATCGGGAGAACCCATACGACTCGGGAATTGCGTTGGCGCTTTTGAATACCTTGTTTAACCAGCGAACTCTCAGCAGGAGAACG
>CANIHR010000380.1 GCA_947467185.1 Bryobacterales bacterium
ACCCCCGGAGCCAGCCGGACCAAACGCTCTGTTTTCATCAGTTCTTCCCCACAGGCAAGCCAACCACAATCAGCACCGTGTAGTCCTGCTTGCTGCACCCATTCACAACGGGCATCTCCGCCCCCGGATACACCGGAAAACCCGTGGTCCGAACGTTCGAGGGCGAGCACAAATTGTTAATCGTCGCTGGGGTATATCGCGCGGACCGGCACCCCAGATGGGTGACATCGTAGAGGGTTGCGCCGCCCGAGAGTTCCCACTTCTGGTTGCCGGCCTTGTCCTTTGGCTGAATGGTCAGCACGGCCGTCACCTCGCGGTCGCCCGTCACCAGGTATTTCCCCGGGGGCATCGGAAAGGTCGGCTTCTCCATGATGAGGCCGTGTTCCTCAAGCCACCAGTCCTTATCGTCAAATTTCCACTGTGACGGCGCCACGCCGGACGCCTTCAATTCGGGGTAGCGGTCCAGCTTGCAACCCCGCGGACCCGGGTCCTGGCTCCACAGGCCCCAGGCCTGCGCTCCATCACCCGCTTTAGCCCCGGGCTCTCCCAGCGCCGCAATGTACTGCGGCTCGATGCGCCGGAACTTCGAATAATCGGTGTCAGCCGCGTGAACGGGCTGCAGTAGCCCGGTCGCTAGCAGCAAAGCTCCCATGGACACGAGCCGGCGGCTCACGGACGGCACAAGGTGGCGGACATTCATACGGTTGCTCCCGGTTGGACGATCTCATGCCATGCTACACCAGCGCGCGCCCCCGATTTGGACTCCCCGCGGTCGGAAAGTACCGCTCAGCCTCTCAAAAACTGAAGGTGCGCCGCACCTCTTGGCGATACCCACACAGAACCTCATTTCAACTGCGGCCGGGCCCTGAACTACGGCTTCGGCTTGACAGCGTTTGCCAGGGCCAGGCGGTTGTCGTGCGTCACGTAGCTGATCTGCAGATTGAAGCCGTTCGGCGTGGTGGTGTGGTAGCTCTTGAACGCCGCTACGTGGATGTCGTCTTTGGTTGAGGTGTCAACGCTGGCGTCGAGTCCGCGCTTTTCCAGCTCCGCCTTCACGCCGTCAGTGTCCCAGGGCGTTATGCCAAATGAGATGTGATCGATAGTGCCGCGGCTGACCTTCGGAGCGGGAGCGGGGTTATTGGGGTTGCCTCCGCGGATGATGATATCGCCCACATCGCCAATCATCAGCTCGTGTTGGCTGCCTTCGTCGTAGGTCTCTTTCCAGCCCAGTAGATTGCTATAGAACGAAGCGGCCTCCTTGTAGTTAGTCGCGTTGTAGGAGAGATGGTCCAGCCAAACGGTGCTCCAGCCAGTCGGGGCGAAGGGTGCAGCCATAGCCGGCGTGGAGGACTTCGCTGTTACTGATGTTTTCCGGGCTTTGGCGAGACCGTAGCCGTTGCTGATTTGCAGATCAAAGCCCCTCGGATCCTGAACGTGGAAGCTTTCGAACCCCTTGCCATCGTTATCGGATATGGGCGTTAGGCCACGGGCTCGAAGTGCTGCTTCCACCGTCCTGGAATTCCACGGTTCGATGACCCAGCAGATGGCCTCGACAGTTGCCTTGGCGCGTTCCGGCGCTTGCCTGAAAATGGCAGAGCCCCAACCGCCAATATCGAGTACCGCTTGCTTGCCATCATCGCTGCGCAGCTTCCAGCCCATCAGAGCGATGTAGAAGGCGGCCTCCTTTCGATAGTCAGGGAGCGCGAAAGTGATGTGGTCAAGGGTGACGGTCTTCCAGCCGCTGGGCGCGAACACAGGTTTGACGGGAGCGGTGGCAACTTCCCGCGTCAAAGGACACTGGGGCGTACCGTAGCCGTCGCGGCATCGGCCCTGCCCGAAAACCGTGACAGCGAACAGCACGAGGAGTGCGAACAGTCTGAATGCCATCCCGTCAATCTACCATCTGTTTGTTCAAAAGCGTCCTTGTTGATTACGCAATACTCATTGCGTCCTGCGATCAGCTGTGATAACTCTGATCTGATCAAAAAATCCTGGGATCCTTTCCCCGGCTTGATTCGGAGTCACCATGCAAAAGAAGCTCTCCACAATCTGTCTTCTGATTTCCACGGGCATCCTTTCGCTCTCCCCGGCCCCGGCGGCCCCCCGAACCTTCCGCCCCGACTATGTCTTTTCCGGTTCTAGCCTCGCCGGCTTTCGGACCCTCGGCCAGGCCGAATGGAAAGCCCAAAACGGCGAGCTTGTCGGGACACCGCGAAGTGCGGCCGGCGGCTGGCTCCTGCTCGACCGTTCCTGGCAGGATCTCGGATTTCTCGCGAATTTCCGCTGCTCGGGCGGGTGCTCAACCGGTGTCCTGTTCCGCGCCGAGAAGACCCCTGACGGTGGCCTGAAAGGGATTCTCATTTCCCTCAACGCGGGAGATATTGCGGCGTATGCGGTAACGCTGGATGCGCAGGGGAAGCTTCTGACCCGCAAAGCGCTGGAGAAGCCCTCCAGTAAGCGGGGAGATGCGGTGACCTGGCTGTACACTCCCGCAGGCAACCCGCCGGGGACAGGCAAGGCGGAGCATCCGTTCCCCCCGGCTCCGCAGATCAACCTGCTGCCGGATATTCCGCGCGCACGTCCGGCCGGCACTCTGCACGTGGGCGACTGGAACGAACTGGAAATTATTGTCGATGCGATGGCGACGAAGGCCATCCTGAATGAAGGTCCCGTGACGGCAGCGGCAGGCGCCTCGGACCTCGAATTTGGACGCTTTGGCCCGGTGGGCCTTTACGTTGGCGGCACGGGCGAGGTCCGGTTTCGCAACGTCGGCGTGCGCGATCTGAACACCAAATCGATTCCGAAAGAGGCGGTCTCCAGCCGGTTCCGGATGCAGCGGCTGAGCGAACTGTTCTATGCCTGGTCAACGGCGGTGGCCGACGTAAATCGCGACGGCATCCCGGATCTCGTCTCCGGCCCGGTTTACTACCTGGGTCCCGACTACACGCAGACCCGCGAGATTTATGTCGCCGAGAGTTATGACCCGTCGAGCCAGTACCCCCGCGGCTGCGCCGTCAACTTCGCCTGGGATTTCACGGGCGATGGCTGGCCCGACGAGTGGTGTGCCACCGGCAATAACGGCGATGGCCCCGGAGTCCTGTTCGTGAATCCGCGAGGAGAGCCGAGGCGCTGGGACCGTTACGTGGTCACGCCCGATGTGTGGATCGAAGAAACGCAGATGGCCGACGTGGACGGCGACGGCAAGCCCGAACTCATCATGGGGATTCCGGGTGGCACCATCGTGCTGGCGCGTCCCGACCCCGAGGCCCCCACGCAGCCCTGGAAGCTGACTCCGATTTCGGAGCCCGGACCCTGGGCGGCGAACAGCTCGCACGGGTTGGGTGTGGGTGACATAAACGGGGATGGCCGCCTGGATGTGGTCTGCGCGTTTGGCTGGTGGGAGCAGCCGCCGGCGGGAACCAAAGGCCTGTGGAAGCACCATCCCGTGGCCTTCGGGCGCTGGGGCAAATCCCAGGGCAACGCGGGCGGCGCGGAAATGGGAGTCTACGACGTGAATGGCGATGGTCGGAACGACGTCGTGACCAGCCTCGAAGCGCATGGCTGGGGCCTGGCGTGGTTCGAGCAGAAACGCAGCGCGGCCGGTGAGATCACCTTCGAGCGGCACATCTTCATGGACAATTACGACACGAAGAATGCCGGCGATGTCCTGTTTACCGAGCCGCACGGCTCTGCTTTCGCCGACATTGACGGCGACGGGATCAAGGACTTCATCGTCGGCAAGCGCTTCATGTCGCACTTCGGCTACAACGACCCCGACCCCTACGGCCCCGCGGTGCTCTATTGGTATCGGGTGGTGCGCAACAAGCAGGCGCCCGGAGGCGCCGAGTTCGTCCCGGAACTGATCCACAATCGCTCAGGCGTGGGCTCGCACGTGACAGCGATGGATATCGACAAGGACGGAGCGGTCGATATCGCCACCTCCTCCAGCCTCGGAACCTACATCTTCTGGGGCACGAAAGGCAAATAGAACCGCAGAGTGCGCGAAGCGACCGCACGGACGTCTCCGTTTCGCAAATTCACGCTACACTGGTGGCGTGGACCCCGATGGGGGCTTTGACTGGGATGAAGCGAATATCCGGCACATCGCCCGCCATGACATCGAGCCTGTTGAGGCTGAGCAAGTGATTCTGAACAATCCACTGGAACTGGACGGCCAGACCGTCAATGGAGAAAGCCGGTACCTGAGTCTCGGCACAACGAACCAGGGTCGCCTGCTTCTTGTCGCAACCACTATGCGCGGTCGGCGTGTCCGCGTTGTGACAGCCTTCAAAGCTCCGAAGCAGATGGCGTTACTCTATCTGAGAGAACGAGGACTATGACGATGCCGGAATCACCGCAATTCACGATACCCGCATTTTCTTCCGAAGCTGCCGAGGCCGAATGGCTCGATAGCAACGAGGCGTTGATCGCCGACTGGTTTGCCGACGCTGCACAAAATGGCACGCTCAAACCTCGAATCCCGGTCGATGAGGCATGCACGGATGACGCATCGTCCGATGATTCCAGTGTCGTGATCCGTCTTTCAAGGGACGATCTGGCCCGCGCCCGGCGCCTCGCCGAGGGCCAGGGTATCGAGTATCACGCGTGGCTCCAGTTACAGATTCACGAGGCACTTGAGCGCAACGATAGTCGGGCTGCGTAACTTTCGGACGAAACAGGGGAACTGTAGTCGGAAGATGCCCGGTTCGTTTCTTGGTCTGTGTCAGCTCAATGGTTGTCTTTTGCGCTGTTTCACAATATCCAACTTTATTTTTCCAAATAAATCAATAACTTGCCCGCCACCCCGCCAGATCCTGCACGCGCCCCATGCTCCAATCTCAATC
>CANIHR010000381.1 GCA_947467185.1 Bryobacterales bacterium
TGGCGCAAAGGTTATCGCTAACCTGCGGGCCGCCCACATGATTCTTGCCACTCGCGAAGTCCACGTTGTCGTGGCAGGAACCGCAGGCTGCGCGGGTCGGCTTCGTCAGGTAGTTGGCTGCCTGCGTCGCGCCGGACTTCTGGTCATGGCAGGTTTCGCAACGACGGATGTCGGCCGGGAAAGCAACCGTGGACCAATCAGTGGAACCAATGGCATATTTGCCGCCGGCGATAACGCTGGGAAGCTGTTCGCCCATGTGCAGCTTGTGGATGAAGACCTTATAGTCAACCGTGACGCCAGTAGAAGCGGCGGTGGTCTGCGGCTGGTGGCAGATGATGCAAAGTTCCACCTGGCGACGGCGTCCACCGTGCGCGGAAAGCTGATCGTGGCAACCATTGCAGGAGGCCGTCTTCACAACATCGCGGACCTTGGTCACCTTTGCGCCATTTGGCACAAACGAGAATACGTCGCTGGAGGGATTATTGGGAATCCCGAACGCCGTCATGGTGCGCTGTGTGTAGATACCGATTGTGTGCGTCGCTGTGGCATCGAACCCCGTGGGGGCTTTTGCCTTGAAAACGTACTGATACTTACCGTTGTCCAGTTGCGTCAGAACGCCGCCGCTGTCAGCCGCTGCCCTGGCGAAGGTTCCGGCAGCGCCGGTCGCGGTGGAGGTGATGTAAGAGGTGTACTGATCCTGATTGGCCGGAATCACGCCGATCACATAACCCACCGTGATCGGACCCGGCGTATAGACGCCGTTAATGTCGAGTGGCAGACCGGCCGGGTCGGCCAGGTTGTAGACGACGGTAATCGTGCCGTCCGCAGCAATCTTTCCCGATTCAATCTTCGCGACCAGACCAGGCCGCAGAAAATCGATGATCACCTGATTCAAATACGCAGCCTTGTCGTGCGGCCCGTAGGGACCGGTGCCGGTGGCCGACTTCGCACCGGTCATAGGAACGGTGAGTGCCGCGGCAAGAGCTACCGCCAGCAGAATCCGCACCTTTCCGGCGCCAGAAACTCCATCTTTCGAAAACCGTTCTGTCAATAACCTTGGTAGTGTCATTTCGCGTTACCCCAGTAACGACGGTTTCTTATGCAGCCGAAGGGCCAAACTCGCGCATCATTTGCAACTTTTTTCAAACTGCCTGAAAAACCGCGCCCAGCCAGTTGTATCACCATTCGAATGGAGCCACCAGTCAGGCCTGGTCTGACATTGGCAGCGCCCCTCCGCCTGGCCAATTGCGCCACATAACCCAACAACTCCGCGGCCCCGAATACCAGTCCCGGAAACCACATGGCCCCAAACATGCATCTGGTCCAGAGAAAAGGAGATCCCAATGAGATTCCGCAATATTCTCTTCCCGGTTGATTTCTCCGCACGCAGTCACGCAGCAGTACCCCACGTGCGGGCTATGGCCGAGCACTTCGGGGCGTCCGTCACGCTCCTCCACGTCGTGGAAGGTCCGGCCGCCTGGGCCTCCGCCAACGATGGTGGGTATTTCATAGAATTCGACCTGCCCCAACTCATGAAAGAGGCCGACGAGCGTCTTGCCGCCTTCGCGGCAGTCGACTTCCCGACCGGCGCGGTCACCCGCATGGTGGAACAGGGCGACCCCGGCAGTTCCATCACGGAACTGGCCAAAACGTGGAACGCCGATCTGATCATGATGCCGAGTCACGGACGGGGTGTTTTCCGCGCCGCGTTGCTCGGCTCGGTAACCGCCAAAGTTCTGCATGATGCCCACTGCGCCGTGTGGACTGGTGCCCACCTCGAAGACGCCGAGATCCCGAAACACACGGCCATCCAGACAGTGATGTGTGCCCTGGATCTGGAAGAAGGCAGCCTCGACCTTTTAAAAGCCAGCCATCATTTCGCCGAGGCGTGGAAGGCAAACGGCTACATCGTGCACTCCGTCCCCGGTACAGACAGTCGCCCCGACATGTATTACGATCAGCCGCTGGTAGTTTTCCTGAAGGACAACGCCCGGAAGGCCATCGCGAAACTTCAGAAGGATGCGGGGACCGCGTTTGGCGTCTGCCTCGAAGCGGGCAACATCTCCGACATCGTCCACATGGCCAGCACGCACCACAACGCCGATATCGTGATCATCGGCAGGGGTACACTGAACCGCTTTGCCGGACGTCTGCGGACTCATGCGTACGGAATCATACGTGACGCCGGATGCCCGGTTCTGAGCCTGCCTCCGCGCGAAATCATCCTGTAGCTGCCAATGCTACCTTGATACCAGTTCGACATGGTATCCGTACATCTGGAAAATGGGCAGGTGGGGCTGCGCGACACCCCGGTTCCCGAAAGGCAACCCGGCTATGCGCTCATCCGCCTGCTCACGGGTGGCATCTGCAACACCGACATCGAATTGCGCCGGGGCTACTACGGTTTCTGTGGCTGCCCCGGCCATGAATTCGTCGGGGAAGTGGTCGAATCCGACTCCCCTGCCCTGCGAGGTAAGCGAGTCGCGGGAGAGATCAACCTCGCCTGCGGTACCTGTAAGTGGTGTCAGCGAGGGCTCGGTCGGCACTGCCCCACCCGGACAGTGCTCGGAATCGTCAACCACCCCGGCGCTTTCGCTGAATTCCTGACACTGCCCGACGTCAATCTCCATGTACTGCCGGACAATATCCCGAACGAGGCCGCCGTCTTCCTGGAACCGCTCGCGGCAGCCTGCGAAATTCTCGATCAGGTGCAAATCCCCGCAGGCGCACCGGTTGCCGTGCTCGGTGATGGCAAACTTGGGCTGCTGATCGCCCAGACCCTGCAGGCCAACGGTCTCCGCGTCCACCAGTTCGGCAAACACGCGGAGAAGCTACGCATCGCAGCCAAACAGGGTGTCACGACCGAAATCTCACCTGCCAATATGCCCGAAGCCGAGTACGAGTGGGTAGTGGATGCGACCGGCTCCCGCGAAGGTCTGCAAACTGCGGTGCGCATGACCCAGCCCCGCGGTACGGTGATTCTGAAATCCACCGTCCACGGCACGGTGCCCCTCGACACCGCGCCCGTCATCGTGGATGAAATTACGCTCGTCGGTTCACGTTGCGGCCGGTTCGAGCCGGCGCTGGCACTGTTGCAGACGGGGCGCGTTGACGTCGAATCGATGATCGCCGGAAGTTACCCACTCAGCAAGGCGGTCGAGGCTTTCCAGCATGCCGAAAGATACGGCACGCTCAAGATCCTGCTGACCGCCTGAAAACCGGAAGTTTAGACCGTGGGGAGCTTACCCTGCCGCAGGTACGCCGGCACGTCCAACTCATCTTCGAAGGTCGCTACTGGCTCTGGTTCCGGAGCAGGCGTGGGTTCCGGCGCAGCAGTAACCGCCACCGGAGTCGGAGTTGCAGGAGCCGTCACAGGTTCTGAACCAGCCGGACGTTCCGCAAAAAACTCTTCTCTCGGCAGAACCTGAACAACGGGTTCCATAACAGTGCCGCCAAAACCGGTGGCGATGATCGTCACCTTCACCGAGTCGCCCATCTCGTCCTTCGTAATCACGCCGAAGTTGAGCTGCATGTCGTCGGTATTCGCCGCCTGACGGATAATGGAGCACGCCTCGTTCATCTCATGCAGACCGATATTCGGGGATGCCGTGATGTTCATCAGAACCTGCCGCGCACCCGCCATTCGCGTATCTTCCAGCAGCGGAGAACTGATCGCCGCCGTCGCCGCATCCACCGCCGCATTCGGGCCCGTCGCGGTCGCGGTTCCAATCAGCGCCATACCCATCCCGGAGATGGCTGCTTTCACGTCAGAGAAGTCCAGATTGATCAAGCCGGGCGTCAGAATCAATTCGCTGATTCCCTGCACAGCCTGACGCAGCACGTCATCGGCCATGCGGAACGCCTCGCCAATCCCAGACCCCTTCGGCGCCATCTGCAGCAGCCGGTCGTTCGGAATCGACGTCAAAATATCCACCGAAGCGGCCAAATCGTCCAGGCTCCGCTCGGCCTGCCGCATCCGCTTGCCGCCTTCGAACGTGAAGGGACGGGTTACCACCGCAATCGTCAGTGCCCCCATGCCCTTGGCGAGTGAAGCCACCACCGGAGCCGCACCGGCACCCGTGCCGCCACCCAGACCAGCCGTGACAAACACCAGGTCCGCACCTTCCAGAATCGCGCAGATCTTCTCGGTATCTTCCAGCGCCGCCTGACGTCCAACCTCGGGGTCCGAACCAGCGCCCAGGCCGTGCGTGATCTTCTCGCCGATCTGCACCTTATTGGGTACGCGAGCCGCATTCAGAGCCTGCGCGTCCGTGTTCATTACATAGAACTCGACGCCTTCCAGACCATCGGCATACAACCGGCTGACCGAATTGGACCCGCCGCCGCCCACGCCAATCACCTTGATTCTTGCGCCGCTGCGCGCTTCTTCCTGTAACTCGAACTTGAAATCGCTCATCGTCTCCCCCATCGCTATTCCCCTACCGGAGAATGCGGCCTAATAAACCGACCGACTGCTTCTCTACGTCCACTTTGGAACGCAGGCGCGCCGCATACATCGATAACCCCGCCACCGTGGCCCATGCCGGATCATTCATCTCTTCCGGCCAGTCCCGAATCCCCTGCGCCAGACCCAGCCGCGCCGGACATTCCAGAACCCGCTCCGCCACATCGCATAATCCCGGCAGCAGCGCCCCGCCGCCGGTCAGCACCACGCCGGTCGAGATTGCGCGTTGCATCCCGGCTTTCGCCAGTTCCGTCCGCACCATGTCGAACAGTTCCACCGCACGGGATTCCAGAATCTGATTCACGAAATACCGAGGGACCTCACGCGTAAGGCGGAGTTCGCCATCGTCTGAA
>CANIHR010000382.1 GCA_947467185.1 Bryobacterales bacterium
GACGCCCGAGTCAGCCAGCCAAAGGTTGGTCTCGAACTATTTCGCAAGCACCCGGCAAAGGTGACTTTCTACGTCGGCCCCCGCGGCGTGGAGCGCGACCTGGCTGGGTGGAAGCAATTAGTCGCTGATGGCCACGAGATCGGCAATCACTCGACATCACATCCCTGTCCCGGCAATTTCATCTGGTCCCGGAAAAATGCCCTCGAAGAGTATTCGATGGCGAAACTGACGGAAGATATCGACGGCGCTACCCGTGATATTGAGAAGCTACTGGGTGTAAAGACGGTATCCTTCGCCTATCCCTGCGGCATGAAGACGATTGGGCGGGGCGCGGACACCCAGAGTTACGTGCCAGTTGTCGCGAAACGCTTCCGCACCTCACGGGGCTTCCGGGATGAAGCAGCCAACGATCCCGGCTATGTCGATTTCGCTCAAATCACCGGAGTGGAATCCGACGGGATGACCTTCGAGGCGATGAAGACGGCAACTGAAGCAGCCGCGAAAGCGGGTGGCTGGTTGGTCTTTGCCGGCCATGAAATCGGGAAGCCTGGTAACCAGACGACGGACGCCGATGCGCTGGCTAAATACATCGACTGGGTGAAGGACCCTGCCAACGGCGTCTGGCTCGACACCGTCGATTCCATTGCGCGTTACGTTGAAGCGAATCGGCCCCCGTTACCCCAGACCGCACCGATCCGCCGCGAATCCATCGAGTGGACCGACGTCTGGATGCCCAACACGAACGACCATGCCTTGCCGCGAGTGCTTCTGGTTGGCGATTCCATCACGCGTGGTTACTACAGCGCTGTGGAGGAAAAGCTGAAAGGCAAGGCCTACGTGGCGCGCTTCACAACTTCAAAGGCCGTCGGCGACCCCGCACTGCTCAGTGAGCTTGCTACCTTCCTGCAGGAAAATCGCTATGACGTGATTCACTTCAACGTCGGCATGCATGGCTGGGAGTACACAGAATCGGAATACCGGCGTGACTTCCCTGCCCTGGTCGCTGCCCTTCGACAAAACGCCCCGGCTGCAAGACTGGTCTGGGCCAACACGACGCCGGTGCGCAAGGACCGAGACAAAGGTGCCAGCAACGCCCGCATTGATGTCAGGAATACCATCGTGCGCGACCTGGCCACTGCCGAGACGATTCCGGTTGACGATCTCCACAGTGCCATCGCCAGCCGGGACGACCTGCACTCCGACGATGTCCACTACTCAAAAGAGGGGTACGCGATCCTGGCTGAGAGAGTGGCCGGGGAAGTCGTTAAGCTCCTCCCCGGCCACTAACTTTGACTTACTTTTGCTGTATGCTCTCCAGGTAGTCCCGCAGGTTCCGGACGCGCAGATCAACCAACTCCGGGCTTTTGCTGACCGAGCGGAAGATATCGCCCCACATGGGCATGTCACGTGAACCGTGGGCCGCAGGCGCGGTATCACCCTTAATCATGGCCTGAATCTCCAGCCTTGGGAATTTCCCTTTATTCTTCTTTGTCAACAGCGTCAAGTCAGCCGGGGCCTTCTTGAGTGCTGACGCCGCAGGCCCCGTGCCTTTCCCGTCATTCCCATGACAAACGGCGCAGTAAGTGGTGAACATTTCCACTCCTGATGCCGGATTCGTGTATTCAATCGTCGCCTTCTTTACCTGTGTCTTCGCTTCCTGGGCGAAGCCAATCGATGAGAGGGCTAACAGAGTTGCTCCTGCAATAAATAAACGCATATTCCCGCTCCTTTCGGACTACAGGAAGTGCAAGCGGAGCGCCAAATCAGTTACCAGATCGAAAGTATGGGGGCAGAGACGGTTTCGTTGCGATGAGTATTTCGAGAATTGCCTTACGATCGGCCATCGAAAGTGTGTTGTACGCCGGGGTCTGATCCCGTCCGCTCAAAACCTCCCATAAGCGCCTGTATAAAGGGTCTTTTGCCTCTTTCGGCAGCGCCTCAAAGGAGTCAGAATAGATCAGGAAACTGCACGGATATTTGAATAGCCGCCGGCTCAAATCAAACTGACGCAATGACCGCCCCTGTGGATCTGCGGGCCCGAGTTTCTCGAACTCTGCGCGAAATGGCGATGTCCCCGCCGTGGGTTCACTCAATCTTGCTTCGTCGATAAACAACAGATACCGCAACATACTCTCAACGGTGGCGTTTATCTCTGCCCGCCCGAGCGCCGCTTCATACGCGAGCCGCGTAACCAGGTTGTGAAACTGGACCTGGTGGTTCAATACCATCAGGGCGACCAGGTCGCTGGAGGGCACGGGATACAGTGCCGTATTGAAAAACTTCTTCAGGTCCGTTAGATTCGCGCCACGCTCAGAATCGATCTTGTGGTTCCCACCAGCTATGGAATTCCCCAGATGCCGCGTCGAGCCATGCGTTCCGGTTACGTACCAGCCACCCCATCTCTGCGCAAGGGGGCTGCGATGGTCTGTCAGCCAGGAGCCGGCTTCCAGAATCGGTTCACCCGAAGAGGCCGGAAAGACCGAACGCGTCAGGAAACCGGGAATGCGCATCGTGTTGACCGTGAAGTGACAGGAAAGGCATTCCTGATCCTTGCGAATCAGCTTCGGGGCGCTCGCCTTCTTTTGCTCCAGTACATAAAAAACCGCACCCTTTTGTGGATCGGCGGCGACAAACTCAAGTAACCCGCCGCGTACCATACCGACATAGACTTCGTCGTTGAAGTAGATCGCACGAGGGTGGTCAGGCGAGATCTTGTTGACCTGGAGACTCGTCTTCGTAAAAACCAGTGTCTGAGATGAAACCGGGATCTTCAGTTCTTTGAGAACCGACTCCAGATAGCCCCATTTTTCGCTGTATTCAAGCTGTGTGGCGCCCGAATCCAGGCGTTTCTGCAACTCACTGACAGCGTCGTGCGCCGCATCGTAGTAATGCAGCCGAGGGTCGTCCAGGCGGGGGATAAAGAGGGGAGGTGTTTGAGCCGCGAGTGCGGCTGCCAGGAGGAAGAACGCGAGAGTGCGCATCATGCCGGATTGGGTGAGTCGGTGCAAGGCTCATGGTACCTGAGCGCGCAGTTCACGCGCCCAGGCCCAATTGAGCCTCCACACCTATTTTTGCTGCAGGGACTCGACGTACGAAGTCAGGTTCTTGACCCGCATTTCCGCGATCATTTGCCCACCGGCGAGGCTCTTGAAGATATCGCCCCAAACGGGCATATCACGGGAGCCGTGCGAAGCAGCAATCTCGGCACCAACTATAGCGTTGTTAACCATCGCCCCGGGGAATTTCCCCTTGTTCTTTGAAGCGAGTAGCGTCAAATCCGCCGGAGCCTTCTTGAGAGCCGCGGCGGCCGGACCTGCTCCCTTGCCGTCCAATCCATGGCAGGGCGCGCAGTACTGCTTGAACATCTCAACACCGGAACCGGGGTTCGAGCCCTGAGCCGGAACCCTCTTAATCTGAGTCTTCTGGTCTTGTGCCAGGCCGGCAACGGTAAGAGCCAGGCCAGCGGCGATCGTGATGAGTAAGCGCATATGTTTCACGCACTCCTTTCACGCTGGACCAGTGCACTTTTGAGGCCAGAAATATTGGGTTATTTTGCGCGCTATTTTGCGGGAGCGGTCCTGGTGGGGAGTGCTTTCCATGCCTCCGAGGTAATTTCCCTTCCCCGCCACGCCGGTTTCCGGAAGGGCCAATCTCTAACCAGCCACGCCTTCAGATCCCGAATCAGAACGTCTTCCATCCCGGCATCGAAGGCTTCCTGGGTTGTCCAGAGAGTGGCCACCACATCGTAGCCCTCCCTATTCGAGGGCCGGAGGTAAAAGCAACCCAGTTCCTTCGTGCCGTCCGGGGTCAAAATGGCGAATGGGAAGGAATTTCTGCTGTCCCACTGGGCCTTCTCCCCGTCCATATCTTTAGCCTGGTCAGCCATAGTGAGGCCAGGGCGCGGCCAATTCCCGCCCTGCGTCTTCCGGATGTGGTCAATCGAACTCATGTACGCCTTGTAGTCGAGTTCGGCGACGGCCGGGCCGAGAGGGACAAGCTTATATTGGGCACCTGTGTACGAAACAGGCACCTGAAATGTAGGTGGAACTAACTGGGCAAGAGCTGCGACGGGGAGACTTGCCAGCAGCAGTAGAGTCGCTGGCTTCATAATGAAAGTTTACTCTGACAGGCTAACGTGCAGACTCGATCCTCTACCAACTCAGCAATTTTCCTGGCGGTTGCCGCTATCCTGGCAACCGTGGCATGCTCTAAACCGACCGGCACACAGTCCGCCGCGCCACCCGCGCCGGAAGCAGTCCGGGCCGTCACCACGGAATCCGCGACTGTCCCGCTCGAAGTCCAATCCATTGGCAATGTGGAGGCGATTTCGTCCGTGGAGGTGAAATCCCGAGTTTCCGCCCCCATTACCCGGGTTCATTTCAACGAGGGCCAGGATGTGAAGCAGGGCGATCTGCTTTTTGAACTGGACGCCGAACCAATCACTCGCCAGCTTGCTGAGATCGATGCCACCATCGCAAAAGATGTGGCAAACGCCCGCCAGGCTGAAGCAAACATCCTGCGCGACCAGGCCACCCTGAAGAACCTGGACTCGATCGCGTCACGCAGCAACCAGTTAATGAAAGATGGTGTCCTCGCGAAAGAACAGGCCGGGCAGGCTCAGGCCAATGCCGAAGCCGCCAGGGCCACTGTCGACGCGGACCGTGCCGCCCTCGATTCCGCCCGTGCGGCCGAGAGAGCCGACCGCGCCCGCCTCCAGCAGACACGGCTGCAACTCGACTACACGAAGATCCGCGCGCCCATGGCTGGCCGTGCCGGTACTATCGCCGTGAAGCAGGGCAACCTGGCCC
>CANIHR010000383.1 GCA_947467185.1 Bryobacterales bacterium
CGAACGAGTTACCAGGGCGGTATTGAGTCAGACATTCGAACAGCTCTTCGCAAATTGGCAAGGCGTCATGATTGGCAACGGTGAGGTTTGGATCTCAGGCGTCTGTCGGGATAAGAAATGCGCAGCGTACGACGTGCGGATCATCGCAGTGAACAACTAGGTCTTGTAGGCATCCAGCCAGCGCCGATCTGCATCCGTTGCCGCAGTATCTTCTGCCACGCGCCGTAGTTCTGCCGTGAACCTCGCGCGATATGCCGCCTCCGCCCGACCCAACATCGCCAGCGCTTCCCGGGACACCGCCCACCAGTTACCCGGCGGCACGGCCGCATCGTTCAGCATCCCCGCCAGTGCTACCTGCACTTCCGGGTGATCCACAAACGAACCCAGGGCAAAGACGGCCCAAAATCGCACCGGAACGGCCTCGTCGCCGAGCACCGAAATCAGCGCCGGAATGGCGCTGGATGAGTAACTGTACGCCAATGACTCGGCAGCTTCCTCCCGGACAGAAACAGGTTGTGCGGAATCCGTCAGAACCGAGCAAAGTGCGGTCACCGCACGGGATCGCATATTCGGCAACCAGCCCAGAACTCGCGCGGCAGCACGCCGACGGGATAGGTTCTGATCCGCCAGAGCAGGAATCAGGGCCGAACTCAGCCGAGAATCCCCGTAACGCTCCAGCGCGAGGCCGGTGGCCCACAATTCATCGCGGTCTGTCTGGGAGTAGAACTGAGCCAGCAAGGTCCGCGAAGCGCTGTGGCAATCCGCCAGAGCCAACAATCGCGCCGCATCGCCGCGATCGAGGTGGCCTGCCGCAGTGTCCGTTGCGACCAGACGCAGTGCGGTGCCCAAACTACAGCCGCTGCGTTCGTGGCTCGCGACCTGTCGCGGTAGCCGTTCGCAACCCGGACGACTCTGCATCCGGCGCAGTGCCTTCCGAATCCGCGTCTCCGTCCTGAGGCGCAAACCCTACTTCCCGGACATCTCAATATCGAAGTAGTACAGTTCCGCGCCCGTCACCGCGTTAATCAAACCCGAAATATAGAGCGACGCCGCATCGCTGGTCGTCGAAGGCTGGAAATAAACGAACCCACTGGCCGACTGGCCCGGCGGAATCGCCTTCGCGGAAAACGCCCGGCCCTCAATCTCCCACTCTGCCAGCGGATTCTGCTTGCCCTTCAGTATCTTGATCGGCGGAGCCTGATTCGGCAACCGCTGCGGCTGCTTCGGCCCCTGCAGGAATCGGACTTCCGAAGCCGGAGTCGCTTCCACTTTACTCCGGTCCGGCAGGACGTACACGAACTGCGCCCGATCCACCCGAAGCGCCTGCGCTGAATCATTCCGGATCACCACCAGCACCGGCAGCACACCGTACCGCCACGGATTCACCTTCCCGAACGCCTCTTTCGACTGGTCGTCGGTAATGAAGGCTTCGGCAGCGATCGTCACCTTCTCGCTCGTCATCTTGTGGGCATACGCGGACGCCTCTTTGGGGACGAAGGTCGTCTTGTCATCGGCCGCCTGGGCGAAGCCAGCGAACGCTATACTCAACAAAGCAGTCACGCATAAACGATTGAAACGCAAAGCGATCTTCCTCCTCTACCGCGTTCTGACCACACTGGCCCTGCCAGTCATTGCACTCTATTTCGCACTGCGTTGCCTGCGCAATCGCCGGTACCTTGCCACCTTGCCAGAACGTCTCGGTGAGCTACCAGCATTATGGCAAAAGACTTCCCCGGGCGTGATTTGGTTGCATGCTGTTTCGGTCGGCGAAGTTTTGGCGGCCCTCCCCCTCATCCAGGAACTCCGGCAACGCGCACCCAAGACCGAGATCTACGTCAGCACCGCCACGCTGGCGGGCCGTGAAATCGCGGAAAAGCGCCTCACCACTCTCACCGCCGGCATCTTCTACGCCCCCCTCGACTTTGCCTGGGCCGTCCGCAAAGTGCTGCGCCGCCTGCGACCTTCCGTTGTCGTCGTTCTCGAAACCGAGATCTGGCCCAACCTGTTCCGCGAAACCCGTCGCATCGGCGCTGGCCTCATCATCATCAATGGCCGCATCTCTGATAAAGCCCTCCCGAGCTACCGGAAACATCGCTGGCTTTTCTCGGAGATCCTGCCGCTCTGTGATCAGATCCTCACGCAGTCCGACCTGATGTCCTCCCGGTACGCCGAAGCAGGTGCTCCAGCCGACATTCTGACTGCTGCCGGCAACCTCAAGTACGACTTCAAACCCGGCACCTTAGCCCCTGATTCCCCGATACTTATTTTTCTCGCCGCCCGCCCGGATACCCCCGTCTGGATCGCCGCCAGTACTTCTGCAGACGAAAAAGGCTACGAGGAGGAGGACGCCATCCTCGCCGCCCAGAAGTTCCTTCCCGGCTGGCGCCTGATCCTCGCCCCGCGGAAGCCGGAACGCTTCGACCGCGTCGCAGGGAAAATCGAAGCCAATGGTCAGAGCTTTACCCGCCGTTCCGCCTTCACCAACCCGGCAGCCGACATTCTCCTGCTCGACTCCATCGGCGAGCTCTCGGCCGCGTTCGCCCACGCCTCGGTCGTCTTCATGGGCGGCACGCTCGCCGAGCGTGGCGGCCACAACGTCCTCGAACCCGCCATTTTCGGGAAGCCGGTCATCGCCGGGCCCCACCTCGAGAACTTCCGGGACATCGAAGCCCACTTCGATGCCCACCACGCGCTCCTGCGAATCCCGGACGGTGAGGCTCTCGCGAATGCCGTCAGTGCAGCCGCGACAGATCCCGGCCTTGGTCAGCGGGCGCTAGGTGCAGCCCAGGCCCAGCAAGGTGCCGCTGACCGCATCGCCACTGCCGTCCTCAATCTCCACACGTCGCGCTACCCCTCCGACCGGCCCCAACAACCCAAATGGTTCTTCTTATGGTGTTTTGCCCAGATCTGGGCTTTCTTTAGCGCCCGCGACCGCCGCAACAAACGTGCCCGAACCCGTACACTACCCATCCCCGTTGTCAGTATCGGCAACATCACGGCGGGCGGCACCGGCAAGACCCCTGTCGCGATTGAACTCCTCCAGGCGTTCGACTCCCCCGCCCTGCTTACCCGGGGCTACGGCCGCAGCACCAGCGAGACGATCGCGATTCAGGCAGGCGACCGAACCCTGCCCACGGCGCTGACGGGAGACGAAACCCAGCTCTACATGCGCCGCTGCCGCATTCCGGTCGGTATTGATGGCGACCGCTTCAAAGCCGGCACCAAACTCCTCACTAGTGCCAGCCCCCGCGTCTTTTTCCTCGATGACGGCTTCCAGCACATGCAACTCCATCGGGACTTCGACCTTGTCCTGATTGACGCACTGCACCCCTTCGGAGGAGGCCACCTGATCCCCCTGGGCCGCCTCCGGGAGCCGTTGGAGGGACTAGCCCGAGCCAACGCCTTTGTCATCACCCGCGCCAACGAAGGGACCAACCTGGAAGCTATCGAATACCAGTTGCGGCGCTACAATCCCACCGCGCCGATCTTCCGCGCGCACACCGTACCGCTTCGATGGACGAATCATGCAGGCGAGTCGATGGCGCCCGGCGACGCGGCCACGGCAAAGTCCATTGCGATTTGCGGCCTCGGCAACCCCAACTCTTTCTGGAAGACGCTGAGTCAGCACAGCATCCGACCCACCGAACAGTATTCCTACGGTGATCACCACCGCTACACGCCCATCGAACTCCGCCGCCTCACGCGCCGGGCTATCGATATCGGCGTCACCACCATCCTGACCACTGAGAAGGACGCAGTGAATCTCTGCCCCGACGTTTGTTCCATCATGCAGCCCCTGGAACTCTGGTGGCTCGAAATCGGCATCAAAATCGACCGCCGCGACGACCTGCTCGCACTGATTCGCCAGACCTGCAAAAATATCTGAACGGTCCACCCTCCCCCATAGTCTTTGCTGATGACGGGACATGAATGCGAGAGTTGGCACAAACCATGGCATGGGGTAGATCGGCTGATGCCGAGGCAAACCTCACGGCGCTGGTCCACCGGCAGTCGCGCTTCGTGTTTCGAGTGGCCTGGGCAGTCCTTCGGAATGTGCAGGATGCCGAGGATGTCGTGCAGGAGACTTTTCTGCGTATCCACCGTAATGCACCGGAAATGGACGACGAACGGGCTTTCCTGGCCACCACGGCATGGCGTCTTGCGGTAGATCGCCGCAAGAGCCGCAGACCGGACGCTGAGATGCCGGACCTGGCCGACACAGGACGGAATCCCGAGACAGCAGCGGTCGATACGGACTGGAATACGCGGATCGCCCGAATGATAGACGGACTGCCCGAAGATTTACGCCAGCCACTTGTACTTTCAGGAATTGAAGAAATGACATCCCCGGAGATTGCCCGTGTCATGGGAATCCCGGAAGGCACCGTAAGAACGAGGATTCTGCGCGCCCGCCAGATCCTCAAAGAGAGACTCGCCCATGCATAACGAACCGAATCCCGAGGAACTGCTCGATCAGGCCCTGATCGCCTATTCTGCACAGGAACCGCAACTCGGCATGGAGGCCCGCGTACTGCGAAAGGCCAGGGCACCGCGCCCGAGTCGCTGGCTGTTGGTTGCGATCCCGGCACTGGCAGTTTTGGCACTCGCTATCATCTTGCCGTCCCAGCCACAGGTTCACAACCATCCGGAGAAACACGCTCTTGTTACCAAAGTGGTGCCGGAAGCGCCCGTCCCGGTTAATCCGGTCACGCCACATAAACTACCAAAACGCAGGTCTCAGCCGGGTCCGACCAGTCAGCAATTGGCACTGGCGACACTGGTTC
>CANIHR010000384.1 GCA_947467185.1 Bryobacterales bacterium
AACCAGACGCTGAACGCCACGGACATCACGGCGAACGGCATCAACCCCTCTGAACACCGTCACCAGACCGGCGCCAGCGTTGGCGGCCCCATCAAGAAAGACAAGCTGTTCTTCTTCTTCAACGGTGAAATGCAGCGCCGCTTTGCTCCGCTGGTCTCCTCGAACATCCTCACGGCGACCTCTGCTTCCGGGCCGTTTGATGCCAACTACAACCTGCGCGCCACGGCCTGCACCACGGCTTCCGCCGCTCAGTGCGCCGCTGCCCGCGACTTCGTCGTTGGCCGCATCAAGCCGCAGCTGGTTCCCCGCACCATGGACACCAACCTGATGTTCGGCAAGATCGACTATCGTCCGAACGATCGGAACTCTCTCAGCCTGAGCGCCAACTACCTCGATTTCCGCTCGCCGAACGGCATCCAGACGCAACTCTCGCTGACGGATGGTTCCGGTATGGGGAACAACGCGGATACGAACGTGTTCAATCGAACCGCGCGCGCTGAGTGGACATTTGTGGCGACTCCAAACGCGGTGAACTCGCTGCGCTTCGGTTTCTTCAAGGATCGCCAGTATGATCCCGCCAGCCCCAGCCTCCTCCCCGTGACGGGTCTGGCTTCGATCTCGATCACCGGCACCGGCAACAATATTGGCTATGCCAACGGTTACCCCCGCCTGAACCCCAGCGAAAATCGCTTCTCGCTCACCGATACCTTCTCGATGAACGTTGGTGCGCATGCCCTGAAGTTCGGCGGCGACTGGGCCACCGTGGAAGATTACGTTGACCGTCTGGCCAACCGCTACGGTTCCTACACGTACTCCAGCTTCAATAATTTTGCTCTGGATTTCAGCGGTAACACCACCGGCGCCCGCAACTACAACAACTACACGCAGGTGTTCGGTATTCCGACCGTCTCCACCCGCCTGAACGAAGTTTCGCTCTTCGTGCAGGATCAGTGGAAGGTGAACTCGAAACTCGTCATCAGCCCCGGCGTCCGCTACGAAGTGGCTTTCCTGCCGCAGCCGTCCCTGACGAATCCGGACTGGAAGAACACGGCGACGATTCCGCAGACGCGTCTGAACTTCGCGCCGCGCCTCGGTATCTCCTACTCGATCAACAACAAGACTGTCGTTCGCGCTGCTTACGGCCTGTTCTTCAACCGCTACAACTCCTCCACGGTGGAAAACGCCTTCATCACCAACGGCGTCTACCAGAAGAGCTACACGCTGGGTACGGCTGCTCTCATCGCCGCCGGTGGGCCGGTTTTCCCGAAGCCCCTCGCCGCGACTCCGAACGTTGCCGGTACCGCCAGCGTTCTGTTCCTGGATCCGACCTGGCGCAATCCGTACTCCCAGCAGGCGACGCTCGCTATCGAACGCCAGCTGCTGAAGGACACCAGCCTGACGGTTTCCTACGTGTGGAGCAACGGTATGCACCTGCTGCAGACCCGCGACGTCAACACAGCGAATCCGACCACCAGCTACACCTACCCGATCCTGGATCGCACGGGCGCTCAGGCCGGCAGCTACACCACGCCGCTCTACACCGCTCGCATCAATCCGGCCTTCGGTTCCATCTATCAGCTGGAATCGGCCGGCAAGAGCAGCTACAACGGACTGCTGGTTCAGCTGTCTCGCCGCTACTCCACCTGGCTCTTCGGTAACGTGGCCTACACTTGGAGCCATGCGATTGACAACAACCAGGGCGGCGGTGGCAACACCCTGTTCGGTTCCACCTTCGCGACCTCCGTGTTCAACGGCGACTACAACGGCGAACGTGGCAACAGCTCGAGCGACCAGCGTCACCGCCTGGTTGTGAACGCTGTGGTTGCGCCGACCCTGACACACAGCAATAACTTCATGGCGAAGAACCTCCTGAACGGCTGGCAGCTCTCTGCCGTCGAAACGGCTGCTTCCTCGTTCGGCATTACTCCGACCACCTCGGTTACCGACCGTCCGTTCGTGAATGGCACGCAGATCACCACGCTCAGCACCAGCTCCATCAATGGTCTGGGCGGTTCCAACCGCGTTCCCTTCGAAGATCCGGCCTACCTGAAGCTCGGCAACATCTACAAGCTGGATGCCCGCATGCAGAAGAACTTCCAGATCAACGAAAAGATGAAGCTGGCTCTGTTCTTCGAAGCCTTCAACGTCTTCAACCATGTGCAGGTTGCCGGTTCCGGCGCTCGTGTGGCTCTGCAGTATCGCGCCATCCGTCAGACGTCCGGTCCGCTGACTGGCATCACCGCTCTGGTTCCGCAGGCTTCCTTCGGCGCCATCTCGGCCACCCAGGCTCCGCCGGACGGCACCACCGCCCGCCGCGCCCAGGTTGGTCTCCGCCTGTACTTCTAAGGGAACTTCAGTCACGTAACGCAGTTCGGGCCGGGCGCTTTCACAAGCTCCCGGCCCGAAGTGTTTTTAGCGGAGATCGAATATCAGGGATTTGATCGCCAGTAAGGCGACGGCTCCGGTGAAGATGCGGCGGAGCCACAGTTCGGGGAGGCGGCGGGCGAAGCGGGCGCCGACGAAGGCTCCGGCGAAGGCTGTGCCGCCGAGTATGCCGCCCAGTTGCCAGTTGATGGCTCCGTGGAGGGCGAAGATCAGCGCTGCGATGAGTGACGAGGCCAGGTTCAGGAGGCGGGCGAGCGCGATGGAGCGCAGGAAGGTGTAGCCGAAGAAGAACGTGAAGGCGGCCACCAGCATCGTGACATAGCCTCCGCTGAAGAAGCCCCCGTAAATGGCGAGGGCGAAAGCGGCGACATAACCCGCTCCCAGTTTCCAGCGTGCCGGGGTGGCCGGTTTGTCGGTGTGCTTCGGGGAGATCAGCAGGAAAAGCAGGACCGCCAACATTGCGCCCGGAACGATCAGGCGCAGGGCGGAGGTGGGTACCAGCAGCATCAGATACGCACCACCCGCCGAACCCGTGAGCGTAATCAGGACGAGGCGCACAAGTCGCCGAGTGCTGCCGGTGTCTTCGCCGTGAAAGCCCAGGCTGCTGCCGGAGTTCATCAGGACCAGCAGCGCCATATTCGTGGCGATGGCGGCGCGGGGTTCCACGCCGAACTGGATCATCAACGGGACGGTGAGCAGCGAGGTCGCGCCGGTGGCCGACGTGAGGGCGCAGACGGCGAACATGCTGAGACTCAGCGGGATGATGTGTGGGGGCAGAGTTCTATTTTACGAGTTGGGTGTCGAGGGCCCACTTTGTCCGGGCCACACCGACCACCATCATTTCCAGATCTGCGGAACCGGTGTTCTCGATGTAGTGGACTTCGTTCAGGCGGACCGGGACGGCGTCGCCCTTCTTTACCGGCGCGGACTCTGTGCCCACGTGTGCCGTGCCATCGCCCGACATCACGTAGTAGAACTCTTCCACACCTTCATGGCGCTCTTTTTGGGTTGACGAACCCTTCGCCACGTTCAGGTGATCCACGTAAGACCAGTCGGTTTCGAAGACATCGGGCGGCAGAGCGCGGCGGTACTGGATGCCGTTGGCGGGCTTCAGCAGCGACTTATCGAGCAGCATGTGGATGAAGGTCGGGATGGTGTCGAGCGGGACACCGATGCGCGGGTCACCCAGGTTGAAGGCGTCGTACTTGCCCTTTGTTTTGGTGACGTTGATGTTCATCCACTGCACCGGTTTATCAGTGGCGTTGTAGATGGCGTGGGAGTGGCCGGCGCGGCAGAGAGCTCCGGCAGGGGCTTTCAGCGTGGAGGTCCGGCCGTCGATGGTGAACTGGGCCTCGCCTTCCAGTATGACGAACATTTCCTCGCACTGATTGTGGAAGTGGACGCCGATACCGCTCTTCGGGTTGATGACACCCCGGTGGAGGAAGAAGAGGTTGGTGTTGAAGTCGGGCGAGTTGAACATCGCCATGTAGTCGAGGCTGCCGGCTCCGTCGTGGACCGCCGGCGAGTGCCGGTATTTAGCAGGGTCATTGTGGGCGATGCGGACGGCGAGCGGGTCGCGGGCCAGCAGGAGGACGACGGGGAGCAGGAGGCAGAACAGTGCGCGCTTCATTTCGTCAGTGATTATATATCGGTTACCAGGATTTCGCCTTTACCCCAGACCGCCTGCCGTCCGACGCCTGTCGCCTGGGCGGCTTCGAGCCAGGGGCGGAACTCGTTCAGGTCGCCTTCGTAGGTTGCTTCGCCGACGAACCCGCCGAGCGGGTGAGTCTGCTGGGTGCGCGTGCTGAAGCGAGAGGTGCCGCAGGGGTGGATGCGGCAGTCCGTCATCCGGATCGCCCCGGCGCGTTCTCCCATGGCATCGAAATCGACTTGTGCCGGGCCTTCGCCGTAGATGGCGCGGAGGGTGGAAATACGGTCGCGGAGGCGGCTGAACAGGGCGGGGAAGTGGGGTTCGTCGGCCAGATGGCCACCGGTTTTCAGCTCCGTGGGGCTGAGGAACTGCACCCGGATTGGGTTCGTTGTCTGGGATGATATCGGCGCGAGGTTGAGCGACTGCGGTTCGACTTTCATATTCCGAAGGACGGCTTTGCCGCGCGTTTCGCCCAGACCATGTGTTTCCAGCGCTGCGAAGGTCCGGCGGAGGTGCTCAATGATTGCCGGGTCTTCGAGGAACAGATGCAGCCCGAAGCTGAAGTCCTCCCCGGGCTCGATGGTCTTGCCATCCAGGTGCCGGGCCCGGAAGACGAACGGGCGGGGGATGTCGGCCAGGCCACTTGGAACGGAGACGGTGGGTGTCGGTTCGAAGATTAGGGCGCACAGACAGGTGGCGCGTTC
>CANIHR010000385.1 GCA_947467185.1 Bryobacterales bacterium
CCCCGCCAAAGACGACGAAAAGTTCGCCCAGCGTATCGCCCGCCTCTGGTCCCTCCAGCCTGTCCACAAGCCTGAAGTCCCGCAGGGCGTCACCGCCTCTGCCAATCCAATCGACGCCTTCATCGCCGACAAATGGCGCGAAAAATCCATCACTCCTGTCGGTCCCGCTGATAAAGCGACCCTCCTCCGCCGCGTCACCTACTCCCTCACCGGTCTCCCGCCCACTCCCGCCGAACAGGATGCCTTCCTCGCCGACAATTCCCCTGCAGCCTGGGACAAAGTCGTCGACCGCCTCCTCGCGAGTGACCAGCACGGAGTCCGCTGGGCCCGCCACTGGCTTGACGTCCTCCGATACACCGATGCCGATGCTGGCATGCCCGCCGCAGCCGGCATCCACTACTGGCGAGATTGGGTCATCAACTCCCTGAACAAGGACGTACCGTATGACGAATTCGTCCGCGCCCAGCTCCTCGGCAGCCGCTACAAAGAACACACCACAGTCACCGCCACCGGCTATCGCGTCCGTGTCCCCGGCCCGCAGGAAGACACCTTCGCCCTCGGCTTCCTCGCCCGCGCCGCCCTCACCGGTGACAACAAGGAACAGGAACTCTCCCTCAACACAGTCGAAACCGTCTCCACCGCCTTCATGGGTATGACCGTCGGCTGCGCCAAGTGCCACGACCACAAATTCGACCCCATCCGTCAGCGTGATTTCTACGCCATGAAGGCCATCTTCGATCCCCTCGTCGTGCGCACAGTTCCCCTCGCCACGCCCGCTGAGATATTCGCCAATGGCAAGCTTGTCGAAGCCTACCGGAAGAAAAAGGAACCCATCGACGCCGCCATCGAGAAGATGATCGCTGGCTATCGCGAGCGTCTCTACGCCGAACGTGTCGCCGAACTCCCCACCGACGTTCAGGTCGTCATCAAAAAAGCCGAACGCCTCCGCAACCCCGCCGAGCAGAAAATCGCCGACGACTATTTCCCTATCCTCCGCATCGACCCCTCCAAGATCCGCGAGGTCATGACGCCCGAAGAGGTCAAGGAATACAACGCTCTCATCAAGCAGCAGAACGACCTGCCGAAGCCCCCCGGCCTCGAATCCTTCGTCACCGTTGAAGAGGATAACGAGCGTCTCAAGCAGACTACGTACATCCTCGACACCGGCGACCCCGCCCATCCCATCAAGGACAAGCCCGTCGAACCCGGCTTCCCCTTCGCCACGAACGTGGACTTCCGCGAAGGCCGCCGCGAAGGCTTTGCCGACTGGCTCACTGCCCCCGAAAATCCCCTCTTCGCCCGCGTCGCCGTCAACCGCATCTGGGCCTGGCACTTCGGCGAAGGCCTCCACCGCAACACCAGCGACTTCGGTGTTCTCGGCTCCACGCCCACCAACCAGAAGCTCCTCGACTACCTGGCCTCCGAATTCGTCGCGCATAACTACAGCATGAAGTGGCTCCACCGCCTCATCGTCACGTCCGACACCTACAAGCTTTCGTCGAAGGTCGAACCCGCGCTCGCCGCCGCCAACACCCAGGCCGACGCCCGCAACTCGTACCTCTGGCACTTCCGTCTCGAACGTCTCGACGCCGAGCCCATCTGGGACACCATCCTCTCCATGGCGGGCGACCTCGACGACACCGTCGGCGGAAAATCCTTCTCCATCCTCAAGCCGGATCCGAAGCGTAAAGAGGCTCCTTCCACCGACCCCACCAACCGCCGCGCCGCCTACATGCGTCGGGGTTACATCCCCTCCACCGACGTGATGGCCAACTTCCTCCAGGTCTGGGACGTCGATGACGGTCGCACCCCGTGCCCCATCCGCACCCAAACCATCACCGCTCCGCAGGCGCTCTTCTCCATGAACGACGAGCTCGTCGAAAAAGAGACCTCGAAGTTCGCCGAACGCGTCCTCAAAGAGGCCAACGGTGACGTCAAATCCGCTGTCACTCTCGCCTTCCGTTACGCCGTCGGCCGCCCCCCCGCCGCCGCCGAAATGGACCGAGCTCTGACTTACCTCGACAACAGCCCCGACCGCATGAAAGGCTTCTCCTGGCTGCTGGTCAACTTAGACGAATTCATTTTTGTGAGATAGCGCCATGTCGAACCTGAAGAACCTCTACCCCTGCGGCAAAATCGATCGCCGCCGCTTCTTCCACCAGACCGCTGGAGGATTCCTCGGCACCGCCATCTCGTCGCTATGGGCCGCCGAAAATGAAGCCGGTGGCAAGCTCCCCTCCGCCCGCCTCCCCGGCGAACCCAAAGCCAAATCCGTCATCTACCTCTTCATGTGCGGAGGCGTCAGTCACATCGACACCTTCGACCCGAAAGACCAGAAATTCGCCGGCAAACTCATGGACGCAGTCGGTTTCGGCGACAACCTCGCTGAAATGAAGCGCCCCGTCATCCCCTGCCTGCGGACCTTCAAACAATATGGGCAGTCCGGCATCCCCGTCTCCGACTGGTTTCCGAACATTGGTGGAGTCATTGACGACATCGCCGTCGTTCGCTCCATGTACTGCCACCAGACGAACCACTTCCCGGCAGTTCTCGAACACGCCACCGGCAAGCCTCTCCGCCAGTTCGAACACCCGTCTCTCGGCAGCTGGATCAACTACGCGCTCGGCACCGCCAACAAGGACCTCCCGGCCTTCGTCAACATTGGCCGTCCCTCCTCGCCCGTGCAGTTAACCGGCGGTTACCTTGGGGCCAGCTATGCCGCCACCCCCTTCCAGTCCGGCGACGTTCCGATCCCCGATCTTCTCCCGCCCTCTACCGCCAGCCGCGCCGAACGAGATCGCCAGATGCAGCTTCTCGGCGAACTGAACCGCCAGTTCCGCGACGATTACGCCATCGAATCCGACATCGCCGCCCGAGTCAAAGCCTACGAACTCGCCGCCAACATGATGTTGAAGGCCCCGGCCATCGTCAGCTTCGACAAAGAACCCGACCACGTGAAGGAAATGTACGGCATCGGAGAAAAGGAAACTGACGATTTCGGACGCCAGCTCCTCCTCGCCCGCCGTCTGGTCGAAAACAACGTCCGCTTCATCCAGATCTGCCATGCCGGAGGAGGCAACGGCTCCTGGGACGCCCACGACGACATGCGAACCCACGGCCCCCTCTGCCGGGCAGTTGATAAACCCATCGCCGGCCTCATCAAAGACCTGAAGCAAAGAGGTATGCTCGACAGCACCCTGGTCGTCTTTACCAGTGAATTCGGCCGAACCCCCTGGTCCCAAAACACCAAAGGAAGAGACCACAACGGCTTAGGCTTCACCTCCTGGTTAGCCGGAGGAGGAGTCAAAGGCGGCGTCATCGAAGGGGCCACCGACGAAGTCGGCTACAAAGCAGTCGAAAGCCCCCACTACATCTCCGACCTGCAATCCACAGTCTTGAACCAGCTGGGCCTGAACTACAAAAAGATGGACTTCATCCTGAACGGCCGCCCCTTCCACCTGGTGGAAGAAGGCGGAGGCCCCATCACCAAGATCCTGGCCTAACCCGTACGCCTTGACTTGCCTGGTCGTACGTGCCATCGTGAAAGTGTGATCCTGACCCCATCCAAACTCCGCGAAGATATTTACAATATCCTCGACGGCATCCTGGAAACAGGGGAGCCCGTTGAGATAGAGCGTAAAGGGCGGATGCTTCGCATTGTCGCGGACACCCCTCCGGTTTCGCGTCTCGCCCGGATGAAGAAAAGACCGGGACTCATCAACGGAAATCCGGAAGACCTGGTTGAAATTGACTGGTCCGCCAATTGGAACCCGGACGAAAACCTCTGACCTACCTGGATACTCACGTCGCTCTCTGGCTTTGCACCTGTGACGTACCGCTGTCCGCTGCGGCATTGCACGAGATAGACACGGCGGAATTGCGCCTGTCCCCCATGGTGCTCTTTGAACTGAAACTCCTGCAGGAGATCGGCCGGTTAAACGCAAGTCCAGAGGATTGGCTCGCAATACTCCAGCGTGACTTCGGCGTGACTGTCTGCACCACGCCGTTCCATCACATCATCGGCGCTTCCTACAGCGAATCGTGGACGCGCGATCCTTTCGACCGTCTCATCGTCGCCAACGCAAAGATTGGGGGTGGCAAACTCGTCTCAAAGGATCAACGCATCCGGGACCACTTCCCGGACGCAATCTGGTAAGCGTGAGCTGGAGTTCCCGACCTACTGCCCTACCAACTGCCGCTCCAAAGCCCGCAAAGCCAAAGCCCCATCCACATCCCGAGCCAGTTCATCCAAAACACAAATCCGTCCAACCCGCCCCGAAAACTCCGCCTCCACGCCCTCAATCGCCACCCGGTGCGAAGCGGAAACACTCTCATACCAGCCCGCCACATTCTCTGCTAACCCACCCACAGGTTTCTCTCCCAAAGGCCGCAGCCAGCACCGGTTAATACAAACCATATTCACCGGAAACCGCCGCCGCATCGCCTTCTGCGGAGTTGTCACCACCCGGAACTCCGTCACCGACGGATCCCGCAGGGTGCGTCCCACAGCGAACTCTGGACCCGCGACCTTTTTGGCAGCCGCATCGTCGCGAATGCGAAAATCGCTGGCGGGAAACTGATTTCAAAAGGCCGCCACATCCGAGGCCACTTTCCTGAGGCGATCTGGTAGCTCTCCGCGACCTGTCGCGCTCAAACGCCCCGCGACCGGCTAACCCGATTCCTGCCGTGTGCCAGCGTTAACAGCCCTAAAAGACTGGCGCCCAACAGCGACACCGTA
>CANIHR010000386.1 GCA_947467185.1 Bryobacterales bacterium
GGTTTCGCCGAAGCCGCCGCCTCTGCCGCAACTCTCAAAGCCGGTGAAGAACACTGGAAAGCTCTTTATGGTCTTGCCCGCAGTGACCCCGCGAACGCACTCGAAAAACTGCAACAGGCCACCCACCTCATCGAAACCATCCGTGGCACCGGACCAGCCGGTCTCCGCGCCGGCTTCCTCGCCGACAAGCGCCAGGTCTACGACCTCCTCATCGAACGTCTCGCTCGCGATCCCCACCCCGACCCCGCTGCCATCCTGCGAGCCATGGAAGCTTCCCGCTCCCGTACCCTCCAGGATCAGAAACCCTTCGACCCCGCCGCCCTGAAACCCGCACCCGGCAAGACCCTCCTCGAATACTGGGTCGGCGAAAACGCCCTCGCCATCGTCGCCGTTAGCACCACTGGCCAGCAGGTCTGGTTCCGCGAATCTCCCAACCTGCGCCAGCGCCTCAAGACCCTCCAGGCCAAACTCTCTGATCCCACCGCCACAGACTGGAAAGCGCCCGACCTCGCCACCGAACTCATCCCGGTAACCGGCGATTTAATCATCGTCCCCGATCGCGAACTCGCCCTCATCCCCTTCGAAGCCCTGCTGACGGACGCGCGGACCATCTCCTACCTGCCCTCGGCCGCCCTCCTCACCAACCAGACCCACGAACGTAAGACCGCCCCCTTCTGGCAACGAACCCTCCTCGCCCTCGCCGACCCCGCCCCGGGCACGGGAAAAAATCAGGGCCTCGGCCTCGCCGCCGGCGAGCGCCGCCAGCGGCTCCCCTCCGCTACCAGCGAAGCCGAATCTGCTGCCGACCTTCTCGGAGGCCGCACCCAGGTTCTCGCCGCTGAAAACGCCACCAAAGTCGCATTCACAAATGGCCTGAAGCAGGGTTATCCCCTCCTCCACCTCGCCACCCACGCGTATTCCGACCCCGACGATGGCAACCGCTCCTGGATTCTCCTGGCGGGTGATGCCGCGGCTGACTACGACTACCTCTTCCCCGCCGAAGTCGCCACGCTAAACCTCAAAGGCATCGACCTCGCCGTCCTCTCCGCCTGCGAAACCGACGCCGGCAAACTCACCGAAGGCGAAGGCCCCGCCACCTTCGCCCGCATGATGCTCGCCGCCGGCACCCGCACCGTAGTCGCCAGTCTCTGGAAGGCGGATGATGCCGCCACCGCGCAACTCATGCGCCTCTTCTACCGCGAACTGGCCGACGGCGCCGCCGCCGAAGCCCTCGCCCGCGCCAAACGTGAGTTCTCAAAGACCCGCCCGCACCCGTACTACTGGGCGGCTTTTGTCCTCAGCGGAGACGCAAACACCCGCACACCACTCATCATCCGCTGGACGTGGGTGGCTGCGGGTGTTCTCGCAATCGCAGGAATCGTCTTACTAAAACTTCGGAATAAACGGAGTTAAGGTCTTCGTGGCGTCATCGCCATTCACGCCCAAAATCTGAATCATGGCAGTCGATGTCAATTCCACCGTCTCGCCCGGCTGAACCGCGCTGCCCAGCAAAGTCGCCAATTCATCCACAATCCGTGTGCCCGAAGGCATCACAATCATGGCGCTCCGCGCCCCCGATCCGGAACTCGCCGTCAGCGTCACAACCGCCGGCCCGGTCGTCGGATTCTGCAAAGCCAGCGCCTGAAACTGCGTGTCGGTCAACCCCTGCGCCACTGCAATGCTTGCAATCGCGTGAGTCGCCAGCGGAAACGCATATTCCGCATTCACCAGCAAATCCTTCGACGGCGTCTTCAGATTCACCCCGCGCAGGTACGCATAATAGTCGGCCCGCGAACGGTCCGGATTCAGCACAGAAAACTCTTGCGCATCCAGCTTCGTCGCGCTCTTCAGCACAATCTGAATCTCATTCGGCTGAATCGAAATAGAGGAGTATTTCACGTTAGTGATCAGCTTCGAATTCGGGCCAAAACCTGACCCCTGAATCCGCACCACAGTGCCAGCCGGCCAGGTGCCGCCACCCGGCAAGATCCCGCTTATCGAAACACTGCCGCCAATGGTTACCGTCCCCGGCTTTGTGGTTAGCGTATAAGGAGTGCCATTGTTTGAAAGCCACGAATCCTTACTCCAGTCGAACGGATAAGCCGTACCCGTTTTCGCCGTCTGCGGAACCCGCATCGTGATAGTCAGAAACGGGTAATCGAGCCCCATCCCCAGCGATCCTGTCGGATCGATCGCCTGGAACTTCAGCTTCCCGTCCACAATCGCGCCCACACCACAAGCCTCGCCGGTCGGCGTCCATACCGAAATCCCCCAGGCGGAAAAGCCATCCATATCAAAGCCGGTCCCGGTGCTCATAATCGGCCTCGGTTCGGTCAGCAGAAACTGCACCTGTGCCGTGCCGCCCGCCGGAACAACCGCGCTCGAGATTGCGACCTCGGCGGCATTCGGCGCTGTCGGGTTCTGCGTCTGCTTCCCCGCGCCCAGGAGCGCAGAAACAGACATCACCGACGCAATCACAATTTTGTTCATGAAAAGTCTCCGAGACCCAACTATCTTCCGGCGACGTCAACCCTTAGAGTGACTGCCCCGGTAGTGGCCAGTTCCTTGCCCGCCGAATCCCGTGCCGTTACCCGAAATGTCAGCGTCTTACCTGGTACCAACAGTCTAGCCAGATCCGCTGGTACTGGCAGTACGGAAGTTGTGAATTTGTTGTAAAAAACGACAGTTCTGTCTACTTCCGCTACAGAAACGTCATAGGTTGTGGCACCCTCAACCGCCTGCCAGGCGATCTCCGCAGGGGCCCTCGAAACGTTCTCCAAAGGCGTGGTTACCCGGATCTTGGTCGAACGCACAATCCCCGTCTCCGCCACCGGTTCAACCTGCCGAGCCCGCCACTGTGTCGTCAGACCAACGCCCAGCACCACAACAGCGGCAGCCATCGCGAAAGCCCCCATCCGCACTGGCGTCAGACTACCGAACAGGCGTGCGAACACCGATTCCCGCTTCGGAGGCAGCATCCTGTCTGCCAGCCGCGCCACAATGAAATCAACTGCCTGCCGCTCTTCCCCTGACACCGGAGTGGACGCCTCAAAGCCCTGGTACAGGGCCACTTCCGCCTGGCACGCCGCACAATCCGCCACATGCCGCCGCACCCCTGCCGACGTATTCGGACTCTCCAGCGACTCAATCAGCACTTCAATCTCCGGACACTCCGGACCGCGCTTCAACGCCTGCTTCAGCAATTCACTCACGACAGCCTCTCCGGGGAGCCACTGGATTTCCAGCGGGCAACAGCGCTTTTGAGCTTTCTCTTCGCGCTGACAATATAAGCTTTCGCTCCACTCTGGTTATCCAGCCGCAGCAACCGCGTCACTGCCGGCAAAGTCATTTCCTCACCGTAGTGCAGCGCCATCACCGCGCGTTCCGTGTCATCCAGAACCCGCAGCATTTCGCGCATCTGGGCAAGCTCGCCCGCCGACTCCAGAATCTCGTCGATCCGTTCACTCTCGTCGGCCATTTCGGGATCCACCTCAGCCGAAGGCCGCATCGCCCGCGCCTCGCGAGCATTAAAGCTGCTGTTCCGCGCGATCATGTAGATCCAGGTGGAGAACTTAGCATCCATGCGAAAGCCCGGCAACGCCCGCAGTGCTTTCAGGAAGGTCTCCTGCGCCAGATCCGCCGCCCAGTCCCGGTCACCCACGACGCGGAAGCACCAGGCTGCCACCTTCGAGTGATACCGGCTGAACAGTTCGTTGACGGCCCGGTCCCGCTGCGCGGCGCTGCTCCGGCTGTCATTGAAGACAGCCACCAGTTCCTCGTCGCTTGTGTTCGGGGAAACGTCCCGCATCCAGTCGGAGTATAAACCGGAATGCCTGTCGCCGATGCAATCCGCCGCATGTAAAGTCAGTTCCGGGGTCATTCCGCTTCGCCGTCGGATACAAAGACAGGCGAAGCGCCCCACCGGAACAGGAAATCGATAAAACTTTAGTTAACGCCCGAAGTCGCCTTCCACCGGTCATACTCATCCGCCGGCAGCGCGATCAGCAAACTCCGCATCTGGCTATGCCCCAGCCCACACAACTCCGCGCAGGCAATCTCGTACTGCCCGGCCTTTTCCACCGTGATCTCCAGCGGAATCTCCATCCCCGGCACCACATCCTGCTTCGTCCGCAACTCCCGGACAAAGAAATCATGGATCACATCCCGCGAATGCAACACCAGCAACACCGGCCGGCCCACCGGCACCCGCAGCGTCGCGGTCACAAAATCGTCCTTGCCCCGTGAATCCCTCGGGTCGATCCCCAGCGAATTTCCACCCGAATCCGAAATCAGCTCCAGCGCCGTCTTCCCAAACCGCTTGTCCGGCCCCGGATATCGGAAGTGCCACGCAAACTGATGCGCGTAAACCTCAATCACTTCCACGCCCGGCCGGTTCACCGGAATTGAAGCCCAGCTTCGCGACCCCGTGAACGCCAGTGAGAGAAAAAGGATCGCCGTCGCGGCGGTCCACACATACTCCAGCCACCCGGCCTCCGGTTTCGCAGGCCCCGTCACTGCCTTCCGCCGCCGCACAATCACCCACACCAAAGCCAGTTGCGCAGCAGTGAAAATCGCGCCCGTAATCCACAATGTCCGCGTGAACTGGTTGTCCCAATCCACCCCCGCCGCTGTAATCGCCAGCGGAAACCACGCCGGTTTCAGGAAGAACAAACCCCAGCCGGCCACCGTTACCAGAAAGATAATCAGCCCAAGTAGCAACTCTCAATATACGAGAAA
>CANIHR010000387.1 GCA_947467185.1 Bryobacterales bacterium
AGCGGCCTGCGCCAGTTGACGAATCGTCTCCTGCGGCAGTGGCGCACCCCTGTGCGATTGCACCAGCACCCGCCCCTTGCCTTCCAGTGCGGCGGTCAGGTGGGCGACCAGATAATGCTCCGCAACACTGGAGGCCAGCAGGTCCGCAGCCAGCAGGGCGACCCCCGCCAGGCACACGATGACCGCGATCAGCTTAAGGAAAATTCGCGCGGTCATTTTACGTCTTTCAGCTGTTGTTGGCACTGGCCACCTCAAAACGATAGCCAAAGCCGCGCACGGTGACCAGGTACGTCGGTTCTTCGGGCTGTGCTTCGATCTGTTCCCGCAGGCGGCGGATGTGGACATCCACCGTTCGGGGCGTCACGAAGTGCTGTTCGCCCCAGACCTCCCGAAGCAGGTCCTCCCGTGACCAGGCGTGGGCCGGGTGCGACAGGAAAAACTCCAGCAGACGGTATTCCGTCGAGGTCAGTTCCAGTTCCATTCCAGCCCGGAAGACGCGGCGCGCCGCAGTATCCACACGGAATGGCCCCAGCACCAGTTCTGTCGACTTCGCGGGCGCTCCAGTCTCCAGGCGTCGAAGATGGGCCTTAATCCTGGCCAGCAGTTCGCGGGGACTGAACGGCTTCGTGATGTAGTCGTCCCCGCCGATTTCGAGACCCAGCACACGATCAACCTCATCGGAACGGGCTGTCAGGAACAGGATCGGGGTGTTATTGAGCTGCGTACCCTGACGTAGTTTCCGGCAGATTTCGAAGCCGTCCTGGCCAGGCAGCATCACATCCAGGATAATCAGGTCCGGACGCCAGGCTTCCAGTTCTTTGATAGTGCCCTCGGCGCCTGGAAACACGCGCGTCTGGAAACCACCGCGCGTCAGGTTGTACTCGATCAGGGCAGCGAGTTCAGCTTCATCCTCAACGACGGCGATTCGGTGGGCCATGGTCTTCTAACTGACGCTTCCCGTCCGGCAGGTTTCACAGGGACAGACAGAACGCAGGTGAGTCCACGAGTAGATCCCCGTATTGTGACCGTCGTTCCACTCGATTCGAACCGCGTAGTTGCCCACTGGCTCCACCGCCAGCATCTTAATGCGCGGTTGGTACATCTGAAAGGGATTCTTCGGCGCTTCCGATTCCTTGGGCCGCGGCGCGGTGCCGTGGGACCCGGTGCAACCGGCACAGGGGCACCAGTCACGCAAATACACCACATCGTAGTTGCTCTGGTGGCCACCTTTCCAGTCGATGATGATGCCCTTCGACTTGGAGATGGCGATGTGCTCGGGAGTGGCTTCCTGAATTGAGGCGCGGGTTTCTGACATGTGATCTTTTTGAGTTACTGGTGGGTTCTCTCGACGTCGCGAACCCCGGAAATACGGCGAATCGCGCCGCACAGCTTTTCGAGTTGCTTCTTGTCTTTCACGTCGATGGTCATTTCAACGGAAGCCGAGTCACCGTTAGACGAGTAGTCGGTTCTGGCTTCCAGGCTGCGAACGTTGCTGTTTTCATTGTGCAGGACGGAGGTGATCTGGTGCAGCAGTCCTGGGCGGTCGTCGGTTTTCACGATCAGATGGACCGGGAAAGAATCGGTGGCCGCGCGCTCCCATTCCACGTCGATGCGTCGCTCTGACTCGTACATCAGATTCTGGACGTTGCTGCAGGACCGGGAGTGGACGGCGATTCCCTTCCCGCGCGTCACGTAGCCAACGATGGAATCACCCTTAATCGGATTACAGCACCGGGCGCGGTAGACCATCACGTCGTCAATGCCGGTCACGCGAATGACGGCATCGTCGGAGGCCGCACGGGCAGCGGCCTGCATTGCATCGGAAGGAGGTGGCGGTGGTGGAGTCGGATCCTGCACCTGCTCCGGAGCACACTTCTGCAGGACCTGGCGGGCCGAAAATTTGCCATATCCCAGTGCGGCGTGGAGGTCCTCCAGCTTGCTCATCCCGTATTCGGCCGCGACGGCTTCGAAAGCCGCCTTCGGAATCCGGGACAACCCAACACCCAGACGGCGCGCTTCCTTTTCGAGGAACTTCTGGCCGATTTCAATGGCCCGCTCGCGCTCGTTGGTGTTTATAACGTGCTTGATTTTGTTGCGCGCCCGGGATGTCTTTGCAAACCCCAGCCAATCCTTGCCGGGCATGTGGCCAGGCTGGGTGATGATGTCAACAACATCGCCGTTCCGCAGCGTGCTCCGCAGCGGGACGATCCGTGCATTAATGCGCGCCCCAACGCAGGTATTGCCAACCTCGGAGTGCACGGCATAGGCGAAATCAATGGGACTGGAACCGGCAGGCAGTACGATGACCCGACCCTTGGGCGTGAAGCAATAGACTTCTTCCGGGAACAGGTCCAGTTTCAGCGTGGAGCTAAACTCGCTGGAGTCCTGCATGTCGCGCTGCCACTCAACCAGTTGACGGAGCCACGCGATGCGCTGGTCATCCTGCGCCCCGCGGGTCCCCTCTTTATACTTCCAGTGCGCCGCGATACCTTCTTCCGCAATCCGGTGCATCTCTTCTGTGCGGATCTGGATCTCGCAGTGCTTGCCATCCGGCCCGACCACCGAAGTATGCAGCGACTGGTACAAATTGGGCCGCGGGATTGCAATGAAATCCTTGATCCGGCCCGGCACCGGACGCCATTCGTTGTGGATCACACCCAGCGCACCGTAGCAGTTCTTCACCGAGTCCGTGATGATACGGATCGCCAGAATGTCGTAGACCTGGTCAAGAGAAATCTTCTGGCGGATCAGCTTCTGGTAAACGGAAAACGCACGCTTGACGCGGCCTTCCACTCGGGCAGGAATCCCCTCCCGGCGGAGCTCCGATTCCACCGTTTTCCGCATCTTGTCGATGAAGAGTTCGTTGGCCGCACGCTGGGTATCAATCGTCTTCGAGATCTCGGCGAAAGCTTCCGGATCACGATGGCGGAAAGCCAGATCCTCCAGTTCGCCACGGACCTTACCCATGCCAAGACGGTGCGCAATCGGGGAGAAGATTTCCAGTGTCTCTTTCGCGATGCGTTCGCGGCGCTCGGCACTCAGAGCGCCCAGCGTCCGCATATTGTGCAGACGGTCTGCCAGCTTGACGATGATGACGCGAACGTCGTTGACCATCGCGAGCAACATCTTGCGGTAGTTCTCCGCCTGACGATCCTCGGCAGAAGAGAACTCGATTTTACTCAGCTTCGTTACACCGTTGACGCAGTGGGCGACTTCGTCCCCGAAGACCTTCTGCACTTCAACCACGGTGGCGGAGGTATCCTCCACAACATCGTGCAACAGGCCCGTACAAACACTGACCGCATCCATGCGCATGCCGGCCAGAATGCAGGCAACCGCGAGAGGGTGCAGAATGTAGGGTTCACCAGAAGCCCGAAGCTGCCCCGTGTGACAACGCTCGGCGAACTCATACGCCTTCTCGATGAGTGTGAAGTCATCTTTCGGGCGCGCCTCCCGGAAGATGGTGATTAGTTCGGCAAGTGTAGAGGGTTCCGCAGGGGGGGGCGCAAGCCCCTCGTAGACGGCCGGAAGGTCGGAATCAACCACAACGGAAGTCTCAACGGGGACCGGGAGTTCCGCAGCTGCAGCAACCGGTTCCACTCTTACATTCTAGAAAACGAGGATTGACAGCAGCCAAAACCGCTATTTTGCGGTACCTGCCGCTTTCGCCGCCCGCGTGACCCAGTCATTAGCCTCCGCAATATCCGCTTTGTATGCCGCTTCGTCCCCCAAATCGGCTCGGGCACGGAGCAGATCGGCGATGGTCAGCATGGCGCGGGCATAGCCGACATCCAGGTTCAGGGCCGCCCTTTCAAACTCGATCCCCTCCTCAATGGATTTCAGTGATTGGGCTCGAAGCTCAGTGCGCAGTTCTTCATCCGGAAGCGGACCAGGATCATCCGACGACATGTTGAGAGTGGTCCGTGCCTCCTTGAGGGTGGAGGCGAAATCGCTCCAGTTGATTGCGCCCAACATGTAGAGTGATGTCTTGCTGTTCGGATCCAGCGCAATCACCTTCAGGTTCCATTCACGGGAACGAATAAAATCGCGCATTTGAAAATGCAGAGTGGCAATGGAGTCCGTCGCCGCCACATTGGACGGGTCACGTTTCAGAACTTCGAGACACGCCGCGAGAGCCGACTTTGCGACCTCCGCATTCTCGGGAGAGGCGTCGTCCGGAACATAGGCCTGCACCCAGGACGCGGCCAGATAGACGCGGGCGTTCAACAGGTTCGGGGCTCTTTCGACCGCTTTACCAAATGATTCGGCGGCTGACCGAAACTGGGCGGCCTGAAACTGTCGTACGCCCATATTGAACGCATCCCGAGCCGCAATCGACAACTGCTGGGCGGGAAGAGGCGCAGCAAACAGCAGGCTGCCGACCAGGGTTGGGACAAGAATGAAAGCAATTCGCGTCACAAGGTCAGGATACCGGATATCAATAGAAAAAGGACGCCGTTTGCGGCGTCCTTTTCTTAAACAATTGGATTGAAGAGAGACTACTTGGCGTTGGGATTCGCAGCCTTGCGCTCAGCCTTAATCTTGGTAGTTTCGAGGGTCTTCTGAACCCAGTCATCGGCTTCCTTCACGTCAGCCTGGTACTGTTCCTTGGTGTCCTGGAGGTCAGCGCGATACCGGATGAGGAGGTTCATGTAGGCCATGGCATTCTCATACTCAGGATCGATAGCAAGAGCCTTCTTTTCATACTCGATACCTTCG
>CANIHR010000388.1 GCA_947467185.1 Bryobacterales bacterium
CCAGCCCCATCTTGATCTTGGTGCCCCAGCCAAACAGCTCGGACTTGACTACCGGCATCACCTTGGTCGGCACCACCATCTGCAGACCTTCCGGCAGCGTCAGGAACCGGCCACCACGCAGCACAAAAGTGCGTCGCCGGCCGTCATTGGAGCCGGTCAGGTCATCGCCCAGCCCCAGTTCCCGAATGAGCTGTTCTGCCCACGGCTTCGCCGCCAGCCAGCTTTCGGGTCCTGTCTCCAGAACACAACCCTCAATGTTGATAGTCCCGATGGGACCACCCGGGGCCGGATCAAAGACGGTCGCGTCCAGGCCCGCCTTGCCCAGATAGTAGGCGCAGGACAGACCCGTGATGCCACCGCCGATGATGCCAACCCGCATGACGAATTAGGGCCGGAACTCGCGAACCATCTGCACGACAGCCTTCACGTTTTCCACCGGAGTTTCCGGCAGAATTCCGTGGCCGAGGTTGAAGATGTGACCCGGACGGGTGCCCGTGCGCCGCAGCAGTTCATGCACCTTCTGCTTCAGTTCGGGCAGAGGAGCGAACAGCGCGACGGGATCGAGGTTGCCCATGATCGCCGAGCGGTAAGAGATATCGAGCCACGCCTGGTCGATGTTGATGCGCCAGTCGCAGCCCATCACGTCGCCACCAGCTGCATGCAGTTCGCGGAAGTACCCGGAAGCGCCCGTGCCGAAGTGGATCACCGGAACGCCTGCCGCGCGAATCCGCTCAATCAGAGCACGCGAGTACGGCTGAGCAAACCGAACATAATCGTCAGCCGCCAAAGCGCCAACCCAGCTGTCAAACACCTGAATCGAGCGAGCGCCCGACGCAATCTGCATGATGGCGAAGGGAGCCAGCACGTCCACAATCTTGCCCATCAGACGACGCCACAGCGTTTCATCGCCGTACATCATCCGCTTGGTACGCAGGAAGTTGCGGGAAGCCCCGCCTTCGATCATGTAGCTGGCGAGCGTAAAGGGAGCCGCGCAGAAACCGATCACCGGCACACGACCAGCCAGAGCCCGAACCGTCTGCTGAATCGCTTCACCGACGTAGCCCAGATCATCCGTGTTCGAGGTGGACAGAGCGTCCACATCTTCCGACGACATAATCGGGTTGTCGATGTGCGGACCTTCCTTCGGGAAGGCCAACTTCAGACCCATGGGTTCCACAGGCAGCAGCAGATCGGCAAAGATGATGGCCGCATCCACGTCCAGAGCTTCCACCGGCTGCAGCGTAATCGCCGCCGCCAGGTCCGGCCGCTTACAGATTTCCAGCATCGAGTGCTTGGCCCGAATGTCCCGGTACGACTTCATGTACCGGCCGGCCTGCCGCATAAACCAGACTGGCCGCACGTCAGTGGGCCGGCGCCTGCAGGCATCGAGGAAACGACTCGTCATTGGAGCCACGCGCATGATTGATCCGCCTTATCGTTTTCTTTGCCCTGACCAGCCGGAGGCATCACGCCCGCACCTGAATCCTGACAAAAGAAGACCCGGAAATCCCGGGGTTTATTGGCCGCCGTCCATCGGCGACCCATTATGAAGTATGGTTTGGCCCAGACCTCGCTGTCCAGTGTGCGAGGTGAAATTACCGAAACCGCCAGGGTCCCCTGCGCCGGATATCCGGTACGGGGGTCCATGATGTGGCTCCAAGTCTTGCCTTCGGCCACAAAGAATTTTTCGTAACTGCCTGAAGTAGAAATAGATTCGTCCTTCAGAACCACTTCCGTCGCAAACGGTGCGTCGGGCGATCCCGCATGACGCGGATCTTCAATTTTGATGCGCCAGCCATCTTCGTCCGGAGGGGCTCCTAAACAATAGATGCTGGAACCGCCGCCGGAGATTAAAGCTGCGGAAACTCCTCGTTTGCGAAGGATTTCAGCCATTCTGTCCACGGCATAGCCCTTGCCAACGCCACCGGGGTCCAGATTCAGGCCGGAATGCGTAAAGAAGACGGAGCGGTCAGCCGGGTTCAGTCGAATATTTCGGTAACCGATTTGCTCCATTGCCTGCTTTAACTCGCCCGGTTTGGGAAGATGCCCCGTATCCCGGTAAAACCCCCACACTTTCATCAGCGGCCCGACCGTGATGTCGAACGAGCCCTCACTCTGCCGGCTGTAATTAACGCAGGCCGTCAGCAAATCAAACAATTCCCGGGAAACCACAACTGGCGTCTTCGCCGCGTCGCGGTTCACCTGGCTCCATTCGCTTTCCGGTTTGTAATTCGAAAGCAGCGAATCCAGCCGTCGGACCTCCTCAAAGGCAGCTTCCGACGCACTTTCCAGTTTGCTGCGATCCTCGCCGTACAGTACGACCGAGTAAGTTGACCCCATGGCGTCCACGCTGGCTTCCAAACGAAGCATCTCAGGCGCAGGTGCCGCAAAAGCGGGAAAAACCCACAACAAAAACAAAACTATCACAAACTGTTTATGGCTTGCTGACTTTTTCAGGGTCTGAGAGCCAAGGGACTGAAACCGGAGGAAATCCGCCAATCGGCATGTAATGTTTTCAATGACTTGCAAGTATGGCGGAACCGAGGCTCCAGCTTGACGATACAACGAATCAGGGGTGTTTGGCTAGTGTTTTGGGGTGAACAGTACTCCCTGCCAATTGAAGCGCTAAGCTGTTTCCTAACTATGCGACGCCTCCTCGCTCTTCTCGCCCTCTCTATACTCCCGGCCGCCGCCCAGCAGCTTGACTGGGAAAAGTTCAACGCCGAAGGCATGAAGCACTTCGAAAACCTCGTCAAAATCGACTCCACCGCGCCTCCTGGCGAGGCCAAAGTCGCCGAATACGTCAAAGGTGTCCTCGAAGCCGAAGGCATCCAGGTCACGCTCGCAGCCAAAGAACCGACTCGCCCCAACCTCATCGCCCGCATCAGGGGCAACGGCACCAAAAAGCCGCTCCTGATCATGGGGCACAGCGACACCGTCAAAATCGACGCCACCAGGTGGAGCCTGCCGCCCTTCAGCGCCGCCCACAAAGATGGCTACATCTATGGGCGCGGCACCCTCGATGACAAAACCAACCTCTTCGCCGCCATGATGACAATGGTGATACTCAAGCGCACCGGTGCCGTCACTGACCGCGACGTCATCTTCGTCTCCGAAGCCGGCGAAGAAGGGAACTCCGCCATCGGCATCGGCTACCTCGTCAGCGACCACTTCCCCGAAATCGAAGCCGAAGCCTGTCTCGCGGAAGGTGGCGGCGTCATCCGCCGCAACGGCAAAGTTCGCTGGGCCACTGTCCAGACCGTGGAGAAGTACCCTTCCCGCGTCCAGTTGGTCGCGAAAGGTCCGTCCGGCCACGGTTCCCGCCCCCTCCGGGGCAACGCCATCGCCCACCTCTCCGGGGCCGTCGAAAAGATCGCTTACTGGGACCCGCCCATGCGCTTCAACGACACCACGCGCACCTACTTCGAAAAGCTGGCCCAGCTTGGCGACCCCGAAGAAGCCGCCCACTTTCGCGACCTCTTCATCCCCGAAAAGTCAGCCGCCGCCCGCGACTACCTCGCGCAGAACGAACCCGGCCTCTACTCGATGCTCCACACCTCCATCTCGCCCAACATGATCCAGGGCGGCTTTCAGGCCAACGTGATCCCCAGCGAAGCAACTGCCTCCCTCGACGTCCGCGTTCTGCCCGATGAGGACCTTCCCGCCTTTCACGCCCTCATGCGTAAGGTCATCAATGACCCCGCCGTGGAACTGGTCACCGCGCCGCGCACCCGCCCCGGTGCGCCCCCCATGAGCACGAAGTCCGATATCTACAAATCCATCGAAGGTGCGTTTCAGACGGCCTACGGAATCCCCACGCTGCCGTACATGGGGACTGGTGCGACCGATATGTCGCAACTCCGTCCCAAAGGCGTCCAGTGCTACGGCGTGGGTGCAATGCGCGACGACGAAGACATCCTGAAAGGCTTTGGAGCGCACAGCGATCAGGAGAGAATTTCTGAGGAAGCGGTCTACAAGCACCTCCGCTTCTTCTGGTCGGCGGTGACCGACATCGCCGGCGCGAAGTTCAAAAACTAGAGGCGGCGATACGACTCAGAATCTGCTCTGCTGTTAGCGAATCAGCGTCCAACAGCGTTCCCGCTGCGGCCCAGCGCGTTTGGAAGCGGGGCGAGGGAGCCCCGGCGAACACGGTGATCACGGGGATTCCCAGCGCAGCGGCGGCATGTTGCGCCCCCGAGTCATAGCCTACGTACAGATCCGACTGACTGATGATCGAGGCAAACCCCGCGAACGACCCCTCCCAGAAGTTGACCTGTACCCCGGCGGTCGCCGCATTGACTCGCTCGGCCTCTTCACCGCCCGCGCCTCTGTCAATCCAGACGTCAGCAAAGCGGCTTGCGAGCAGTACCACCAGGTCTCGTTCAAAGTCGCCCGGGATGCGCTTGGTGAGGTTCTCTCCCACGCCCAAACTGATTGCAACCCGAGGCTTCGGACCCTCAATCGGCACCAATTTCGGTGCGATGAAGGCGCGGCCGCGAATCCCGAGCACGGACTCGCTCCAGACCTCGGTCATAGCCGTCAGGTTCTCTCCGGCAGCCGTCCGGCTGTGGAAGTGGAAATGGTGCGCCCCAAACGGAATCAGGCCCAGTTGCGTCAGGCGCGAGTCCGGGTCAAGAACAATACTGTTCGGCGTCGCCAGCTTCGCACCCAGTTCCCGCGCAAACGCGATTCGCGCGCTTACCGGACCCGAC
>CANIHR010000389.1 GCA_947467185.1 Bryobacterales bacterium
CGGCGACTTCGCCTTCTACCAGTTCCCTACCGAGGTCTTCTGGGCTAAACTGTTCCGGCAGGTCCCCGAAACATTCCGCTTTGGTTTCAAAATCCCGGAGCAGATCACCGTCCCTACCTGGCCTGTGCATCCGCGCTACGGCGCCGTGGCAGGCCTGGAAAACCCGACATTCCTCGACGTCGGCCTGCTCGTGAACGGCCTCCTCCGCGCACTCATCCCGTACCACCAGCAAACCGGTGTCCTGATCTTCGAGTTCGGGGCCATGCAGCGCAAGGCCTTTCCTTGCGTGAAGGAGTTCGTTGCGAAGCTCGACGAGTTCCTCGCGGAACTCCCCGCCGGTTTCCGATATGCCGTCGAGATCCGCAATGCCGACTTTCTGGGTGATCGTTACTTCGACTGCCTCCGCGCCCACAACGTCCCCCACGTCTTCAACGCCTGGACTCGTATGCCCGGCATTCAGGACCAACTCCACATGCCGGGTTCGCTCACCTCGGACATGATCGTGGCCCGTGGTCTCCTCCGTGAAGGTCGCCCCTATGAGGACGCCGTCAAGCTCTTCTCGCCCTACACGAAGGTGCAGGACGTCAACCCAAAGGTCCGCCTCGGCCTGAAAGAACTTCTCGATGTGGCCCTGGTCGATGGCCTTCCGGCCTTTCTCTTCATCAACAATCGCCTCGAAGGGAATTCGCCCGGGACCATGGTTGCAATCACCGAATAACCGGGTGGGAAATAAATAAACCGCACAAACTTGCAAATCGTGCTATTGTCAAGGTGCGTCAGAAGTTTCTGGCATCCTCGCATTAGTCCGGTCCGCCGCCCTCGTCCGATCCTGTCCGCCACTTCCCAAAATTGCAGCTCTGCAACCTGCACTCCAGAAGGAAACATGAAGAATATTTTCGTAGGCAATCTCGCCTTTAGCGTTACAGAAAACACAGTACGGACATTGTTCGAGGCATACGGTTCAGTGGATCGCGTTAGTTTGGTTACCGATCGTGACACAGGTCAGGCTCGCGGCTTCGGCTTCGTCGAAATGCCGGTCAGTGCGGAGGCGGAACGCGCCATCGCAGCCCTCAACGGCCAGGACGTTGAAGGTCGCGCCCTGAATGTCAACGAAGCACGCCCGAAGACCGAACGCGGCTTTGGCGGTGGCGGTGGCGGTCGTGGAGGCGGTGGTGGCAATCGTGGTGGTGGCGGTGGTGGTCGTGGCGGCGGCGGCAACAGCCGCTGGTAGTCACCAGCTAACTTCCAGCTAACAAGCTCGCAGCGATAAGCGCAGGCTCGGTTCGTTCGAAAAACACGGAGAGGCACATATGTTGCCCTGCTGTGATTCGACCACCCCGACTGCGCTTTTTCTGCGTTTATACGGTCTGGAAATCCATTCGGAACCCGTAAGGGCGTGTTACCGTATCCCTTTTCACACGTATACTGAGAGGAACGCCATGCAGACCAGACGACTGTTTATCGGCAATGTCGCCACCAGCCTCGCGGGCAGCCTCGCTACCGGCAAGGTTCTTAGCGCGAATGACCGCCTCCGTGTTGGCGTTATCGGCATGGGCGAGCGCGGTACCCAGTTGGCCCGCGAAGCCGCTTCCTCCCCCAACATTGAGCTGGCAGGGTTCGCCGATGTCTACAAACGCCGTCTGGATGACGCTCAGGCCATCGCCCCCGCCGCGAAAGTTCACACCGACTACGCGGAACTCCTCGAAGACAAGTCTGTCGATGCCGTCCTGATCGCCACCCCGCAGCACCTCCGTACCGAACCCTTCACAGCAGCCCTGGAGCGTGGCAAGCACGTCTATGTGGAACGCACCATGGCATTCACCATGGATGACGCCCGCAGGATGCGCGACGCCTCCCGGCAAAATCCGAATCTGAAGGTCCAGGTTGGCCACCAGTTCTGCTCCTCCGGCCACGCAGTCGACGCCATCGAATACCTTTCCAGCGGCGCCCTTGGTCAGGTGACGGCCATCCGGTCGCACTCGTACCGCAATACTCCGCACGGCAAGCCCCAGTGGGCTCGCCCCGTCTTCCCCGATATGACCCCGGCGAACATTGCCTGGAAAGGTTTCCTCGGTGGGGCGCAGGAACGGGACTTCGACGCCCACCGTTTCGCCAACTGGCGTTACTACGAGGACTACTCCGGCGGCAGTGTCCACGAAAATCTCTCCCAGCAACTGGCGTTCTGGTATCGCGTTATCGACATCGGCATCCCCGCCGCCGTCACCATGCGTGGCGGCATCTACCGCTGGAAAGACGGCCGCGAAGTCCCCGACACCATGACCGTCTCCATGGAGCACACCGACTGCCCCTGGGGCGACATCCTCTTCACCTGGGACTCCGGCTTCGGTAACAACCACCCCGGCATGACGGAGGAACTGCTCGGCACCGACGCGACTATCGTGCGCGCCCAGCAGATCCGGCTTCTGCCCCAAAAGGTCATTTCACCCGCAGGCACCGAATTGGTCGGCCAGACGACGACCGCGCCGCGCGCCCACCTACAGAACTTCTTCGACTCCATTCGCCACGGCCACGCCACCAATTGCCCGGTCGAAGTCGGGTTCAAAGTCTCTGTCACCTGCCGAATGGCCCTCGAAAGCTACCGCCTCGGCCGCACCGTCCACTGGGACGCCCAAACCGAAGAAATCGTCTGATCTCATGCCCGCCGATCTCGATCTGCTGCAGGGAGCCTGGGCCATCACCGCGCTGGAAATCGACGGCACGGCCATGCTCGCCGGGGGCCGGATCATCATCAAAGGTTCAAAGTTCACCACCGAGGCCATGGGTGCGGACTATCGTGGCGTCGTCACCGCCGAAGACGGCAAAATTGACCTGAAGTTCACCACCGGCCCGGAAAAAGGCAATACCTGCCTCGGTATCTACAAGCTAAAGGGCGATACACTCCGCCTTTGCCTTACGCTGACAGCAACAAAGCGCCCGACGAAGTTCAAAACCGCCCCCGGCAGCGGCTTGGCACTGGAAACCCTGCAGCGCGAAGCAGGAAGACCCACCAAAGCCCCGGAATCTGTCGTCCCCGCCACGCTGGAACCGGTACCGGAGCTGGATGGCACCTGGCAACTCGTCGCCGCCACCATGAACGGCCAATCCCTCGAAGACGAATACGTCAAATCCGGGACACGCATCGGTGCTAACAACGAATTCCGCGTCGTGATGATGGGCCAAACCATGCTCCGGGCGCACTTCACCGTCAATCGCGCCACCACACCGACAGAAATCGATTACTTCGTCCACGGCCCAAAGAACCGCATTGTCCCCCAGTTCGGCATCTGGAAGCTCGAAGACGGTGTCCTGACCACCGCCATCGGAGTGCCCGGCCAGCCCCGCCCCACCACCTTCGGCCCCGGTCCGGCAGTCACCTTTACGATCTGGCAACGCACCTCTGAATGCTAAAGTAACGAAATGCCTCCCGGAGCCCCAGTAGCGCTCGCCGCGGGAGCAGCCTTCTCTGCCGCCTTTATGGCCGGAACGTGGGCAGTGCGCGGCCGCTCATCCTCCGTTTTCGCCCCTTCTGTCTGGCGGGCCACCAGCCCCCGGAAGGCCTTGGCGTTGACCTTCGACGACGGCCCCTCCACCTCCACTCCTTACTTACTGGACATTCTCGCTCGCTATTCCGTGCACGCCACCTTCTTCCAGGTTGGTGAAAACGCCCGCTTGAACCCGGAAATCGCTCGCTCCGTTGCCCTTGCCGGCCACGAGATTGCCAACCATTCCGACACCCACCCCAATTTCGCGCTGACCCGCCCCTCGTTCGCGCTCGAAGAATTCTCCAGCGCGCAAAAGACCCTCATCGACATCACCGGCCAAACGCCAGTCTGGCTAAGAGCCCCCTACGGAGTCCGATGGTTCGGCTTTCGTGAGGCGCAGAACAGACTGGGTCTCACCGGCGTGATGTGGTCCGTGATTGGCCGCGACTGGTGCCTCCCCGCCCCAGCCGTCGCCGCCCGAATCCTGGACCACGCCCAGGAGGGCGATATCATTTGTCTTCACGACGGTCGCGGTACCCTAAAGAATCCTGACGTGAAGCCCATGCTCGAAGCGGTTCGGCAAATTGTGCCGGAACTACTCGGGCGAGGGTATCATTTTGAAACTGTTTCTGAACTACTATGCCCGAAGAACTAACCCCGGCCAATAACGACCAGCTCACAGCGCGCGTCCTGCGCATCATTGCCGAAACCCAACGCAAAGATCCCGCTCAGGTAACCATCGAGAGCAGTTTTGAAGAGTTGGGCATTGACTCCATGGATGGCGTCAACATCATCTTTGCCCTCGAAAACGAGTTCGACATCAACGTTCCCGACGAAGAAGTGAAGAACATTCGCGCCGTCCGTGACATGGTGGAAGGAGTGCGCAAGCTGGTCGAATCGAAGAACGCCCCGTCCGGCGACGCGCCATCCGCCGCCTGATGAGAAGAGTCGTCGTTACCGGAATCGGTGTAATCTCGTCGGCTGGCCGCACCTGTGAGGAGTTCCTCACCTCCCTGCGGAATGGCCAGAGCGGTATCTCGAAGATTGAGCAAATCGACCTTCTGGATCTGCGGTTTTCCCTTGGCGGTGAGGTGAAGGGTTACAACGCCCTTGATTACCTCCAGGCCAAAGAAGCCGACATGATGGATCGGTTTGCCCAACTCGCTGTCATCGCCGCCCG
>CANIHR010000390.1 GCA_947467185.1 Bryobacterales bacterium
AGCATACGGGTGTCAAAGAGCGAGCAGCCGCCGGAGCCGTAGAGAACCCAGGTGAGGTCTTCGCCTGGGAGAGGGTCGTCGCAACGGACGGGGAAATCGAGGGGGCCATCTTTGCGCCAGACGGCCTTACCTGTCTCTTCGCGGCGGATGCCGGGCGGGAAGAAGATCTGGGCCGTGGCGCAGTAAAGACCAGGGATTTTGGTGAACGCAGCTTCGAGGGCGGTGATGAAGCCGGGCTCGGGGACCATGTCGTTGTTGAGCATCAGGAGGCGGGTGAAGCGGGCCTCCTGGATGCCGGCGTTGACGGCTCGGGCGAAGGAGAGGGGGACAGTGCTCTCGATGACACGGATGGTGGGGTAGTGGTGGGCGAGCCAGGCTCGGGTGCCGTCGGCGGAGCCGTTATCGACGACGATGACTTCGGCAGAGCGGGGGCTGGCCGCTCCCTCACGGTCGCGGTTCGGTACGGCTTTGGTGGAGAGCTGTGGCAGGAGAGCCGGGAGGAGGGCGACGAGGAGGTCCCGTCCGTCGCGGGTGGGAATGACGACCGAGACGCCCTCGGTGAGGGTCTGGTGGGGGAGTGGACCAGGGAGGTCGGGGCGGCGGCTGGTGTTGCGTGCAGCGAGACGCCCCCGCATTTGGGCCAGGCGGGCACGGACCGGGATCTCGGCTTCGGCGGGCCGGGTGAGGCGGCGGAGCCATTTGCGGGCACGTCCACCTTCGGAGAGCTGGCGGCTGACGGCTTGGCGGGTCTGGCGTAGGAGCCAGGCGGGGAGGTGGCGGCGTCCGATAGCCCGGAGGTTGTGGTCGTAGAGGACGAGCCTGGCGCGGGTCATCTGCACCGCGAGACGGCGCATGGGGCCGAGCGCCGTACCGGGGGCTATGAAAATAGCGGCGACGGCGATTTCCCGTCCGGCGAGCGCCGCATCGATTGACTCGCGGTTCTCAGCCAGCGTCCGGTGGACGTGCCAGGGAATCCACTGGTGATCCGGGCTGCCGGGCTGGGGTTCGAACTCCGAGACAACGAGGAGCGTGTATGGCGGGAAGTCGGCTGCGAAGCGGGCCAGGGCCTGGTGACTCAGTTCGGGCGTGGCTGCCGCGAAGGCGAGACGAACCGGGCCGGGTGTGCCGGAAGCTAGATGGGCGGCATGTGGCACGGGTCTTGTTCTCCGGCCTGCCAGGCGCGCCATACTTCCAGGGCCTGGATTGCGAACGCCGCGGAGACGGGGTTCACGTGGGGTTCGATGGCACCATGGCGGCGTCCGAAATAGAAGCCACCATCGATGCGGGGATCAGCGTCGTGAGCCTGAAAAGAAGCGAGGGACGCAGCTTCGTCGGCGGCTTCCGCAACCTTGACGGGAATGACGTTCGCCGCGTAGACGCGAGAGCGAAGGAGCTGGGCGTTGACGTCGGACCGTTCGAAATCGGGGCGGATATCGCGCAGGAAGTGAGAGATCCGCTCCTGGGTGTAGCGGTAGGCTTCGACCACTTCAGGGCGATGCAGAAGCGGAGAAAACGCTTCGAGCAGGTAGCTGTTGGCGTGGAGGCGGTCCATCACCTTGAGGCGCTCCGGTGTTCCGGGAAGGAAGTCGCGGTAGTTGCCGAGAACCTGCTCCATGAATTCCAGGAAGGCTTCGGTGAGGACGGAATCGCCAGCCGCCTGGCCAGCCTCCCACCAGGCCAGGGCGGACTTGGACTGATAACAACCGATGGACCGGGACCACTGCGGGGTCCGGGGGAGGGGCACTTTCCCGGGCAACTGGAGGATGGGGTGGAAGCCATCGGCGGCGCGAAAATCGCGGAGCATGGCGTGCGAGGCTTCGACGGCGCGGTCGACAAGACGCTGGTCCCGGGTGACGTTCCAGACAGCGATGAGGCCGCGGATGATAATTCCGGCGTCAAAGAAATACGCCAGGTGCTCGCTGACAGCGGAAGGTGACGGGTGTTCGTAGGGGAAGGTAGCGAGTTCCGCGTTCCAGGCCTCATTTACGAGGAAATCGGCGGTTAATTTCGCACGGTCGAGGTATTGCTGGTCCTTTGTCATATGAAAAAGGACCATGAGCGCACTGGCCGTGTAGCCAGTGATCTCGGTGGAGACCGGCTTGTTTTCCTGTATTTCGGCGCGGTAGTAGCGGGCCACTCCCCCGGTGGGGCGCTGAATGCCGGAGTGGAGGAACCACTGTCCGGCGCGCGCCGGAGAGTAAGCTTCGAGCAAAGCTCAGTTTAACACCTTCCGCCGTATTCCTAATGAATTCCTTATGGAATACAGTACCTGCATTACCGCCGTTGCGTATCGAGAAAGCGCGGAATCGTATGGCGAAAGAAGAAGGTGTGGCGCGGAAAGGGGCCACGATAGATAATGGGAGCGATGAATCCGACTCCTCCTGAGAAACAACAGGCCCTTGTCGCCCGCCTCACCGATGCGTGCGGTGGATCCTATTCGCCTGAGACGCGACGTAAGTACTACATCACTGGCCCGCAGTGGGCGGCGGCATATGAAGGTCATGCGATCTTCCATGCCCCGACGCGCGAGCCGATCAGCTTTGAGCGAGTGATTGAGGAGTACGGCAAGATCGGCATCGGCTACTGGGCGACGCACGATACGGACGTGATTCCGAGCGAGGCGCTGGGGACGGCGAAGCAGGACGAGATTGTGGCGCGGATCGGGAAGGCGCTGGCCGATAACGGGCTGAAGTGCTCGATGGTGACGACGGAGACGTTCCACCATGCGGTGTTCGCGTCGAGCCCGGCTTCGGAATCGCCGGAGATTCGGAAGTACGCGCGCTGGCGGATGTGCAACACGATCGACATTGGGCACACGCTGGGCGCAGAGTTCGCGGTGTACTGGCCGGGTTCGCTGGGGTATCAGGTGCAGGGCGCGGTGGAAGAGACCGAGACGCTGAAGTGGTACGCGGAAGGTCTCAACGCGGCCTGTGAACATGACATTGCGGTGGCGGCGAAAGCGGGACGTCCGACGCTGAAGCATTGTATGGAAGCGAAGCCCTTTGAGCCGGCGGCGGAGATTTTGCTGCCGACGAGCGACGCGATGCTGGCGTTCATCAATTCCGGACTGCTGACGCATCCGGAGATGGTGGGTCTGAACCCCGAATATCTGCACGAATTGATGTGGGGCGGCGCACCCCGGGCGGCGCTGGCGCGGGCTTTGACGGCGGGCAAGCTGTGGCACTTCGACATTAACGATGGGTACCGGCTGAAGCATGACGTGGATATCGCGGTGGGCCTGGTGAATCCTCTGGACTGGCTGAATGTGCTGGTACTGCTGCGGAGCCATGGGTACAACGGTCCTTTCAATTTGGATTTCAAGCCCCCACGCACGACGAGCCAGGCGGGCGTGTTTGGCGTCAGCTTCCCGACGGCGGTGGATCGTTTCATCACGCTGTGGGAGATGGCCGGAGAAGTGATGGAAGACCCGATCCTGAAAGAAGCGGGGCTGGCGCTGCGAGCCGGGTCGGGCATCGCGAGTGGTGACCCGAAGGTTCTGTTCGAAGCGAATAAAGAGCTGATGACGCTGCATGAACTGATTGGGCATCGTTTGTTCCAGATCCTGATTGGGGCGAACCGCGGCAGGGTTTATTCGGTTTAAGTAGCACAGGCGCTTTCAGCCCTGTGATGCAGAAGAAGGCGTGGTCCCGGTTGGGGCCACGCCTTTTTTGTTTTGGATTCGGTTCGGTGGGAGGCGATTCCCGGTGGATGTGTGAATCAGGCGACGGGGGCGGCGTTGGTGCTGTCGCAGTGGCCGTGGCCGCAGTTGCAGGAGATATCGACGACATCGCCGATCCCCTCACAGTAAGTGGAGCAATAGTCGCTGTCTTTGGGAGCCGGGCAGGGGCAGGCGACGTGAGCGCATTTCTTGGGAGTGTCCATGGACTGCATCCATGCAGGTGGGGGGCCGGGGCACAGGAGGCCGTTTTACAGGGGTTCGGAGCCTGGGGGATGGCGGGATTTGGCCAGGTGACCGAGACAGGTCGGGTAAGCTAAAAAGTGAGCGGTAACGCCCTCCGAAGTCGACCGCTTTGATGAAACATGAAACCTACACAAACTACCGGTAATCCGAACTTTTCCTCCGGCCCCTGTTCCAAGCGCCCGGGTTGGAGCCTTGACGCTCTGAAAGACGCGGCTGTGGGCCGTTCTCACCGTGCCAAAGGCTCCAAGAAGAAGCTGGCGGAAGTGATCACGCTGAGCAAGAAGATTCTGGGCATGCCTGAGAACTACGTGCTGGGCATCGTGCCGGGGTCGGACACAGGCGCTGTGGAAATGGCGATGTGGTCGATGCTGGGCGAGCGCGGCGTGGACGTGCTGGCGTGGGAAAGCTTCGGCAGCGGCTGGGGCGCGGACTGCAAGAGTCAGCTCAAGCTGAAAGATTTGCGCGTGCTGAAGGGTGGCTACGGCGAACTGCCGGATCTGAGCCAGGCGGATTTCTCGCGCGATGTGGTGTTTACGTGGAACGGGACGACGTCGGGCGTGTGTGTGCCGAACGGCGACTGGATTCCGGCGGAACGCGAAGGGCTGACGATTTGCGATGCAACGTCGGCCGCGTTTGCGATGGATCTGGCGTGGGACAAGCTGGATGTGGTGACGTGGAGCTGGCAGAAGGTGCTCGGCGGCGAGGGTGCGCATGGCATGATCGCGCTGAGTCCCCGGGC
>CANIHR010000391.1 GCA_947467185.1 Bryobacterales bacterium
AAACGGGAAAGAGCAGCGCAGCGCCCGCCGTCTCGGCATGGTGAAATTCTCGATTCCGTACCCTGTTTTGACCCAGGCGCAGAAAAACACCGTTCGGTCTGCGGTAGATTCGGCCCTGGGCGCGGCATCAACAGACATTACGCTGGCGTTCGGAGGCACCACGTACACGCATCTTTCGCTGGATACCGACATGTTCTCCGGGGCGGAAAACTCCACGATCCAGTACGATTGTCCGCTCTCGCTCTCGCAGTCAGTTCGTCAGGATCTCTCGCCGGGCACGTCGGGTACCGCATTCCCAACACTGGCAAACGGGGCGATGTGCCAACTGCCCTACACGCAGCACAAACGGTTCCAGACGGTGGCGCAGGCGGCCAACGGCATCAAGTGGACGCGCTCTGAATTCGGCGGTTCCCTTTCCGGCTACCCTACTGGCGGCCTGCCGGGCTGGACGCTGGACGAGCGACGGCTGTCGGATGCGGATCTTGCCACGCGGCTTGCGCATTTCATCGCAAATGCCGGGAAGTTTAAGGCGTTCACATTCACCGATGAGGACGGAACGGCATACACGAAAACCCATTACGCGATGGACGAAATGGTGATTAACTACGCTGGGCCGAATGATGCCGCAGTGCGCATTGAACTGGAGGCGACGGCTTGAGCTTCAACATCATCACAGGCAAAGAGCTGGCGGAAGCCCCCCGCCCGCTGATGCTCTGCCGGATCGTGGCGCTCGATGGCGACACCGTTTACCTGAGCAGCGCGGCGACGACCGGGGCCACTTCCCTTACCTACGGCGGGAATGCATACGTCTGCAAAGTGCAGGATCAGGCCATTGATGCCATTGTTGCCATGTCCGCTCAGGGTTACGACATCCCCGGCACGTTCCAGTTGACGCTGGCGGACGGGGACGCGGATCTCTATGTGAACCATGCGATCGCGCACGGTTGGAAGGGCGCAACGCTCACCGTTACCTTGCTGCTGTGGGATGCCCTCGCCGGGGCCTTCTCGACGGATGCCTATATGTGGGATTTCACGGTCGAGTATGCCGAGGCGCAGGCAAATGGCGTGCTTCGGGTGCCGTGCGTTTCTCGTAACTCGATGGCCCGGCTGAAGGTGCCGAACGTGCCGAGGCAGCGGCGGTGCCCGTGGGTATTCCCTTCGACTGCGGAGCAGCGACTTGAGGGTCTTATTGACCCGACCTCACCGCATTACCAATGTGGCTATTCCCCGGATCTGTCGGTCGGTGTCGGCAATCTGAACAGTGGATCGCCCTTCACCACGTGCGCCTTCACACGAGAAGACTGCGTTGCCAGAGGAATGCACAACCTGGATAGTAGTGCCCGTCCGACCCGTCGTTTTGGTGGGGATACGTGGATCGCGCCTGAAGACTTCCGCGGTCGCAAGTACACCGATGGGGCGAAGGTTACGGGGTTCAACACACCGAATCCCCCGGGCAACAGTTGGTGGCCCAAAGTCTATGGCAAACAGTGGGTGGATGGGGTCAACCTTGCTCCCGCGCAAGAGCCGAACTCAATACGGTCTGAATGCGTTGTTTGCGAAGCGTTCCACGGCCCTGCCAATGTGATGAAAGTGGTGGTAAATGGCCATGAGGTACCACAAAACAACAGGGACCAGCTTTTCACGTGGCGGTACGTAACGCAGGGTGGCCGTCAGGGCGCGATCTGTTCTGATGCGATCTTCGACAGTCAGGGAGATCCACATGGCTCGACCTGCAAGATCGAATGGGTGGTTCCGACCGAACTGGCGGGAGGTAGCAACCCTTCCGTCCGAGTGCTTGTCGATGGGCCTCCCGTCCTGATGGGCTATGCGATTGATTCGGCATCGGCAAGCGGTGGAGAGATCACGCTGACGCTGACTTCAGCCAATCCAGCGTTCGGCTATGGTGCGACGGTGAATGTGGTGGGGAATTCCCTCGCTGCCGATGGTGTTTATCAGGTTTCGGCGGCCACCTCTGGGTATCCTGGAACAATCACACTGGCCGGGACTTCGGCAACTGGATCCGGAGTTGGCGGAGCTGTTTTTGCATATCCCGCCAAAATGTACTCCGGCTATAACCCGGTCTGGCACCTGATGGATCTCCTGACCCTTGGTGCGTGGACGCTGGGTGACTTCGATGTCGCCTCATGGGTAGGATCTGCGGCTTACTGCAGTGAAACTATCACTTATGCTGACCTCCACGGCGACAGCGCAACGCATGAACGGTTCCGTTCATCTTTCGCGCTGGAAACAGCCTCGCGTCAAACTCTCGCGCAGGCGGTGACAGCCCTGCGGCAGTGTGCCGGAATCATCCTGAGCCGCAACCCTTCGACGGGAAAGCTAACCTGCAACATCAAGCGGACGCTGGCAGAACAACAGCCAGCGGCGGTGGACGGCTCGAACTATTCGACCGCTGTTTCGTCACACCTGGCCGACGGAACCCCGGCAAACGGGTATTTGGCGTACCTGTTCGACGGCGGCAGCATCGAGAAAGATTCCCTGCGCCTGACTCAGCGCAGCATTTCTGATTCTCCGAACCGGATCTCCATCCAGTTCCAGGACGAAGACAACGAGTACCAGACGGACAGCGTTTCCGTGGTTGAGCCTGATGCGTTTGAAGCTTCGGGCCTGCAGGAGGTCGCGAATACCCTGCAGATTCTCGGCGTCCCAAACTTCGACCAGGCCTCGAGGCGCGCCAACGTAGAGCACGCCGAAACCCACTACGGCAACCCGCGCGACGACGCTGGCGGCACCATCCAGATCGAATTCACCACCAGCATGAAAGCGGCCCATCTGGCCGGCAGTGTCGGAGCAATATGCGGACTTACCTACGAGCAACTGGGGCTCTCATGATTCTTTTCCGGCTCCTCTCGGCCCAGCCAACAACTGACGGCGAGAAATGGAAGATCAGGGGCGCATTTCATGCCGACCAGTGGTATACGGATGCCTATGGCCAGGACCCGGCACCGTTTCTCCGTGATCCGGCGACGCTGCAGGTCAAACAGCGTCTGCCGTATCCGTGGAATCCGGATGCGGAGGGGGCGCTTGTGAGCGACACCATCTACACTGGTGCGGTTGGGCAGAACTTCGCTTCCTCGTTTCGGCTGAAGCTCAAGACCTCCGTCTACCCGGCCAACATAACGGCTGGCGGTTTGGTCCCGACCAATTTGCCGGGGAGTTCGGTTTACGCGCCGAAGGTACCGGATGATGCCACGATCCTGACGACGGGCGGCTTACTCCACCCCGGAACCTACTACATCGCTATCGCCTGGGACTTTACAAAAGGGCCGGTGTCATCGCTGGTTCGGGCCACAATCACCGTGGCAGACGGGGCCAGCTGCAAAATCCAAATTAGCGGCATCAAGTGGGCTGGTAGCGCCGCGCCCACGCCAACGGTGTTCATTGGGACTTCGATCATGGATATGCGGGCGGCGGCCTTTGTCGGCTCTGCCGACGATGCAAATGGGAACCCCACGACGGTAACGATCTCCACTTGGCCGATCTATGGAACCCTGCTGCCTGATTCCGTGTTCCAGCGCTTCGTCATGCAGCAAACTCCAATCGCGCACGGTGGCGTCTGGGGCGCGGTCATCACGGCGGTGTCCGGTACCGACATCACCATCGCCGGCGCGGGTTGGACTACGAACCAGTGGACAAACCACACGCTCTCGCTCTACTTCCGCGATCAGGAGGTCCAGCCCCTCGTAAGCGACACGGTGTATACCAATACCGCCGACACGCTCACTATGGACCACGCGGCGGCGGGGGTCTGGTCTGTGGGTGACGTGGTCGTTATGCGGGCACTCTCCGACTACATCACCGACAACACCATCGGCGACGCCCTCTTCGTGAACAGCTTCGCACCGACGGGCCTCGCGACCGACGGCAGCGAGGTCGGGAAAATCATCCGCATTATTGGCGGTACCGGTGCCGGTCAGCCGGGGAAGACGATCCTTTCGAACACCTCAACCGTCTTCACCATCAACGGTAGGTGGTATATTATCCCGGATGCGACCAGCATCTTCATCGTGACCGAGCCATCCGGCAAGACCAAGACGAGCCGGGTGATCACCAACGATGGCACGGGCGGAAGCGTCATCGTGGACTGTATCGATGACCAGACCCCGTCCACGGCTGCGCAATCGGTGCTGGTGGAGGTGGCCACCGCCGACATTCATGGGAACTTCTACCCGATGCGCTATCAGGCATTCCGTGAGGTCTATGTGTCCGCGCAGAATGTGGCGTCACTGTCCGCCGATGGCGAATACGAGATCCCCGACACGACAGTCACGCGGACACTGGCGGCCAGCCTGACCAGTTCCGCGACGACCTGCACGCTGGACGCGACGACTGGACTGCCGGCCATGCCTTTTATTGCAACGTGCGGGACCGAGTGCATCCGCATTACGGCACGGTCCGGAGCCTCGATCACTGCAATGGACCGAGGCTGGGGCGGGACAACGGCGGCAGCGCACTCCAGCGGTGCGAATGTCGTCATTGTGATGGCGACCCCGGATCTATCCCGCGGCAAGATGCAGATGGAAACGATGACCACGCATACCAACCTGATGCAGCCAATTAACTCACCGGGCCCGGGCTGGTTCGATGTCGATCTTGTACAGGACTCCACGGGTGGCTGGTTGTTAT
>CANIHR010000392.1 GCA_947467185.1 Bryobacterales bacterium
ACAAAGACTGGAACCGCTAATACTCGACGCTGACCAGCGTCAGGCCCCGCGCCGGAGCAGTCTGCCCGGACTTGCGGGGCAACATGTTGTGCGGTAAGTTGCCACGCCCGCACTCAATCAGTGTCCCGGCAATATTCCGGACCATGTGCTTCAAAAAACCGCTCCCCCGGACCGTGTAGATCAGGCGGTCCCCTTCGCGGTGGAGGTCGGAACTGAAGATCGTGCGGACGGTCGATTGCCCTCGAATGTAGCGCTCATCTTTTGCTGCAAACGGCCGGAAATCGTGAGTACCGACGAAGCGGCCGGCGGCTTCGCGCATCCACTCTTCATTCAGCGCATAGGGGTGATGGTGGACGTAACGGGCGTCCATGGGCGGCACAATTTCGGTCCGGTGGAAGGTATACCGGTAGGTCTTTGCGACGGAATCGAAGCGGGGGTGGAAGTCAGCATGAACTTCTTCGACAGTGTTGATCCGAATAGCCGGCGGCAGCAGGCGGTTGATCGCCTTGCGGAGATTCCATGGCGGGATGGGGTTCTTCAGCGTGAAGGCGGCAACCTGCGCCAGTGCGTGAACACCGGCGTCGGTCCGACCGGACCCCGCGACGTGAACGGGGCTGCCCTCAATTCCTGAGATAATCTCTTCGAGGACGCCCTGGATGGTGGCGAAGCCGGGCTGGACCTGCCAGCCGTGGTACTCGGTGCCATCATATGCGACCAGAACGCGAATTCGGCGGGTTGTCGGGGTCTGTGCGGTCTCGTCCAAAAGGCCAGAATAGCCGATAACATGCTAAACTTGTAGATTCGGCCTCCACTGCCCTCTTCGGGCACCACGGATTCTCGAACAAAACAGGTAGTAATAACGCAACCCACGACACGGGAGCCTGGCAAAATCGGCTTTCCCTGAACGGACTTGCGCAAAAGGAGAAACACTTGAGACTAGATACAATCGTGCCCGCAACGGCGCGTTCCAGCCGCGGTAAGAACGAAGCACGCCGTCTGCGCGTGTCGGGTAAGATCCCGGCCGTGATTTACGGGGCCTTCAAAGAACCCCTCCCGGTGTCCGTGAACCCCAAGGACATCACCAAAATCATGCGCAGCAAGAGCGGCCACAACTCGATCTTCGACGTGGACGTGGAAGGCGTGGAGCGCACCCCCGTCATCCTGGCCGACGAACAGTTCGACCCGATCAAGGGTAACCTGCTGCACGTTGACCTTCGCCGCATCGATCTGGCCCGCAAGCTGAAGGTTTCCATCCCGATCCACACGTCCGGCGATGCCAAGGGTGTGAAGCAGCAGGGCGGTATTCTCGACGTGGTTACGCGCTCGATCGAAATCGAATGCGTCCCCGACGACATCCCGAACGATTACGAAGTGAACGTCACCGAACTGATGATCGGCCAGGGCATCCGCGTGAGCGATCTGCCTGTCCGTCCCGGCGTTCGTGTGATCACCCCCGGCGACGCTGTTGTCGCCCACGTCACCGGCATTAAGGAAGAAGCTGCCGCTGCCGATGCCGCGAAGGAACCGGAAGTGGTGAAGAAGGGCAAGAAAGAAGCCCCCGCCGCTGACGCCGCTCCCGCCAAGAAGAAGTAAGTAAGGATCGTCTGTAATGTTCCTCGTGGCCGGTCTTGGGAATCCCGGCGAGCGTTACGCTGCCACGCCTCATAATCTGGGGTTTCTGGTGGTGGACGTTCTCGCCGCCCGGCACGGCATCCGAATGACACGGAAAGAGTGTCAGGCGGTGATCGGCCAGGGGACAATTGCAGGCAAACCGGTCTTGCTCGCGAAGCCTCAGACCTTCATGAATCTGAGCGGCATCGCGGTCAAGTCGTTAATGGATAAGAACGAGATCGAAATTCGCGATCTGATTCTGGTGTACGACGAATTGGATCTTCCCTGGGGCACGCTGCGAGTGAAACCGAAAGGTTCTCCGGCGGGGCATAACGGGGCGAAGGACGTGATCGCAAAGCTTGGATCCGCGGATATTGCGCGGGTCCGGCTGGGGGTGCACCCTGGCCATCCGCTGCAGTCCGGAGCGGATTACCTGTTGTCGGGATTTTCGCGGCAGCAAAACGAAACCCTGGAGGAGTTCATCAGCCTGGCGGCCGATGCAACCGAATCCATAATCGCCGAGGGCGTCGAAAAGTCCATGACCGGTTTCAACGGTCCCAGGCCTTAACGGCCAGGCACCGCGAGCAAATCGTTGCGCCCAGGGCTAATAAAAGAGGAATGATGAGAATCTACGAAAATCTGTTCATCGTTAAACCCGATGCAACGGAAGAAGAGATTGACGCGCTCATCGAACAGTTGTCGGGCCACATCACCAAAACTGGTGGTACGGTCGACAAGGTCGATAAGTGGGGCAAGAGACGTCTGGCCTATCGGGTCGAAAAGAACCGGGAAGGCTTCTACGTCCTGTTGCAGTTCACCGCGGAAGCGAACACTGTGAAGGAATTCGAACGCCGTCTGCGCGTTCAGGATTCTGTGATCAAGTACCTGACCGTGCGCATTGACGAGACCCTGAAGCGGATCGAAAAGCGGCGCAAGGAACGCGAAAAGCGTGCCCATCGTCGTCCGCAGCCGCCCGCCCCGCAGCCGTCGCTCGCAGCCCAGATGATGGGCGGAGTCGGCGATGGTGCGGCTCACGCAGCCCCCGGAGTTCCGGCTCCCGCAGCTCCGCCTGTGGTTCCCGCCGCGCCTCCGGAGCACCCGGCCCCCGGCGCACCTGCCACCCCGGCAGCGGCGTCCACTGAACCCGCAGCAGAATAAGGAGAACTCGCAATGGCTGAACAAAGAGGTGGAAGACCCATCGCGGCTTCGCAGCGTCCCACTGGTGGGGACAAGGCTGCCGCTGTTGGCAAGAAGTCCTATTTCCGGCGCAAGAAAGTTTGCCGGTTTTGCACGGAGCGTATTGACGACATTAACTACAAGGACACGCGGTTGCTCGCGTCGTTCATCGCCGAGCGCGGCAAGATTGTTCCCCGCCGCATCTCGGGTGTCTGCGCCCCCCATCAGCGTCGTTTAACCGACGCCATTCTCAAAGCGCGCAACATTGCGCTGCTGCCCTTCGCGGGCACGCTCTAAAGGAGGAGATAACGATGGAAATCATTCTTCGTGAAGACATCGAAAAGCTCGGAACTCGTGGCGACGTAGTTAAAGTTGCCGCTGGTTACGCGCGGAATTACCTCCTGCCCCGCAAGCTTGCTGTTGCAGCCACCGGCTCCAACAAAAAGATTGTGGAACAGGAGCGTCAGGCTCACCTCCGCCGCGAAGCGAAAGCTGCGGAAGAGGCGACGCAACTCGGTCAGCTGCTCACGGCTCTCACCGTCACCATCCTGCGTAAGGCTGGTGAAAATGATCATCTGTTCGGTTCCGTGACCGCCGCCGACATCGGCGACGCACTGGCCGCGCAGAAGTTCACGGTGGATCGCCGCAAGATCCAGCTGGAAGAGCCCATCCGTACGCTGGGCGATTTCAAAGTACCTGTCAAGCTGCACCGCGAAGTTACCGTGGAAATCAGCCTGCAGGTAAAGCGCGAGGAATAAGCCCATGCCATTCGATCTCACCGGACAAACGGCGATCGTAACTGGCGGTGCTACCGGTATCGGTGAGGCGATTGCACGTCGCCTCGCCGAGGCCGGGGCCACTGTTGCAGTGGCGGATCTGGATAAAGCCGGAGCCGATGCAACTGCAGCAACCCTGGGCAACAATTCTTTTGGCGTGACCATGAACGTGGCGGATTCCGCCTCGGTGAACGCGGCTGTGGCGGAAGTTATCGCCCGCACCGGACGCGTCCATGTCCTGGTCAACAATGCCGGTGTGGCCGGCAAAGCAGCTCCCGTCACCGAATACACGGATGCTGAATTCCAGCAGGTGATGCAGGTCAACGTCAACGGTATTTTCTACTGCTGCCGCGCGGTCCTCGCCACCATGAAGGAACATAAGTACGGCCGTATCGTGAACATCGCTTCCATCGCGGGCAAGGAAGGCAATCCGAACATGATTGCTTACTCGGGCAGCAAGGCGGCGGTGATCGGTATGACGAAGTCGATGGGTAAGGAATACGCGACCGATGGCATCTGCGTGAATGCGGTGTCGCCGGCTGTGGTGCGGACCAAAATTCTGGAGCAGCTGACGCCCCAGCAGGTTGGTTACATGACCGCGAAGATCCCGATGGGACGGACCGGTGAGCCGGTGGAAATCGCCGCTGTGGTGCATTTCCTGGCGAGCCCGGATTGTTCGTTCGTGACCGCGCAGTGCTACGACGCCTCGGGCGGCCGCGCTACTTACTAAGCCAGTTTCAGAACACTAACCTAATGGAGCAAGGGAACGATGTTTCCTTTGCTCCATTTTCTTTTTCACGTCCGGCCAGAATTCTTTGAGGACCTGCGACAGGGCATCGGTCGCGATCTGTGAGAACATGCGCTGCATGGTGGGCGAGAGCCCCCGGGCATCGGGATAGTATGCGTTGCCGAGGGAGGCGACCATGCCATTGCCGAGGAATTCCGACGCGTTAAACGTCCAGTTCCCCTTGTCGTTGCGGGCGATGGCCACGCGCGACGCCGCCCAGTAGACGCGACTGCCGATACTACCCGTACCCTTACGGAAATAGCGGGGATCCTGGTGGAAGGCGGTCGGCAG
>CANIHR010000393.1 GCA_947467185.1 Bryobacterales bacterium
CCCGGGCCCGATGGTCTAAACTCGCCCTCATCCTCGCCGGCGGACTCGCCGCAAGCCATGCGTTCGCGGCAGAAAACGCCGTGAACCGCCTCGGCCGGGGCGTCAGCGCCTACGATCTGCACGACTACGGGACCGCCGCTCAATCCCTGCGCGGTCTGCAACTCAATAAGGTTCCCGATTACGGTGCCTACTACCTCGGCTACTCCGAGCTCCTCTCCGGCTCTCCCGAAGCCGCCGTCAAAGCCCTCGACACCTACCGCGCCAAACCCGTTGAAGCGTCGCCTCTCGCCGGCAAAATCAATGTCGTCCACGCCCGCGCGCTCATCAATCTCAAACAGCCCGCAGCCTACGCCAAAGCCATCGAGATTCTGAAGACGGCCCCCTTTCTCCCCCAGCCCGAGGGCGTCTACATCCTGGGCACTGCCTACGAAGCCGCCAACGACCGCCTCAACGCCCTCTTCTGCTACCGCAAGGCCTACTACGGCTACGCCGGCAACGAGTTTTCCGTGCAGGCCCAGGCCGGCCTCGACCGTCTTCGCACCACCATGGGGGCCAACTTCCCCGAAGCCACGCCCGCCGAGCGCCTCGAACGCGTCCGCCACCTGCTCGACATCCGCGACTACCGCACCGCCAGAGCCGAATACGCTGACCTCGCCACCACGCTCCCCGACCCCGCCCGCGACGAAGCCCGCGCCGGACTCGGTGCCACCCAATACCTCTCGGGCGACTTCGCCGGTGCCTTCACCTACCTCAAGGCCCTTCGCCTGAACAACGCAGAAGAAGACGCCCGCCGGCTGTACTACCTCACGGAAGCCGCCCGCAAACTCAACGACGATGACGAAATGCTGACCGCGGTCCGCCAGTTGAGCGAACGAAACCCCACCTCGCAGTGGCGTCTGAAAGCGCTACTCGCCGCCGGCAACCGCTTCGTCGTTGCCAATGACGCGAATCAGTACACCCCGCTCTTCCAGGCCGCTTACGAAGGCTTCACCACCGACCCCGCTGTCGCCTCCGCCCACTGGAAGCTCGCCTGGGACGCCTACCTGAACGGTCGCCCCGAGCGGGTTGCCCTCATGAAGGAGCAGATTGCGCGCTACCCCCGCGATTCCCGCGCGTCCACGGCCCTCTATTACCTCGGCCGCGCCGCCTGGGCCGCCGGAAAATACACAGAGGCACGGACCTGGTACGAGCGCAACAGCGCCCAGTTCCCCCACTATTACTACGCTGTCCTGTCGCGTGAACGCCTGCAGGAACCCAAACTCGCCGCCGCGAAGATCGATATCCCGACCGCCGAGTGGCTCAACCGCATCGAATGGCCCACGCCGCGCGATTTCTCCGCCGTTGTCGCCAACTCCGCCACGCAGTTCCGTGTCGAACGCGCCCGCATGCTGATGTCCGCCGGACTCGCCGAGCTGGCCGATTCTGAACTCCGCTTCGGTGCCAAAACCGAGAACGAACAGGCCCACCTCCTCGCCATCGAACTCGCGCGCAGCATGCCGTCGCCCTTCAACGCCCTGCGCATCATGAAGAGCTTTTCGTCGGACTATCTCTCAGTCCCGTTTGAAGGCGCGCCGCTCACCTTCTGGCAGATGCTCTTCCCCCTGCCCTATAAGAGTGATATCGAACAGGCCGCCATCGCCAAGGGCCTCGACCCCTTCTCGGTAGCTGGCCTTATCCGGCAGGAAACCGAATTCAACCCGGCTGCGATTTCGGGACCCAAAGCCCTGGGTCTGATGCAGCTCGTCTTCCCAACCGGCCGGGAAATGGGTCGCCGCGAAGGCATCCCGGTGCCCACGGCACGCACCCTGCTCAACCCGTCAGTTAACATCCGCCTGGGGACGGCATATCTGAAGCAGCAACTGGACCACTGGAACAACGACTGGACCCAGACCCTGGCTGCCTATAACGCAGGACCCGGCCGCGTCCGCCAGTGGCGGTCGTGGGGCCAAACGTACAACGAGCCTGCTGAGTTTATCGAGAGCATCCCCTTCACGGAGACGAAGGATTACGTGCAGGCCGTGCTCCGCAACGCCGATGCTTATCGCTACATCTACAGCGAGAAGCGCCCCAAACTGGCCGATATCCGCGAGAACTACGACACACCGCCCGTCTACCTGGCGACACTGCCCAAAGCGGCGAGGACACCCGGCGGCGGCATGAAAGCCACCCCGAAACCGGCGGCGAAACCGACGGTAACATCGCGAAAAGCGACCCCGGCGAAGAAGACCACCACACAGGCAAAAAAGAAACCTGCAGCGAAAAAGCCCGCAGCTTAGGTCGGCGGACTAAAAACGCCTACTTCGCCCGCCGCAACCCCAAAATCAGCTGCATTACCCGGTTCTCAATATCCGTTCGCACCCGCCGGTACGCACTCGTCGGCTTCATATACGGGTCTTCCACCTTCCACTCCAGAACTTGCTTCGGTGGCTTCCCCGGCAACCGGTATCCCGACATGTTCACCACAATGTCGTACTTCGCCGCCAGAGCCGGCTCGTACCACGACGGAATGTGGGCTGAAATATCTACGCCCACTTCCTCCATGGCCGCCACGGTTGACTTCACAATCCCCGGCATCGGCGAGAGGCCCGAACTCGTCGCCACCAGCACATCCGAGCCATAGTGGTTCGCAAAACCCTCCGCCATTGGACTCCGGCAGATGTTCCCGATACAAACAAAAAGGACCTGTTTCTTTACAGCTTGCTCAGGAATAACGCGTGTACTCTCGAATCCCCCGTCAGTTCCGGGTGAAATGTGGCCGCCAGGTGGTGCCCCGCCTCTATCAGAACAGGCGTCCCCTGATATTCTGCCAGAACGGTGACGCTCGGGCCAACGCGGCGAATAATCGGAGCGCGGATAAACACCGCCTCCAGTTCCCCGCCCTGAAACGGAATCGTCGCCACACGGCTGTCAATCTGCCGCCCGTACCCATTCCGCTCCACCGTCATATCAATCGCTTCCAGGCTGTGCTGACTGGGATGCAATACTTCCGTCGCCAGCAGGATTGCCCCCGCGCAGGTGCCGAAAACGGGTTTCGTCGCGGCATAGCTGCGCAGAGGTTCCAGAAGATTCGTGTACCCCAGGAGCTTAAGCATGGTCGTGCTCTCGCCCCCGGGAATCACTAAGCCATCCACGCGACCCAGATCCTCGGCGGTGCGCACCTGCAATGTGTCCGCGCCCGCGGCTTCCAGCGCCTTTTGATGCGCTTCGAAATCACCCTGCAGTGCGAGTACTCCGACGAGTTTCTTTGGCGTGTCCTGCATTACCAGCCCCGGGTCTGCATCAGTTCTTCTTCGGGAAGCTTGGAAATATCCAGGCCCGGCATCGCCATACCCAGATCTTCGCTGGCTTCCAGCAACTTCAGCGGATCCTTGTAATAGGTCGCAGCCTTCACGATCGCCTTGGCGCGCGCTTCCGGATCTTCGCTCTTGAAGATGCCCGAACCGACGAACACCGCTTCAGCGCCCAGCTGCATCACCAGCGCGGCGTCAGCCGGAGTCGCAATCCCACCCGCCGAGAAGTTCGGCACAGGTAGACGGCCATTTTCTGCAACCCACTCCACCAGATCCAGCGGCGCGCCGAGGATCTTCGATTCGTGTACCAGTTCTTCCTTACCCAGAATCGTCAGGTGGCGCATTTCCCGGATGATGGTGCGGATGTGGCGAACGGCTTCCACAATGTTGCCCGAACCGGCTTCGCCCTTGGTCCGGATCATGGCAGCGCCTTCCGCGATGCGCCGCAGAGCTTCGCCCAGGTTCCGAGCGCCGCAGACGAACGGCACTTTGAAGTCGCGCTTGGCAATGTGGTGCTCTTCATCGGCGGGCGTCAGCACTTCGCTCTCGTCGATGTAGTCGACGCCCATCGCTTCCAGAATCCGCGCTTCGGTGAAGTGGCCGATGCGGGCCTTCGCCATCACAGGGATCGAAACCGCCGCCATAATCTCGCGGACCTTGCTCACGGGTGACATACGCGCCACGCCGCCTTCTTTGCGGATGTCCGAAGGCACGCGTTCCAGTGCCATCACGGCGCAGGCGCCGGCACGTTCGGCGATGACCGCCTGTTCAGCGTTGACCACGTCCATGATCACGCCGCCCTTCAACATCTCAGCCAGCCCGACTTTGAGCCGGAATTTTTCGTCGTTCAGAATCATCGTTCGTTCTCCTAATCCCTTTAAAAGTGCTAAACCCGGAAAATAACTAAACCCAGCCCGCCGGAGCCAGTGCCCCGGTGCGCGACATCCGCGCTTCCCGTACTACGCTGCCCAGCAGTTTGATGCCCAGGCGAATTTCATTCACTTCGAGCCCCACGAAACTCAGCCGCAGCCCCGAATCCAGCGCGCGCGTCACCGAAAACTGCCGTCCCGGCATGTAATCGACACCCGCCCGCTGCGCAAGACCACGGAGGGCGGCGGCATCGAGGCCGTCCGCACCATCACTACCCAAATCCACCCACAAATTCATCCCGCCGTCGGGAATCGTGAACGTACAACCTTCCAGATGCTGCCGCGCCGCTTCAGAGACTGCGCGAAGTTTCTCGCGCCCCGCCGCCACCATCCGCTTCTGGTGCGCCGCCAGTTCGCCCGATTCGGCGAACCGCAGCAGAAACGCCTGCGACAGCTGATCCGTGTGCAGGTCC
>CANIHR010000394.1 GCA_947467185.1 Bryobacterales bacterium
AAAGGGCGGGCATCGCAAGATGCCCGCCCTTTTCTTTAAGTAAGGGCTCCACCAAACCCCCATCACATATACAATGTCTGTTGCCCAGCCCGCGCCCGCACCACCACGCCCCTGAGCAAGGAGACACCATGAACGAAACACCCCTGAAACGAATCCTCCTCACCGCCGGCCTCGCCCTCCTGGCCCTCACCCCCGTCATGGCCCAGAAAAAGGCCACTATCCAGGGTGTTCCGGAAATCCCGTTCACCTCCGTCCCCAACTTCCTCAAGCTCCCCGTCGGCGAATACCTCGGCGAAGCCGTCGCCGTCGCCACTAACTCCAAAGGCCACACCTTCGTCTTCCACCGCTCCAACAACAACCGGCTTTTTGAATTCGACGCCACCGGCAAATTCCTCCGCGAAATCGGTGCAGGCTTCGAAGGCTTCGAATTCGCCCACTCCGTCCGCGTCGACAAATACGACAACATCTGGACCGTCGACGAAGGCTCCAACATGGTCGTCAAATTCAGCCCCGACGGCAGCAAAGTTCTCCTGGTCCTCGGCCGCCGCCCCCTCGCCGTCCTCGGCGCCCAGGCCGCCCCGCCCACCGGCCCCGCCAAGCCCGCCTCAAAATACGAATTCTGCCGCCCCACCGACGTCGGCTGGGATGCGCAGGACAACATCTTCATCTCCGATGGCTACTGCAACAATCGCGTCGTGAAGTACGACAAAGACGGCCGCTTCCTCGCCCAGGCCGGCTCCGAAAAGGCTGGCTCCGCCCTCGGCCAGTTCAACCTCCCCCACGGCCTCCAGGTCGATGGCCAGGGCAACGTCTGGGTCGCCGACCGCACCAACAACCGCTACCAGGTCCTCGACAACAACCTCAAGCCCATCCGCGAGATCACCAACCTCGGCGTCGGCTGGACCGTCTGCGTCTCCGGCGGCACCCACCAGTACGCCTTCCTCTCCAACTCCAACCCCAACGGCAACCAGCCCGGCACCTGGGATAACACCGGTGAAATCTACAAGACCGAACTCGACGGCACAGTCCTCGGCCGCTTCGGTCGCCCGGGCAAACTCGCCCCCGGCTTCCAGGTCGTCCACATGATCGACTGCCGCAACCCCAACGAAATCATCGTCGGCGAAATCGAGTCCTGGCGAGTTCAGAAGCTCTTGCTCAAGCCCCTCGCCCCAACGGCCACAAAGTAACGAAATCGCGAACCCACTAAGGAGACCCCACCATGACCACGACCCCCAAAATCCTGACCGCGATCCTCTTCACCGGCCTGACCGCTCTGGCTCAAACCGAAATTAAGTTCGACTCCGTCCCGAACGCCCTCCAGGTCCCCGCCACCAGCCTCTTCGGCGAAGTCGCCGGCGTAGCCACCAACTCCAAAGGCGATGTCTTCGTCTACACCCGCACCGGCCACCCCACCATCACCATCGGCACCATGCGGCCCTTCGTCCACGGCGGCTCCCGCCTCTTCCAGTTCGACAAAACGGGCAAATTCACCCGCGAAATCGGCCGCGAAACCTACTCCTTCCTCGTCGCCTCCCAGGTCCGCGTTGATAAGGACGACAACATCTGGGTAGTCGACGAAATGGCCAACACTGTCCACAAATTCGACCCCGCCGGCCGCGTTGTCATGCTTCTCGGCCGCCGCGCCGAAGCCGAAGCCGTCCCCGCCCGCGTTAACACCACCGGCGACGGTTCCGGCCAGCCCACTGACCTCTTCAACCGTCCCACCGACGTCGCCTTTGACGCTGCCGGCAATATCTTCGTTGCCGACGGTGCAGGCAACAACACCCGCATCGCCAAGTTCGATAAGGACGGCAAATTCATCAAGTCCATCGGCAAGCGTGGCACCGGAGAAGGCCAGTTCGGCAGCGTCCTCAGCCTCGCCATCGACCCCGCCGGGAACATCTACGCCGGAGACGGCGGCAACCACCGCATCCAGGTCTTCGACAACGACGGCAAGTACAAAACTTCCATCACCGCCGTCGCGAATCCCCAGGCCATGTGCATCACCAAAGGTGCCAACCCCGTTCTGTTCGCCTCCAACTCCAACCCCTGGAACGACATCGACACCGCCGGCGAAATCTTCAAGCTCCGCCTCGACGGTGCCGTCGTCGGCAAACTCGGCCGTGCCGGCAAACTTCCGAAGGAATTCGGTACCACCAACTCCCTCGACTGCCGCACCGAGAACACCCTCTGGGTCGGAGAACTCGTAAACCTTCGCGCCCAGAAACTCGAATTGCACTAAATTTACACAACTGGATCGCCGACCTGTTGTACTCTGCAACCTGAGGAGAGCACTCACCCTATGTGTGATATCGATCATTTTGAAGAAGACCGCCAGGACTTTGAAGCCCGCGGTCTGGTAACCCGCAAGCAGTTTGGCGCCATGTTGGGAGCCGGAATGTCCGTCCTGCTCCCCGCCGTCGCCAACGCCGCCACCGTCACCGAATCCGACGTCAAAATCAAGACCCCGGATGGCGAATGCGACGCCTACTTTGTCCATCCCTCCACCGGCAACGCCCCCGCCGTTGTCTTCTGGCCCGACATCTTCGGCCTTCGTCCCGCCCTGCGCCAGATGGGTAAGCGCCTCGCCGAATCCGGTTACTCCGTGCTCGTCGTGAACCCCTTCTACCGCTCCGGGCCGTCGAAGCCCGCTGCCGCCGGTCAGCCGAATCCCCCGATTCAGGAAATGATGCCTCTAGCCCAGAAGCTCAACGAGGGCACTCACATGACCGACGCCAAAGCTTTCATCGCCTGGCTCGATCAGCAGCCTTCCGTCAATAAGAGCAAGAAGGTCGGCACCCAGGGCTACTGCATGGGCGGCCCCATCGCCTTCCGCACCGCCGCCGCTGTCCCCGACCGTGTCGGTGCCGTCGCCTCTTTCCACGGGGGTGGTCTCGCGACCGCCAACCCCAACAGCCCCCACCTCCAGGCCGCAAAGACGAAGGCACAGTTCCTCATCGCCATCGCCCAGAACGACGACGCCCGCGCCCCGAAGGACAAGGACACGCTGAAGGAAACCTTCGAAGCCGCCAAACTCCCGGCCGAAATCGAAGTCTACGGAGCCGCCCACGGCTGGTGCCCGCCCGACTCCCAGGTCTACAATCAGGAACTCGCTGAAAAGGCCTGGAGCCGTCTCCTGGCGCTTTACTCCAAAGCCCTCTAATTCATCCCTGCTATTGAGTCGCACCGTCTGTCTCGCTAGACTGACGGTGCGACTCTCTCATGGCCAAACTCGACCCCGAACAAAACCGCGCCGTCCTCGACGGTGCCATGAAGCTCTTTGATAAGCACCCCCTCAAAGACATCACCCTCGACCGCCTCGCCAAACTCTCCGGCGTCCCCGCCTTCGACATCCTCCGTCACTTCTACTCCAGCGAGAACATCCTCAAGGCCGTCCTCGAGCGCGAACTGGAACTGATGTCCGCCGCCGCCCAGGCCCCCGAACTCCGCATGCCCGGCGAGAACATCGCCGACGAACTCCGCATCCTGGCCGACATCATCCTCGACCAGTACCGCCGCCACATCCCCTTCATGGGCAAGCTCCTCACCGAAGCCCTCGCCGAACCCAAAGTGGCGTCGCTCTACTACGCGACCTTCATCGTCCAGGGCCGAGGCCTCTTCGCGGAGTTCCTCCGCGTCCGCCAGGAGTTCGGAGAACTCGCCGACGACGTAGACATCGAAGCCGCCTCCGCCATGTTCCTGGCCTCCCTCCTCGGCTCCGTCATGACCTTCGAACTCTTCGGAGGCAAGCACGTAGAGACCTTAGACGCCGACCGCCTGGTCTCCCAAATGTGCCGAACCTTCCTCAAAGGCATCCTGAAGTAGTCCGAACCTCCCGGAAAGCCTCTTCGAAAGCCGCTTCAACGTCCGCAATACGCTCTGCATACCAAGGCGCGAAGCCGTTCCGCATCGGCCGAAGCCAATGAGCCGAGGTGACGGGTAATATCTCTCTTGGCCTGCACCGTCGCCTTGTGGGTCCGCACCCACGACGCCACATTCAGTCCCGCCTCAAGCCACTTTTCAACAGGCAGATCCCACACATCTTGTCGTGCCCGGGAAGTAATCGGGATTGCGACGAAATCGTCATCCCCGGTGTCGAGAACCACAATTGCTGGCCGGACCTTGGCTCCGGCCATTTGGTGAAATGCCATCTCAATCAGGATGACCTCACCGAATCTGAGCGTCATTAAAGAAGTTGTTCGTAAATGCTGTCTTCAGGATCGTAAGCAGCTTCAAATCGCTTCCGGCCCATCATTCGCCACGTCTCGTCGGCCTCATCCGCTTGCCACATCAGCACGATGCGGATTGGCTCACCTGCGGTAATCTCACCAGCGACCTCAGGCGGCAGAACAATCTGCCCGCCTGCGGAAACGGTACCCTCGAATTCGACCGCTCTCATTTATGCCGACTCCTTTCTCCATTATGACACGAATTGCATCTCTCGAAAGGCGAACAAAAAGCGAAATCCCATCTGGACTCTGGGACAGAAATGCGACATACTGTCTCCATACATGCCTCGGGTCCCTCCCTCTGACTCCCACCTCCCCCTCCGTCTCCTCGCCACCGCCCGCGAACGCATGACCCAGCAGGACCTCGCCACCCAACTCAACGTCAACCGCCGCACCATCGCCC
>CANIHR010000395.1 GCA_947467185.1 Bryobacterales bacterium
ATGTCGACGGCGGCTAGACCATTGCTCTCCACCACGACAGCCTCGCCTTCCTCCCGGAGTGCGCGGGAAAGCAAAGAGGCCATCGTCGCGTCATCCTCTACAAGCAGAAATCTCATGTCGATCGTCTTTATTGTTTCGCAGCAACCTTCAAAACACCTAAAAACAAACCTAAAGGTGATTTAAAGCCAGTCGTGTTGGACTGAAGCTTCCGATGAGAATCGCCATTTGCCCCACGCTGCTGTTCTCCCTCCTGCTGCCCTCCTGCGCGGTGCGCCATCAGACGGCGGTCGATCCGCTCAGCGGAATCGGGAGTCGAAGCGGCCTCCCTACGCCTTCAAGGGCAAGCCCAAAGCAGGATTCCGCTTGGCCGCCCGGATTGGGGTCAGGCGTCCCGCTAAGCCCGGACGATGCTGCCGCAGTCGCGCTCTGGAATAACAAACAACTGCATGCGGATCTGGCGACGCTTGGGATTGCGAAGGGCGATCTGGTTGATGCCGGCCTTTTGCGAAATCCTCGCCTGGACATGCTTATGCCTGTCGGGGCAAAGCCCTTCGAACTGTTGATGAATTTCCCCATTGAAGTGTTCTGGCAGAGAGGCAGGCGAGTGCAGGCGGCGGAACAGGCTTTCGAACTGCTTGGCAATAGCCTGATTCAAAATGGCCTAAACGTAATTCGCGACGCCCGCTGGGCGCATACCGATCTGGTGCTTGCCTTGGGTAGGCAAGACGTCGCGCAGCGGTCTGTGGAACTTAGAGATCGCATCGCACTTCTTACTGAGGCCCGCTTGAAGGCAGGAGACATCAGCGAGTTGGATGCGATGGCCGCAAAATCCGACTTGGCCGGCGCGAAGGAACAACTCGCACGCTTGAGCGCTGAGGTGGCTGTCGCCAAAGAGCGGTTTCGCTTTGCCCTTGGCCTTGCCTTAGATCCAGGCGCAATTCCCGTGAAAGCTGATCCGGTCTCTAATTCTTCGCCGCCACCGGCCTCGGACCTGCTGGAAAAGGCGATGGCTTCCCGCGCAGATTTGAAAGCCGCTGAGATCTCAATCGCTGCTGCTACTAAACGAGCAGGGTGGGAGCGCACTCGATTGAGTCTTGTGTCAGCGCAACTGAGTTCGAAAGGCATCGGCAACAACGGCATTCTTACTAGCCCCGGGATTAGCGCCGAATTGCCAATCTTCAATCGCAACCAGGGCTTGATCGCCAGGGCGGACGCCGATGTGGAAGTGCAGATGCGGCTCTACTTGGCTCTCAAGCAACGCGTCGCCTTTGAAGTGCAAGAAGCCCGCCAGTTACTTTTACAGGCGCAGGCCGGCCTCACCCGCTTGAGCGTCGACGTGCTCCCAGCGTTGCGGAAGACCGCCTCCCTGGCGCAACAACAGTACGAGAAGGGCGAAGTGGCTTACCTATTTGTGCTTGAGCAATCGCGTGGGCTGGTTGATGCAGAGCTGCGGCTGGCCGATTCAGAAGCGGTGGTGCGGCGAAGCATAGCTCAATTGGAACGGAGTGTTGGCTCGAAATGAAAGTATTTCCCGGATTCATTCTTGGGGTTTCAGTAGTTTGGACGCTTGGTTGCACACAAGCCCCCAAGCCGGCGGCGAGTAGCGTTCCGCCCTCCGCCACCGTGCAGAACAAGGTGAAAGAGAGCGACCTCACGAGGGTAATCCTGTCGGAGGCGGCAGAGCGAAGGCTCGGGATCGAGCTTGCTGAGGTTCAGGCGGTTTCCACTTCGGGGGCAACCACGGTCATCGGCGACGTGGTGCCGATCCCCGGCCGCAGCATCATTGTGAGCGCCCCGGCCTCCGGACTCATCTCCAGGTTCCGCTTCGATCTCGTTCCCGGCATGCAGATCGCAGCCGGGCGGGAGCTGTTCCAATTGACTCCGCTTGTGGCTCCCCAAAGAGATCTGAAGTTAACTTTGCAGGCGGATATTGAGACAACGAAGGCCCGGCTGGACAATGCCACGCTGCAAGCGAATCGCGCCAAACAGTTGCTTCGCGACATGGCCGGAAGCCAACGTAATGTTGACGTTGCCCAGCAGGAACTCACCCAAGCGAAGGCCGCCTTCGAAGCGGCGGCGGAACGGTTGAAGCGAGTAGAAGCCGCGCCGCTAGATGCGGACGTGAACATATCCGTCACGGCACCTGCTAACGGCATCTTGAGACAGCTACAAGTTGCGCAGGGCCAGAATGTCAGTGCCGGAGCACCGCTATTTGAACTGGCCGACTTCAGCAAAGTGTGGCTTCGTGTCCCTGTCTATGCGGCGGATCTGAAGAATTTGGGCCCCGCCGAAATCGTTGAGATTCGCGATGTGGACGGGGCCGGGGTCAAATGGCAAGGCCGCCGAACGAACGCGCCCCCAACTGCGGATCCATTAGCCGCAACGGCGGACATCTACTACGAGATTGAGAATCCCCGCAACTCGCTCCGCCCGGGGCAACGTCTAGAGGTTTCGTTGCCTACGCGATCGGCGATCACCAAAGCGCTCTCCATCCCGAAGTCCGCCATTCTCTACGATGTGCACGGGGGTGCCTGGGTCTATGTAGCGGAAGGCGACCGGAAATACCGGCGTCAGCGTGTTGAAGTCTACAGGGCTAGTGGCCAGAGCACCTTGGTTTCGCAAGGCCTGGTGGAAAACCTTCGCGTCGTTTCGGCTGGCGCTGCAGAACTATTTGGCACGGAATTCGGAGCGGGACATTGAGAGCGATCATCACACTGGCGCTGCAACTTCGGGTTGTGGTCGTTGCCTTGGCCGTCGTCTTAATGGTCGCCGGCTGGCAAGTGATTCAGACCACTCCGCTCGATGTGTTTCCCGAGTTTTCGCCCATTCTGGTCGAGGTGCAAACCGAGGCGCCTGGTCTTTCAACCAGCGAAGTCGAGAGTCTGGTCACCACACCGATTGAGAACGCCTTGAATGGCGTCAAGGGCATGAAGGTCATGCGATCCAAGTCCGTGCTGGGCCTTTCCTCGGTCGTACTGATCTTCGCCGACGGGACAGAGTTAATGGCCGACCGGCAATTGGTGCAGGAGCGGCTGCTCACCTTAACTGGGCAACTGCCCGCACTCGCGCGGACGCCCGTCATCCTATCTCCGCTTTCGTCGACGAGCCGCGTTCTCAAGATTGGAGTCTGGTCCGACAAGCTCTCTCAGGTCGAGCTCACCACCTTGATCCGCTGGAAGGTGCGGCCGAAGCTGATGTCGATTGCGGGTGTGGCGAACGTCGCGATTTGGGGACAGCGCGACCGTCAACTTCAGGTTCATGTGATTCCGGAACGAATGCGCGATTTCCGCCTCAATCTCGCCGACGTCATTCGCGTCACGCAGGATGCCACCATGCCGGCCGCAGGCGGCTTTGTCGAGACTCCGAATCAACGCTTATCCGTAACCCACCAACCCGCGATAAGAAACGTCGAAGACCTCAAGAAAGTGCCCGTTGCCTTTCGAAACGGCGCTCCTGTTCCTCTGGATCGAGTTGCAAATATCGTTGAAGGCCATCAAGCACCGATTGGCGACGCAGTGATCAATGACCGGCCCGGTCTTCTGCTGATCGTGGAGAAGCAACTCGGCGCGAACACCCTCGACGTCACTCGCAAAGTAGAAGCCGCCATTGAGCAGTTGCGGCCCGGGCTTCCGGATCTTCAGATGGATTCGACAATCTTCCGGCCCGCCACTTTCATCGAAATGTCGCTCAGTAACCTGCAACATGCACTGCTCTGGGGCTGCGTGTTGGTTGCCGCAATTCTGATTCTGTTCCTCTTCGAGTGGCGAACCGCTGTAATTAGTCTTACCGCCATTCCGCTTTCGTTGATGACCGCGGCTCTCGTTTTGTATTGGCGTGGTGCGACCCTGAACACAATGGTGATTGCGGGGCTTGCCATTGCCCTCGGTGAGGTAGTCGATGACGCCATTATCGATGTCGAAAACGTCTTGCGACGCCTCCGGCTGAACGCAAGAAGTGGTCATCCGCAAGAAGCCTGGCGCGTTGTGCTGGAGGCCTCGCTAGAAGTTCGTAGCGCCGTGGTGTACGCGACGATTATCGTGGTGCTAGTTTTTCTGCCCGTCTTTTTCCTCGACGGACTCGCCGGGACTTTCTTCCGGCCCTTGGCGCTCTCCTACATCCTCGCGGTGACTGCCTCGCTCGGCGTGGCCCTCGTCGTCACTCCCGCACTTTGCCTACTCCTCCTCGATAAAATCGCCGGCTCAGAAGAACGGCCCGACCCCGCCATCCCGAGAAAGCTCAAATCCATCTACCGCTCGCTCCTCCCAAAGCTCTTGCCGCGTTGGGGGGCAGTAGTAGTGGGCCTAATTGTCGTCTTCACCGTGTCCGGCTTCGCGGTGGCACGGCTTGGCGAAGAGTTTTTGCCGCATTTCAAGGAATATGACTTTCTGATGCACTGGGTGGAAAAGCCGGGTACCTCACTGGATGCCATGCGGCGCATTACAGTGAGAGCCAGCAAGGAACTCCGGGCGATCCCCGGTGTGCGCAACTTCGGATCTCACATCGGACGCGCGGAGGTGGCCGATGAAGTGGTCGGTCCCAACTTCACGGAGCTATGGATCAGTCTCGATCCAAAAGTGCCATATGACGAGACCGTCGCCAAGATTCAGGAAGTCGTTGACGGTTACC
>CANIHR010000396.1 GCA_947467185.1 Bryobacterales bacterium
CCTGGTCCCGGACAGAACCTGACTGCAAGGGCGTTTCCCGTTTTCGCCGGGACGTTGACGAAGTGCGGTGAATGCCACCGCAAGCGTGACGTCCATGGCGGCCAGTTTTCACCGGAGCACGACTGCTCATCGTGCCACGCAACCAGCCATTGGAGCGGCGAAGAGTTTGATCATGACAAGACAAGATACCCATTGGACCGGGCGCACGTGAATGTGGCCTGTGAAAGGTGTCATAAGAATGTGCGCGGCGAGAAGATGCGGGTCTACAGCGGTACCCCCACGGAGTGTGTGAAATGCCATTGAAGCTGACCGACGGCGTACAAGGACGGGTGCATTGTCTACGGTAATGGTTTCGCCGCGGGCGGCGGCGCGGCAGACGGTGGCGCCCGCAAACATCCCTCTGATTTGTGCGGCGCTGCTCGCAGCGTCCCTCGTGGCGTGCCTCATTGTGGCGGGTGTGCCGTACTACGTCCTGAGTCCTGAGGATCGTCCGTATTCGCCGCTGCATCCCGTGTTTCGGTCCAGCGGCACCGTTGGCCTGAAGCTTGGCATCTTCGGTGTGGTCTTGTTCGGCATCCTATTCCTGTATCCGTTGCGCAAGCGCTGGCCGTGGCTTGCACAAATCGGGAATACGCGGCGGTGGCTCAATGCTCACGCTCTCACCGGCATTGCCGCTCCCGTTATCATTACGTTTCATTCGGCCTTCCGGTGGCATGGCCTGGCGGGTGTTGCCTGGGGCATTATGATCGCGGTTGCTCTTAGTGGCTTCATTGGCCGCTATCTGTATGTGAAGATTCCGCGCAGGCTGAATTCGGTGAAGCTCAACGCCGGCGATCTGGAGTCGGAGACAAACGAACTCGTTTCGGCTCTCGACGGACAGTCCCTTGTTCGGTCGGAGGACTTTGCGCCGCTACTGAGGGTTCCTGCGTCTGAAGAGATTCGGCGGATGAACCTTGTCGCTGCCTTGTGGGCTATGTTCCGGCAGGACGTTGCCCGACCGTTTCATGTTTACCAACTCCGCCGCAGTGTCGGTCGCAATCGAGAGGCGGAGGAGATCATCGCCAACATCCGAAGGCTCTCGACACTTCGGACGAAGATGGCATTTCTCCAAAGGACTGAACAGGTGTTTCATTTGTGGCATGTGATCCATCGCCCGTTTAGTCTCTCGTTTGTGGTGTTAGTCGTCATTCATGTTGGTGTGGCGTTATCGGTAGGAGTTCGCTGATTTAAAAATGGCCGACCGATGGTTGTTTTACGCGTTCTACGCCATGATTGTCGGACTGCCGGTAACGCTGTATGTGCGGTGGCTGAGACGGCGCGAGCAGAGTCTGCGCAGAGCGACCGAGCAGGGCGCGGTCTTCAGCGAGACGCTCACCGGCCAGCGTCCCCAGATCGATGTCTCAAATTGTATTGGCTGTCAGGGGTGCACCTCGGTTTGCCCGGAGGGGCAGGTCCTCGGGATGGTCGGAGGGAAGGCGGCGGTGATTCGCCCCTGGAAGTGCATCGGCCACCACCTTTGCGTGGACGCCTGCCCGGTGGGCGCCATTACTTTACTGCGGGCAATGCCGGGTTCCAGCGCCAAACTTCCGTATCTGACTGCGGAGTATGAGACCTCTGTACCTGGTCTCTTCATTGCCGGGGAACTGGGGGGCCTCGCGCTGATTCGCAATGCTGTGCAGCAGGGACGTGAGTGCGTAGATCTTATCGCCGCGCGGTTGGCCGCGTCCCCGTCACCACCCGATGGCGGGGACGATCAGACGTATGACCTGCTGATTGTTGGCGCGGGACCGGCCGGAGTTAGTGCTGCGCTGCGCGCCACCGAAAAGCATCTTCGGTATCTCCTGGTGGAACGAGAAGATGTTGGAGGCACTATCGCAAAGTACCCGAGGCAGAAGCTGGTGATGACGACCCCGATAACCTTTCCTCTTTACCCAACCGAAAAGCGGAGACAGCTTTCCAAAGAGAATCTGATCGCCTTCTTTCTCCAGGTTGCGCAGCGAGATGATTGTCTCGTTCGAACCAATGAAACCGTTACGCACATTCAAAAGTCCGGGAGCTCGCCATTCGAGGTGATGACGGTCAACGGTACCTATAAAGCACGGGCTGTCATCCTGGCAATGGGCCGTGCGGGAACGCCTAACAAGCTGGGGGTGAAAGGTGAGGATCTTCCGAAAGTGATGTACCGTCTCATCGAAGCCGACCACTACGTGAACCGGAGAATCCTGGTGGTGGGCGGGGGGGACAGCGCCGTTGAGGCGGCGATGGGTCTGGCGCTGCAGGCCGGAAACGACGTCACAATCTCCTATCGGCGCGCAGAATTTGGACGCATTAAAGAGCGAAACGCTGTACGCCTGGAGAGCCTGGGCCGCAGTGGCAAGCTTCGCATAATGCTCAACTCGGTCGTGGAGGAGATCACACCCGCCACCGTGATTCTGAGGGTCGGCGAGCAGCGCCTGGAATTGCCAAACGACTATGTCTGGGTCTTCGCCGGAGGCCAGGCTCCCGATGAGTTTCTGAAGAAGATTGGTATTCATTACGGTCCCCGTGACCTGACAATGGAGGCCGTTCAGGAGGCGGCAGCCATGGTGGATGCCTAATATCCCGAGGCGCATCATCCACCGGATACCGTTCACAAATCATCACCATGTTAGACTCGCGGCATGAAAGCGGATCAGGTGACGCCGATCTTGCGCGTCAGCCATCTGTCCGTCTGGTATCGCGAACGCGGTCAGCCCCCGCGAAGGGCAGTCCACAGTGTGGATCTGGCAGTTCAGCCAGGCGAGGTGATTGGAATCTCTGGCCGCTCCGGTTCCGGGAAATCCAGCCTCGCCCAGGCAATCGCCGGGATTCTGCCGTGCGGAGCCGAAACGGAAGGGCAGATCGAGTATCGGGGGCGCGGACTCGGCATAGTGATGCAGGAACCATCTTCCGCCTTACACCCCATGCTTACTGTCGGAAGGCAGGTCATGGAGGCCGCGAAAGCCCGGGTGCGAGGTCCCGTGCGCGAATGTCGGGACCTCGGGCTTGCGGCGTTACAACTGGCAGGCCTCGACGCCGACCGTTACTTTGGCGCCTGGCCACATGAATTGAGTGGGGGCCAAAAGCAACGAGTTCTGCTGGCCCAGACCTTTGTCGGGAATCCGCAGCTCATCGTGGCCGATGAACCGGCGGTGTCTCTGGATGCGCTGGCGCGCGCTGACATTATGGAGACGCTGCGCTCGCTCCGGGCCGCAGCAGGGACCGCGATGATCTTCATTACGCACACACCCAACCTGTTGCGTGGCTTCGCCGACCGGTTGCTCGTCATGGACGCGGGAGGCCTCGTCGCAGATGAGAAGTGAAGTGCGTCGGCCTGTCGTGGAGGTATGCGACCTGTGCGTGGAATACGTTCGGAGGGGCCGCACCGGGCGTGGCACTGAATTGGTGCGGGCCCTGAGCTGCGTGACGATGGCGGTTGCCGCGGGTTCTGCAGTTGGAGTTGCAGGGTCTTCCGGCTGCGGAAAATCCACGCTCGCCCGCTGTCTGGCGGGATGGCTGGACTCCTCATCGGGGCTGATACGCCGGCACGGGGAAGTGCAACTCGTTATGCAGGACCCGGGGGGCAGTCTGAATCCGCGATTCAGCGCGAGGGAGATTGTGGAAGAACCTCTGCGGCTTCGCAGTGCTGTCATACCCGGCGACATGGCGGAGAAGGCGCTCCTGAGCGTCGGACTTTCCCCCTCTCGCCTGCATGATCCAGCCAGTGCTTTTAGCGGGGGGGAGCGGGCACGCCTTGCAGTTGCCCGTTCTCTGGCTGCCATTGTCAGCCCTTCGGGCGCACTCCTGATTCTCGATGAATCGCTGGCCAATCTCGATTCGGAGACAACGAGCATCCTTGTCCGGCTACTGGCTTCTCAGCGGAGAGAGACGGGGCTGGCCCTCCTCACAATCAGCCATGATCTGGGCCTGCTTCGGGCCTGTGCGGAGGAGTTAATCATCCTCGAAGGGGGCCGGATCGTCGAAAGTGGTGAAATCGCCGCCATCATCGCATCACCCCAAAATCAGGGTGCGGCACGTCTGGTATCAGCCATGTTGCAGGAGGCCAGTTGACCGTCCGTTGGTTCATCCGCCGTGCGGGCCACGCCCTGGTGCTGTTGTTCTGCGTTTCCATGCTGTCGTTCCTGTTTGGACGGCTGGCGCCAGGCAACTTCTTTGATGACCTTCGTCTCAACCCGCAGATTCAGCCCGAGACTATCGTCGGGCTGGAGCAGCGCTACGGGATCGGGCAGCCCCTGGCCGCAACTTACTCCGCCTGGCTGATGTCAGCTGTTCGGGGCGATTTCGGGAATTCCCTGGCGTACCAGCGCCCCGTAACAGAGATCCTCCTGCCGCGTGTCGCATCCACCCTGCAGCTGACCGCACTCTCGTTTGCTCTCGCGTGGCTGATCGCGCTGCCGCTCGGACTCCTGGCCGCTCTCGCGCCGGGGCGCCCTCTCGCCTGGTTGGGTTCCGGTGCCTCGGCCCTGTTTGCCGCCATTCCCGAACTGTTGTTCGCCCTGCTTCTTTTATATTTCGCTTTTCGATTCGGCCACTCCGGATGGATGCAAAGTATCTGGCTCCCCGTCACGGTCCTGGTCGCAGGCA
>CANIHR010000397.1 GCA_947467185.1 Bryobacterales bacterium
CGTCCTGGATTCGTACTTCCGGGTTCGACGTCGAGGGCCGGGCCGAGTATGCACAATCGCGGATCGCGCCACTGCTGCGGGATCTGCTGGAAGACCGGTTCCAGTTGAAGGTGCATCGGGAGTCACGGTCGGCTCCTGTCTACACGCTGGTACCGGCGAAAGGTGGGCCGAAGCTGAAGGCCGAGACGTCGGTTGGGGAGATGAGCATGAACAACTCCATCGAAGATGGTCGGATGGTGCTGCAGGCGAAGAACATCGACACGAAGACGTTCGCCGGATTTCTGGCTAAGCAGTTGGGGCGGCCGGTGACTAATAAAGTCGACCTGCCTGGCGTCTTCAATATTCGCCTCGAATGGGCACCGGAGCAAGATACAGAGTCAACAGCCGGGTCGATATTCTCCGCAATTCAGGAACAACTCGGCCTGAAGCTGGAAACGCAAAAGGGGACGGTCGATTTAATCGTGATCGATTCCATCGCCCACCCCTCTGCGAACTAGTTGTCGACGCTGGTTCCTTTGAGCGCCCCGAGAACCGCGGTGTTCATCATGTTCTCAGCAAGCTTATGGGTCGCCTGATTCAGAGTGTCTACCTGGGCGTGGATGGCGTGGTGGTCGTTGACGCAATAAACCAACTTCAGACGGTTCATGGCAGCAGTTACGTGGGCGCGTTCTTCGTCGGTTAGCGTCAGCCAGGCGGGGTGGCGCATGGCCTTTTCCGTTGCGGCCATAATACCGTCCGCTTCGATGCGAATTCCGGAAAGCTGGGCGGCCTGGTAATCGGCCTCCGCATTGTCGATGGAGGCTTCAATCATCGCTTCCACCTGCTCGTCCGTCAGACCGTAGGAGGGTTTCACTTCCACGGTCTGTTCCTTGCCGGTGCGCGCGTCGCGGGCAGTGACGGAGAGAATGCCGTTTGCATCAATGAGGAAGCGGACTTCGATGCGGGCGAAACCGGCGGGCATGGGGTCAATGCCCTTCAGATCAAAGCGCGCGAGGCTGCGGTTGTCCTTCGCGAGTTCGCGTTCACCCTGGACGACGTGGATCAAAACGTTGGTCTGGCGGTCGACACCGGTGGTGAAGGTCTCGCTCGCACTTGCCGGGATCGTCGAGTTTCGGTGGATGATCTTCGAAACCACGCCGCCATACATTTCGATACCGAGCGAGAGGGGGGTCACGTCCAGCAGGAGTTGATTTTCTACCGTGCCGGCGAGGATACCGGCCTGCACAGCGGCGCCCAGGGCAACCACTTCATCGGGATTCAGTTCCGTGTGAGGACGGGCGCGGAAGAGCACTTCAACAGCGCTGCGAACCAGCGGAATCCGGGTGGAACCACCGACCAGGACGACTTCATCGATCTGCTCGGGCGTGACACCGGCATCCTTCATGCAGTCGCGGCAGGGGCCGAGGGTGCGGTCCACGATGTCCTGAATCAGGCTGTCGAAGAGCTCACGAGTGATGGTGCGCTGGTAGGTCTTGCCGTTCCACGCGAAGTCCAGATTGACGACAGGAGCGAATGAGAGGGCTTCTTTCGCGCGGATAACGTCCTGCCGAAGGGTCTGAATCGCTTCGCCCGAATGCGCGATGCTCTCGCCCCATTCGGACTGGATGTCTTCGAGTGCGATGTGCATCAGGCGGTTGTCGATATCGTCGCCGCCGAGGTGGGTATCGCCGTTGGTGGCCAGGACTTCGAAAATTCCATCCTGCAGCTTCAGGATCGAGATATCAAAGGTTCCGCCGCCGAGGTCATAGACCGCGACGATCCCTTCTTTTCTTTTGTCGAGACCGTAGGCGAGGGCAGCAGCCGTCGGTTCGTTGACGAGGCGGAGCACTTCAAGCCCGGCGAGGCGTCCGGCATCGCGGGTGGCCTGGCGCTGGGCGTCATTGAAATAAGCGGGAACGGTGATGACGGCCTTCGTCACCTGGGCATTGAGCGCCGCTTCGGCGTTCTTCTTCAACTGACGCAGGATGAACGATGAAATCTCGGGCGGCGTGAAGGTGTTGTCGCCCAGGGCCACTCGGATCACCGATTCGCTGCCTTCGGCAATGCGGAAGGGGAAAAGCTTGAGCTCTTCGCGAACATCCTCAACACCGCGGCCCATCAGGCGCTTCACGGAGTAGATGCTGCGCTCGGGGTGGTCAATCAGTTCCTGACGGGCGGCATTACCGACGATCAGTTCACCGGCTTCGGTGAGGGACACGATGCTGGGGACGAGTTTGTCGCCGTCCTCGCCCTGGATCACCTCGGGTTTGGTGAGGTTCATCCACGCGACGAGGCTGTTGGTGGTGCCGAGGTCAATGCCTACGACTAGGTCCGGTTGGTTGTCAAACTCGATCTGGAACATTCGTTTTATCGATGAGGTTGGTGATGTATTTACGACGGTTGAGATGACCGCGAAGGTCGTTCAGGTGTTGCTTTTCGTGGGTTGCGTCCCAGGCGGCAGAAACTGCGGCAATCGCCAGATCGGTCTCCGCACGCATGGCTTCGAAACGGGCACGGAAACCGGGCAGTTGCGCTAATGCATCTGCATCGCCCATGCGTGCTTCTTCCAGCGCCATATTGAGTTCGAAGACTTCTTCGAGGAGTTCGGGGGGGACGTCTTTGGTGGACTGCTCGCCGATGTCGAAGCCTTCCAGCTTCAGAACGTACAACTGGCGGGCGATGGGATCACGGAGGGTACGGTAGGCGTCGTTCAATACAGAACTCGCTTCCAGCGCATACTCATTCTCGGTGGGAGACTTCCGGGAGAACAGATCGGGATGGAGCTTCCGGCTGAGTGCGTAGAAACGGGTCTGCAGGTCCTTGTCGTCCAGGACCAGCTTTGGTTCGAGTTCAAAGAAAGCGAAATACTCGCGGACAGGAGGTTGCAGCGCCTTGCAGGCGTCACAGAAGCGTGCGGGCCGATCTGCCCCGCAATTCCAACAGGTCATTTCGGGAGTCGCCGGCTAGGCCGCGAACGAACTCCCGCAGCCGCAGCTCTTCTTCGCGTTCGGATTCTCAAACACAAAGCCCGACTGCATCAGGGACTCCTTGTAATCGAGGGTCAGACCGTGAAGATACAGCAGGCTCTTCGGGTCGATGAAAATCTGCACGCCGTCGAAATCGAAGACGTTGTCCTTCGGGCGGGGCTGGGAATCGAACTTGAACTGGTAGCTCAGGCCCGTGCAACCACCGCCGAGGACGCCCAGGCGGAGACCACCGCCCTGGACGCCCATCTTTTCGAAGGTCTGGCGAATCTTCTGAACGGCTTTGGGCGTGACTTCCACGCCTGCGGCAACGGCAGTCGACATCTTACGCCACCGTTTGGGCCACGGGCGCGGCCACTTCCGAACCCTGCTTCTTGCGGTAATCGGAGATGGCGGCCTTGATGGCGTCTTCGGCGAGCACGGAGCAGTGGATCTTAACCGGGGGCAGGCTGAGTTCGTTGACGATGTCCGTGTTCTTGATCTGCAGCGCTTCGTCGACGCTCTTGCCCTTCAGCCATTCGGTGGCGAGGGAGGATGAGGCGATCGCGGAACCGCAGCCGAAGGTCTTGAACTTCGCATCTTCGATGATGCCGGTCGCGTCATTCACCTGGATCTGGAGCTTCATGACGTCGCCGCACTCGGGCGCGCCCACCATGCCGGTGCCGACACTGGAGGAGTTGCGGTCGAGCGAACCGACGTTGCGGGGGGTGTTGTAGTGATCGAGAACCTTATCGGAATATGCCATTTGAATCTCTCCTTATTATCGTTTGCGTATGAAATTTAGTCGTGCGCCCACTGGACGGTGCTCAGATCAATGCCTTCTTTGAACATCTCGTAGAGAGGCGAAAGTTCGCGGAGCTTGGTGACCACGTCGATGAGCTTGTCGGCCACGTAATCCACTTCTTCCTGCGTGTTGAAGCGGCCGATGCCGAAACGGATGGACGAGTGAGCGATTTCGTCGCCGAGGCCGAGGGCCTTCAGCACGTAGCTGGGTTCGAGCGTGGCCGAGGTGCAGGCGGAACCGCTGGAAACCGCGACATCGTTGATGCCCATCAGCAGCGATTCCCCTTCGACATAGGCGAAGCTGATGTTCAGATTGCCCGGCAGACGATGTTCCATGGAGCCGTTGACGTAGACTTCGTCGAGACCGGCTTCGAGACGCGCCTTCAGGCGGTCGCGCAGCGTGCGGCTGTGTTCGATTTCAGCGGCCATCTCGCGCTGGGCGATGGCGCAGGCTTCACCGAGACCAACAATGCCAGGGACGTTCATGGTGCCGGAACGCATGCCGCGTTCGTGGCCGCCACCGTCCATCTGGGCAGTGAGTTGGACGCGCGGGTTGCGGCGGCGAACATACAGCGCGCCGACGCCCTTCGGACCGTAGAGCTTGTGAGCGGTGATGGAGGCGATGTCGATGTTATCGGCATTCACGTCCACCGGAATCTTGCCAATCGCCTGAACGGCGTCGGTGTGGAACAGAACACCACGCTCGCGGCAGATCTTACCGATTTCTGCAACCGGCTGGACCACGCCGATTTCATTGTTGGCGTACATGATGCTGACGAGGATCGTCTTATCGGTGATCGCTTCCTTCAGCATTTCCAGATCGACCAGGC
>CANIHR010000398.1 GCA_947467185.1 Bryobacterales bacterium
AATCGAGACGAGCGGGACCGCGAGTGTTGATTCACTTCCTCACTCACGAGTTGGCAGATGAGTTTGGACTCATCCTCTGACAATGGGGCCAGTCCGAGAACGGGCGGACAATTCTGATCCGAGAGAAAACGACGCCACTTCGAGTCAATTTCAGGCAGTGTTCCGCAAGGCTCAAACCAATCCGTGGCTTCAGATGTTGCGGGTGTCACTTGACGTGCCCTTTGGTAGAAAGAAGGACCGCACCGCCGACATGGCTCGACGCGATCGGATGCCTCGAAGTAGGGGAAGCGGCAGCGTAAGGGTTGGGCTGTCGGAAAGTGCGCGTAGTGGGACGGTCCAGCTCAATCTGCAGTCAAAGCGCTCCCGAACTATTAAAAAATATGGTAGAACGCACACTCGGTGTCCGCCAGAAGACAGGCATGCTGCGGAAGCAACGCGCGGGCCAACGGCGCACAGGCCGCTCCCGGTGCCGAATGGTCTCCGACACGATTCTGACAGCGTGCAGGACGGCTCAGTCAATGCCGACATAGATATCACTCAAATCGAGGCCCTTCCCTGCACATGCCAATTGCGCCGCCCTGACAAATAGATCGGCTCTCGCAGACAGGAAGAGCTCGTAGTCGATCTTTACCTGCGCCCGCCGCTCATCGTCTGACATGCCCTCGTAACCCACAGCCAACTGTTTGTACGGGATGAGATGCGTCCTCAGCCGGCGCTTCAGCTCATCTTCTCCCAGAGCGCTGTTATCCGCGCGCTCTTTGAGGTAGGCAAGGGGATCTTTGTTTGATATGGTTCGGTTGGTTCGCCACGTGATTAGCGCGCAGTTCAGAGCCCGGAAGACCTGCTCGGGGGGAATCCCAGCGTCCTCCAAAATGGAGGCTGGAAATAAGTGGTGGTACTCCCGGTGAGGATCCTTGGAGGTGATGCTGGCCGCTGTGGCCTTCGCCCCATCAGCGATGTCCTCGGCCCCGCATTTTAGCTGCAGTCCAAGGAGTCCGCGGCCCAGAATGCTGTTTCGCTTTGGCCAGTCGGCTTGCAGAACCATTTCCTTAGTGGGCACCGGATACGATTCTTCTCTGAGAATGGGCACGCTGTCCTCACCTGCTCCGCTGCTTAGCACCTTGCGGAGACCGCGGTAGTCCTGTAGTGCGCTCGACGTCGAAGATTGTTCGAAGCGAGACGTAAGGAATGCCCGCCAGAGGAATTTACGCAAGAGATGACGAGCATTCCCGAGCTTGTCCGGCTGCGTTGGCAGGTGCTCCCAAAGTGCAGCGACCACCGGCAGCGCCGTATAGCTCGGTAGCCGGTGAAGATCGAAGACGCTTTCGTCCTCGAGAAAGCCAACGAGCCCCTTAATGCCCTTGATGACGACGTCCCACTCGCCCAACAACGTGGTGTAGTTGATCCCTGTATACCCTGCCTGGCTGGGCACCCGATCTTGGCGCAGGGCCACCACGTCCAAGACGAGGCTCGGCAGGTCTGCATAGTCTTTGGCCCGAGGCACAGCGACGTTTAGCCCTTCGACATGCTCATGCAGTGATTTGCCCGTATGCTCCTCAACCAACGCTACGACAATGTCGTAAGTAGAAAGACGCACTGAACTGGTGTTCATCTTTATGAAGACGTCCAGCGCCACTTCTTTGCGAGTCTGGGCTGGCAAAGCTAGGTACGGCATATTGAACGCCTTCACTTTATCGCGCAGCTCGATAATCTCGTCGAAGAGACTATCTTTCTTTTCAGGGGTGTCCGCCACGGCCGTGGCGATCCATTGGCGGATTTCCTTCAAGATGTCGTCCGGTCGAAGCAGCCTTATCGGAATGAAGCCACGATTCCAGCACTCCTTTGGATCGTCGACCCAAACAGGGTACCGATTGCCGTTCTTATTCCAGCGAGCCTGACCGTCGACGTAAGGCAACTTGATCTTGGCATCGACGGGGTCGTCTTCGAACCCGATCAAATAAGTACGGTCCGGGTACTTGTCATGCAGGCTTCGCCACAGAGCCGTGAGTCGTTGCTGGCCGTCCAGGAGCTGTTCCGCCACTTTCTCGCCGGACTCCGGGGCGTCAACCATGGTGCGGCTCTTGAACTTCTCTTCATCACCGACCTCAAGGATTAGCGCTGCTCCTGACGGCAGCCCGCGCAGGACCGTCGTCAGAAGCCCGGAAACTTCTTTGTGGCCCCAAGCCACGAACCGCTGGAACCGCGGCAAGGTGATCTGCCGTGATCGGATGCGATTGAACCATTCCGGCAAGAATCGGTCATGTGCGTGCATTTTTTAATGTTCTCCATCCACGATGACTTGCAAGCACAGCGGTTGTCGCGCAATAATCCTGACTCCCTCGCGCCTAAGCAATCATTATCCGACTCGGACTGGTTCCGGCGTCAATGTCAACTAAAGACATCGCGCCAATCCCGGGCCTGACCAGAACGCCAACCGGACGGGTGCAGCCCAATCCACCAGCAACCCTATGGTGTTTACGAGACAGGGCAAACAGTATCCAAGGTTCCATGTAACCGACGGTTTAGCCCACCGCCAGAAAAAAATCAACCTCTATTTGCTTTATTTTCAGTTCTTTAATTCCGGTGGCCTCCGGAAATGGCCCGCTTCGGTTACATGTAACCCTGACCAGGGCAGAGGAAACGATGCATTCGCCACCTTCTGCAACCAAAGCCACTCCAAACCAAAGCCCAGACCCCGCCCGCGCCGGAATCGGCACCGCGAACACTGTCCGGGGAGCCTTCGACGATGTCGCCCTGCTGATTGGCAGCGTCGCGGTCATTCACCATCTTGACGACGATCTGACTTGGACCCTCATGAAACGGCTCGACCGGATTCGGGTCCGCCTGCTCCGCGACTTGAAGGGAGATTCGCGCCGCGACGATTTCGAGCCCTCGGCCGCGCAGCCGCCCCGGGTTCACGCCGCCGTCGAGGAATTCCTCGTCCGCAACCGCGCCGGGATGGGTGAATGAGGCCGCCCATGAAAACAGTCACACGGTTTTCCCAACTCTCCGCGCCACGCCAGGCATTCGTGCGGCTGCTTCAGTCGATGAACTTCGGCTCCGTCGAGTGCCTGGAAGTCCGCAGCGGCGAGCCAGTTTTCAATCCTCCTCGGACGGTTCTGGTCGAAGTGAAACTCGATTCCGAGCCGGAACTGAGACCGGAGCTCGATCAGGTTGATTTCGAACTGCGCGCGGAAGTCACCCGGCTCTTCGCCCAATTGGAACTTCTGTACAACGGCTCGATCGAGCGCATCGACGTCCGTCACGGGGTTCCCTGGCGCCTGGTGATCGAGCGCCCTTTGAAAGGGGTGCGGCGATGATGGCGGCCATCGCGGTGCCGCCCGCAGAATTCACCCCTTATCTGATGCAACAGTCCGGACTTCGCGCCAGCCTCCTGAAAACTAACTTCGGTTTCGGTAGCGACGAATGGGACGACCTTCGTCAGGAAATGGCGCTCGACTGCCTGAAGCGTCTGCCGAAATTCGACCCCGAGCGTGGGAACTGGAAAGGTTTCGTGCACGGAGTCGTTCGAAACCGCGCCTTCGTCCTCGCCACCCAGCAAACGCGGCGCGCGGATCTCGAGCGCCAGATGTTTACAGACTGCAACGCCTGCGATGAGTCCGGAGACGAACTGGCCCAGGAAGCCGCCAGCGAGGATATCCGCCCTGCACTCGAACTGAGTATTGACGTCCGCCGCGCACTTGCCGGTTTGCCCGAAGAACTCCAAACTCTCGCGCATCTGGTCGCCAACCTTTCGATACAGGCCGTTCGCCGGCAGACCGGGCTTTCGCGGCTCGAACTGGAGCGGAGAATCGGACAGATCAGAACAGCCTTCGCCGCCGCCGGACTTTCGCCGGATGAGTACTTCCGCAACGGAGGCCACCGATGAACGCCCGGATGACCGCCACCTACAGCATGCTGTCGTTGTTCCGGAATTGCCGGAAGGCCGCCGAGTACCGCTACATCATCGGGCTGACACCGAACGGCAAGGACCCGAATCTGTACTTCGGAGCCCTGATCCATGACTGCCTTCAGCTATGGCACCAGCACCGTGATTTCGATGCGGTCACCGCACTGATCGATCGCGCCTGCGGCGCCAGGGCCTCCGACGAAAGCGTACAGCGCGACTGGCATCTGGCTCGCGCCGTAATGAGCGGCTACGTCGCGCGCTATCCGCACGAAGAATTCGAGATCGTCGCGCTTGAGAAGACCTTCGAAGGCCCAATCGTCAATCCGGCAACCGGCGCGTCGTCCCGCAGTTTCACCCTGGCCGGAAAGGTCGATGGCATCGTTCGGATCGGCGACGCCCCTTACATCCTCGAACACAAGACGGCCGCGACCATCGATGGCGATTACCTCGAACGGCTCTGGACGGATTTTCAGATCACCATCTATTCGCACTACGTCGAGCAGGCGCTGGGCATCCCCATCACCGGCGTCATCTACAACGTTCTCGGGAAGGCCCGGCTCCAGCAGAGCAAGGGCGAGACCGAGGAGGAGTATCTCGAACGCCGCGCCGAACTGATCGAGAAGTCGAAGTCCGGCAAGAGCAC
>CANIHR010000399.1 GCA_947467185.1 Bryobacterales bacterium
AGATTTTTCTGCCTTCGCGATTCGTCCACCATCGACCGTTGTTCCAGTGGGGTTCCGGCGAAATCACGCTCCGGACGGCCAGATCCGGGGCGACCTTCTGGAAAGTTCGTGTCGCGCGGGCCGAATGGCTCGGGCTTGTGACCAGGATGTAGGATCGGATTTTGCGCTTGCGCAGTTCCTGGATATCGAAAACGGCTTCGTCCGCTGTACTGACTGCCGCGTAGGTGAAGCTAACCATAGTGTTCCGGTCATAGCCCTTCTTTACGGCGTATTCAACTGCCAGTTGAGATTCGTAGAAGCCGTACTGCGGCCCGGCACCACTCATGATTACGATTGGCGCCCAGCCGTCTTTTACCAGTTGCGCGCCCTTCAGCATCCGGTTGCCGCTGTAGTCGCCGCCCAGGACCAGCACCGCATCGGCGTGAAACGGTTGTTCGTTGCGAACCAGCATTTCGCCCAGTGCGAACAGGACCTTTTCACGAGTCAGGTAAATCAGGGCAAGCGTTGCCACAGCGATGAGGCAGGCGCGGCCCCGCCAGGATTTTAAGAACAAACAGACCTCATGGGATTGGCGTACCTACCGCTCGTCGCCCGAATTCTGACGGCTCGAATTACGCGATTCAGGGCCGGTGGGGCCAATATGCCCGACCGTCTTCAACAGGAAGTAGAGGCGTTCCACCTCTTCTTCATCTTCCGGCCGCAACACCCGGTACCGGGGAGAGGCGAGGCGCCGTGCTTCCTGCGCCCCCAGCATTTCACCCCAATACTGCCGGTAAGGAATCCCGTCAATCTTGGCGCAACTGGCCATCTGTCGCAGCGTCCGCAGAAGGTGCTTGCACGCGTCTACTTCACCTGGGTAGACCAGCCAAACCGTTTCTTCGTCGAACAGCGTCAGCTTAACGGCCAGAGGGGAAATCCAGCCCGTTCGATCCACCCGGCGAATATCCTGCCAGGGGATAATCTGTTTGCCGATCTCAATATGCTGGTCATGAACGGAGATGATGGGGCGGGCGGCCAGCGAGAGGAGAAGGGCAGCCGTCAGAAAGAACATGGCGGCCGGGAAGAGCGCCGGAGACCAGGAGACGCCCAGCCAGGCGGAGAACCCCGCCAGCGCCAGAGCGACTATACCAAACGAGACATAATAGCGTGCAGGAACGTAACGGCTCATTCTGCGATCCGGCTACCTCTAAGCCTACTCCCACCGGCCTGACAGGTCAATTGTGCTGTCGGCGGTCTTGTATCCACCATCTTACTCCGCGCCACGTGTAATCGCCCGCACTCATTGCGGCAAGGAACGTGATCAGCCAGTAAAGGCCCCGGCACACCACCAATAAGTCATTGTCCTGGTATCCGTTACCTGCCAGAACACCCACTGCCACCATCACCTGAGCGTACGTGCTGGCTTTTCCCCAGTTGCTTGGCTGCAGTTCGCGATATTTTGTCGTCAGCAGCGCCACGCCGGAAAGCGCCAGAATCCAGAGGTCCCGCCCGAAGATCACAAACAGGAGCCAGATCGGGATTGCGCCACCCAGCCCCAGTCCGATGTAGACGGCGCTCAGCAGGATCTTGTCGGCGATGGGATCCAGATACTGCCCGAATTTCGTTTCTCCCCCGAATCGCCTGGCCACCGCCCCGTCCAGCAGATCCGTAAATGCCGCAATACCCACCAGCCAGCCACCCAAAATAAAGTGCCCCTCCGCCAGTGCCCGCAGGATGAAGGGGGTGGCGAAAATCCGGAGAGCCGTAAACAGGTTGGGAATCGAGAACAAGGCGCTGATGTCCATGATAAGGCGTATGATGATAAACGGAGTCAGCCAGTGGCAGACAGGGCAGAGGCGCAGCGGAAGGCGGACCGCATCCGGGGCCTGCGCGAAGAGCTTTCCGCGCCTGACATTGCCGAAGTCCTTCAGTTGACGGATATACAGCGAGAGCGCTTCGACTGCTGGGCTAACACCTCGCTCCACTCACTCGAACAACAGTTCGATGTCGATATTTCCGCCGTTCAGGGCAGCATGTCCTGGGGCATGCGCATCGCCTCTGCTCTCTGTGGTGTCGCCTTTTCTGCTTCCCTCGTCCTCTTCTTCCAGCACTACTGGGGCAATCTGGATATCCTGCCGCAGGTGTTGTTCGTCTCTGCCGCCCCTCTTGCGTTGCTGTTTGCCACCGAATTCGCCGCCAAACGGGAGCGGACACTGTACTTCGCGGGCTTGCTGTCGCTGATCGCGTTGGCCGCTTTCGTTTTGAATCTCTCCGTTCTCGGGCAGATCTTCAACATCGCGCCTTCCGAACGGGCATTCCTCGCGTGGGGACTCTTTGCTCTCATCCTGGCTTATCGCTACCGGCAGCGAATCCAGCTCACCATCGCGATCATCCTGCTTCTTACCTGGGCCTGTTCCGCGCTGACAGCCGCAATGGGCCATCACTGGCTCGATCTCGGGAATCGCCCCGAAAATGCCTGCCTTCTCGGCGTCGCTGTCTGGTCAGTGCCCTTCGCAATTCGCCACCGTCAGAACCCCTCCTTCGACATGGTCTATCGCGTCCTCGGAATGCTGGCATTTTTTATCGCCATCACCGGCCTGTCCGAAGGTGAAATGGTCAGCTATCTGCCCTTCGACACCAATGTGACTCAGGCCATCTACGAGATTCTCGGGATCGCGGCGGCTGCTGCCTCCATCTGGCAGGGAGTCCGGCGTCAGTGGGCAACGCAGGCAAACCTGGGCGCGGCATTTTTCTGCTTCCTGCTTGTCTCCCGCTTCTATCACTGGTGGTGGGCCTCCATGCCCGCCTGGCTGTTCTTCGCCATCATGGGTCTCTTCGGTGCCGGTGTTGTGGTCGCACTGAAATACATGAGGAGGCAGGCATGAAGTCCCTGATAGCCGCGGCCGGTCTGATTCTGGTCGCCAACGCCGCAGCACTCCTCCACGTTGCGGCCAATCGGGCGGGAACACCGGAAGCCGTCGTCACCCTGACCGAGGAGCAGTTATCGCCCGTCACCATTCACGAATCGGGCGTCGACCTGACAGTTCGCTGGCAACTGTCAAAACCCTGGGTGTCAAAGGCTGACCTGGAGCAACTTGGCTTCGATTGTTCGGTTTCTCCGGGGACTTCCGACGCCAGGGTCCACTACCGGCGTCAGCCGTCACGCCGCGGGTTCGTAGCGCTGGAAAACACACCCGGGAATCCAGAGCTGACGCTGATAGCTGCCGCCCCCACTGCCGACATTCTGCGCGAAAAACACCCGGACCCGAACCGCGTCCTGATTCTGCCAGCCATCCTGACCATCCAGGGGTATGAGAGCCAACTCACCGCTGTGGTTTCGGATCTGCCGCTGCAGATCCATGTTCCCCGGCCCTTCAGCACCCAACTGCAGGCGCACGCCAACGCGCCCTACCGCCTGCACCTGGCGTTCGGCCAGAACCACGAACCCTGGGTAACCGGAGTGGACTTCCCCACCACTCGTTAGCGAAAATTAAACGCATGGGATTTGCCGTCTGGCACGATACTCCGAACGGCCTCGCGTGGGCGCAGGGTACACATGAATATCGTGTGATGGGCACCGCTGTGATCGCCGCCACGGGACAGTTTCGCCACCGCGATTTCAGCAAGACCTGCCGCCGCCCGAAGCATCTGGAAAACAGCTTTGGAGGTTTCTTCGGCTCGCTGGAAGAAGTCAATGCAACTCTGCGTGAAGCCAAACCGGTCAAACTGCGCTGGACGCCGGGGCATCTGCGCTGAACTACTTAATGCTCTCAATGGCAGCTTTTGTATCACGCAGCATCTTGTCCACCGCGTCTTTCGTCCGCTTAGTACCCCACCAGCCAAAACCTGTCGGACTCTGCCGCGACAGCGACATGCTGTCGACCTGCATATCCAGGCCACCGTCCCGCTCACGCACGTACCAGTAGGTATTACTCCGCCACAGGAACCCGTGGTCGTCGCCCTCAGGGAACAACCCGGCGGCCGCATTCTTCGGATCTCGTTGTTCGCGGAAGCTGGTTGATGCCGACTTCACCACCCAGCGGTTCTTGTCGAGCCGTTTGTAGTGGACATCGTAGTGCGAGTCGTACGTCACGCTGATCCAGAGCGTGCTCTGCACAAGAAACAGGTTCGTCAGGTAGTGCTCATCTTCCGGGGTACTATCCGGCAGGCGTTCCCCTTTGGCGCTGCCCAGGTCGCCCTTGTAGTATTTCAGATAGTTCGGGTAATCCTGCATCACTTTGCGAACCATCTCAATGGTTGCGCCCTTCACCCGCATGGAACCCGAAAAGTGGTGAATGCTGCCGTTCGCCACATCCTTGTTTTCTCTCGGCTCTACCACGTTCTTACCTTCGTCGAAGGCACCCGGTTTTCCGCAACAATTGCAGCACTGCCGGTCCACCCATAGCTTGCCCGAAGAGGAGAATTTCGCATAATCTCCCTTCTCGTAGGCTGCGACGTAGTCGTCAAACGCCTTTGCGGTAGCGGGATCTAAGTGAGAAATGGGAATGACTGCTGCACACAGCGTCAGGGCCGAAGCAAACGCAAAGGCCATCGCCGCGCGCCTG
>CANIHR010000400.1 GCA_947467185.1 Bryobacterales bacterium
CTCTTTCAAAAAGTGAGCCGGTTCATGGTTCGGGACATGACGCTGCAGGAAGTGCTGCAGGGAATCGTGTCCCTCGTAGTGGAATTTACCGGGTGCGACTCGTGCCTAGTCTATCTGTGTGATGATCTGGACCTCGTTTTGTGTGCATCGAATGCGCACCACGAGGCGCAGATCGGGCGGGTTCGCCTGAAACTGAACGAAGGTCTCACGGGCTGGGTAGCCCGGGAACGTCGTCTGCTGGCGATCTCGCGTGAAGCGAATAAAGACCCTCGATTCAAATACTTCGGAGAACTTCCCGAAGATAATTTCGAGGCGTTCCTGTCGGCTCCTGTTATCGCCCGGAACCGGGTGGTGGGCGTCATCAACGTCCAGCATCGGCAGCCGCACCAGCATACGGGCGGCGAGATGGAAGTCCTCACAACTCTGGGAGAACAGGTGGGCTGTGCGCTGGCCCTCGCCCGGATGTCCCCCGAAATACTTGAATCCGTGAACCACGCGGCGCTCGTCCTTTCCTCCGGGCCCGGTAAGGGCCGGAGTATGAATCTATGACCTTTGGCCGTATCGCCACCTCTCTGCTTTTGACCGTTTTTTCGCTGGGCGCCGCCGAGCACTGGGATGTTCAGTACCGCTACCGGCAGCTCGACAGCACGCTCACGATCAACGACCTAGCTTTTCCGACGTTCAAGCGCGGTATTGCATGTGGCTACGTAACCGACAGAAAAGAAAAGGACAAACCAGTCGTCCTAATCACCAGCGATGGCGGCGAGAAATGGACCGAGACGCCGGTGAAGGAAGTCGGTCTCGCCATGTTCTTCCTCGATGAATCCAGGGGCTGGATGGTGACCGAGAAGGGCATCTGGAAGACGGTGGAATCCGGCCGTAGCTGGACCAAACTGACCCGCGCCCCCTCCGGGATGCTCCGCGTCTGGTTCCTGACGCCCGAACACGGTTATGCTGCGGGACTCCAGAAGCGCGTTTTCGAGACCATCGACGGCGGCGATTCCTGGGCGCCGCTCGAGATTCTCAAGGAGATTGATACCAATCCGCTGTACACGACGTTCGGGGAAATCTCGTTCGTCGGCGACAAGGGACTGATCTCCGGCTGGAACGTTCCGCCCCGCCGGGGTGGACCGGACTGGATGGAACCCGAGAACATCAAGCGGAAACAGGTTCCTCACTACACCGTCCTGCTGCAGACCGTGGACGGCGGCAAGAAGTGGACCAAGAGCGAAGCTTCCGTGTTCGGCCAGGTCACCCGGGTGAGCCTCGCTCCGCAGGGTGTCGGCCTCGGCCTCGTGTCGTTCAAGGATGCCTTTGACATCCCCAGCGAAGTGATGAAGATAGATCTGAAGACCAGCAAGAGCGTCAGTTCCTTCGCGAAAAAGGATCGGGCGATCACCGATGTCCGGGTTTTCTCGGGGTCCAACCGTGCGCTACTCGCCGGGTATGAGCCTTCCGGCCCGGTTTATAACAGCCCGATTCCGGGCCGTCTGAAGGTTCTGACCAGCACCGACCTGCAGACGTGGACCGAAATGACGGTCGACTACAAGGCAGTTGCACACTCCGCGATCATTGCCGGACCAGACGAGAAAAACGTTTGGATTGCTACAGATACAGGCATGATCCTCAAGCTGATTCAAGACTAGTTTTTCTGACCCAGGCGGCGCGCAAGGTACTCGGAGGCCAGTTCAGCGTCCTTGCGGTAACTCACCTGGTTCGGCTGGGCGGCCCGGAGTTCGTTGAGCAGGGCGATGGCTTGCCGCAGTCGACCGTTCTCCGACGGTGGATCCGCGATGATCGCCGTGTACGCGAGGGCCATCGCGTAGTCGCCTTTGGCTTTCCGGTCGCCAGGGTCGGCGAGGGTCAGCTTCTCATAGATGGCCAGGGCCTTCGTGGCGTTTTCCGCCGCCGCCTTCGCATTCCCCTGGTTCGGCTGCCACTGTGCCCCTTGCAGCATGGCGAGACGCATCCAGAGGCGCGCAATACCCGCCAGAGACAGGATGTCATTGGGGTGCCGGGTCAGAAGAGCCTCCCGGAGCACCAGGCTCCGCCGATATTCCTTCTCGGCTTCATCCAGGCGGCCCAACTGCACCAGTGCCGTCCCGCGGCTGGCGTAGGCGCTGGCAAGGCCGAGTTGCACCTCGTCGTTGGTCGGCGCCAGACTGGCGGCGCGCTCCATCGCGGCGATTTCCCGCAGGTTGTGATCGAGGGCGGTGGGGTCCTTCAGCGTCATCGAGGCGGTGAAGATGTTGTGCTCGTAAATCCCTTCCTGTGATACAGCTATGGGATCTTTCGGGAAGTCCCGAGTGAGGGTTTTGGCGATCGCCAGTGCTGCCTGAAACTCACGAATGGCCGCCGGAATCTGGTCCTTGCTTTCGAGGACAACGCCGACCCGTTGGCGGAGACCGGAAGCCTGCAGACGGTGGCGCATGCCGGCGTCGGGGAGCTTCGCCAGGATGGCCGAAGCCTTTCGCCAGGCTTCGATGGCGCCTTCGGTGTTGCCGAGGTTGGCACGGCCCGGGAAACCGAGGACATCGCCCATCTGGGTATAGCCGCTCACCAGCATCCGGCCCAAATCCTGATCTCCCGCAGAAGTTTCAGAAAGGCCATCTAAGTACTTCAAAGTAGTAGTGATAACGTCACGGCGCGCATTCATTGCGCCGGGCAGATGCTCGAGTGTCCCCTGGATGCCAAACAGGGTAGCGTTCCCCATTTCGAGGAGGTCCCTGAGGCGCTTTTGGGCCTTCGCTCGCTCGGTTTCCGCTTCCTGCGCCCGAAGATTGGCGAGCCGGGAAGCGGCGGAAGCGGAGTCCCGTTCCTGTTCGGCGATGAGATGCTCCCGCTCGGCCCGCTCACGCTGTTCAACGGCTACCTGCCTCGCCTGTTCCGCCCGCTGGGCCGATCGGGCCGTGACCAGTGTCGCCACGACCAGACCGAGAGCTGCGGCCGTTCCCAACAGAACTCCCACCTGGTGGCGGCGGACGAACTTCCCTGCCCGGTAGCCGAGGGTGTCCTCGCGGGCGATGACGGGCAGCCCGCGGAGGTAGCGGCGGACATCCTCACTGAACTGCTCGACCGAACTGTACCGTCGCTCCGGTTCCTTTCGGAGGGCCATGAGGACGATATTGTCGAGATCGGCAGCGATCCGGCGGTCCGGTGCCGACTCCGACGGCCGTAGTGGGTGCTGTTCGCAGACGCTGCGTTCCAGTTCCAGAACCGAGGTCGAGTTGACCTTGTACGGCGGCGCGCCGGTAAGAAGCCGGTAAAAGACGACTCCCAGAGAGTAGACGTCGGTCGCGGTGGTCGCCGGGATGCCCCGGATCTGCTCGGGACTGGCGTACTCAGGCGTCAGGGCGAACAGCACGGTCCGGGTCTGATCGGACGCCCCCTGGTCGAGAAGCCGGGCGATACCGAAATCGAGGAGCATGGGGGCTCCGGTGGCGTTGACGAGAATATTGGTCGGCTTCAGGTCCCGATGGACCACCAGATTTCGGTGGGCGTACGAGACGGCGTCGCAGACCTGGCAGAAAAGCTCGCAGATCTGGCCGGCGTTCAGATGTCGGGATTCGCACCAGACATCGATGGGCACGCCCTGAACGTACTCCATAACGAGGTAAGGAATACCCTCGTCCGTGGTACCGCCGTCCAGGAGCCTGGCGATATTCGGGTGGTTAAAGTTCGCCAGGATCTGGCGTTCGCGGACAAAGCGCCCGATGGCATCCGACTGCGCTCCTGCATCACCTAAACCACTTCGAATGAATTTGATAGCCGCTTGTTTCTGAAACTGTGCATCAGCTCGGTCGGCGAGGAAAACGGCCCCCATCCCGCCGTGCCCGAGAGTCGAAGTAATCCGCCAGGGACCGATCCGGCGACCGATCATCGCCTCGCCCAACACCATGCTGACGGCGCTCTCCTCAATGATGGGAGCGAAGGGCTGGGTATTCCCGCTGTCGTAACTCAGCAGCGATTCGACTTCGCGGCGGAGTTCGGGGCTGTCACAATGCTCGTCCAGAAAGACTGTTCGACCGGCGGGCGGCAGTTCGGCGGCGGCAAGGAAAAGCTCCTCGACCTGATTCCACTGTTCCATGATTTCGGCGTCTACGATTAACTGCGGTTTTTGCCGTCGTTATTTGCAGCGTCGAGCTTCAATTCCCGCGCCATTTCGCGGCGGAGCCAGGCCTGGGCCATGCGGAGCTGGCCCCGGACGGAATCGACGGTCAGACCGAGGATTTCGGCGGTCTCCTCAGCTGTAAAACCACCGAAGAAGCGCATTTCCACCAAGCGTGCCTTGCCGGGATCATTGCGCTCCAGGGTTTGGAGTGCGCCGTCGAGAGCGAGCAGGGAGTCATCCGGCTCGGCTTCGCTGGAAATCGCGGGATTCAATTCCACGCGGATGCCGCCGTCACGCTTCCCCGCCTTGCGGCGGCGGGCGTGGTCCACCAGAATCTGGCGCATGGCCTGGGCGGCGATTCCCAGGAAATGGGCCCGGCTTTCCAGTTCCGGCA
>CANIHR010000401.1 GCA_947467185.1 Bryobacterales bacterium
CAACCAGTTAGACTGCTACGGCAGTTTCTTCGGTAATCGGCATTTCTTTTTTGTACTTGCACTCGGCGTTCGGGCAGACAAGGAACGCCCCGGCCTTGAGGAATTTCTCCGTCATGTAAGGGCTGTGGCACTCCGGACACTCTTCCATGACCGGCTTGGCCCAGGCTACGAATTCGCAGTCGGGATAGCGATGGCACCCGAAGAACGTCTTGCCGCGCTTGGAACGGCGCTCCACGATATCGCCCTCGCTGCATTCAGGACACTTCACACCGATCGTCTTCTGCTTCACGTATTTACACGTCGGATAGTTGCTGCACGCCGTGAACTCGCCGAAGCGTCCGGTTTTGAGAACCAGGTTGCTGTCGCAGGTGGGACACTTCTCTTCAAGAATGACGTCTGGCTTCTTCTGCGCGCCACCGATCTGCTTGGTGGTCTTGCAGTCGGGGTAGCCCGAGCAGGCGTAGAACGTACCGAAACGCCCCTTCTTGAGGACCATGGTCCGGCCGCAGTTCTGGCAATATTCTTCGTCGCCCTGATCGGAGAGATCGGCGCCTTCGATATCGGGCAGATCGACGGTCAGCTCGCGGGTATAAGTGCAGTCGGGATAGCCGGTGCAGGCGAGGAAACTGCCGTGCTTGCCCCACTTAATCACCAGCGGCTTTCCGCACTTATCGCACAACAAGTCGGTGGGCTTTTCCATCCGCTTGATGTTGGTCATGTTGGTCTCGGCGCTGTCGAGATCCTTCGTGAACCGTTCGTAGAACTCGCCGATGGCATCGCGCCAGTCGAGCTTTCCGTCTTCGATGCTGTCGAGCTCTTCTTCCATCCGCGCGGTGTAGCGGACGTCGAAAATGTCGTTGAAGCTCTCGAGAAGGAGGTCGGTGACGACCATTCCGAGTTCGGTGGGGCGGAATTTGCCACCTTCCTTGGAGGCGTATTCGCGCTCCTGGATGGTGGAAAGAATAGAGGCGTAGGTGGACGGACGGCCCACGCCATCGGCTTCCAGCTTTTTGACGAGCGTGGCTTCCGTGTAGCGGGGGGGCGGCTCGGTGAAGTGCTGCTCGGGTTCCAGCACGCGGAAACGGAGTTCCTCGCCTTCGGTAACGGCCGGGAGCTTGTGCTTCAGCTCTTCGTCTTCCTCGTCCTTTTGATCCTTGCCTTCTTCGTAGACGGCCAGGAAGCCGTCGAAGCGAAGGACGGACCCGGTGGTCCGGAAGATGTAATTGGCACCGCTCTTGCCGGCCGCACCGGTGTCGATGGTGGTCTGATCGAAGACGGCCGGGTTCATCTGGGAGGCGACGAAACGCATCCAGATCAGGCGGTAGAGTTTCAGTTGGTCTTCGGCGAGGAATTTTGCAACTTCCTCGGGAGTCCGGAGGGCAGAGGTGGGGCGGATGGCTTCGTGGGCGTCCTGGGCGTCCTTCTTGGACTTCCAGGCGTTCGGGGCGGCCGGGAGGTACTGCGGCCCAAACTTCCCTTCTATGAAGCCACGAAGCTCCGTTACAGCGTCGTCCGACACACGGGTGGAGTCGGTACGCATATAGGTGATGAGACCGGTGAGGCCTTCTTCGCCGAGTTCAACGCCTTCATAGAGTTGCTGCGCCAGCATCATGGTGCGCTTCACGCTGAATCGAAGCTTGCGGGAAGAGTCCTGCTGCAGGGTGGAGGTGATGAAGGGCGCGACCGGATTGCGCTTCTTTTCCTTCGTACCAACGGAGCGGACGAGGTAACGGGCACCTTCGAGGTCAGTGACCAGCGCGGTGGCGGTGGCTTCGTCGGGGATGACAACGTTTTCGTCGTCACGGCGGAGGAGCCGAGCCGAGAACTGGGGCGGCTTCTTTGCGGAGAGACCGGCGTCGATCGTCCAGTACTCTTCCTTAATAAAGGCGCGGACTTCGCGTTCACGGTCCACAATGACGCGGACGGCGACGGACTGCACACGGCCGGCTGAGAGGCCGCGGCGGACCTTATCCCAGAGCAGCGGGGAGATCTTGTAGCCCACGAGGCGGTCGAGAACACGGCGCGCCTGCTGGGCATCTACCAGGTTCACATTCACGTCGAGGGGCTTTTCGAAGGCCTTCTCGATGGACTTCTTGGTGATTTCGTTGAACATGACCCGGTAGAACTTCGGGTCGGAACCATCGGCGGCAGGCTTTTTGGGCTTCAGCTCTTCCTGCAAGTGCCAGCAGATGGCTTCACCTTCGCGATCAGGATCGGCCGCGAGGTAAATGGAGTCGACCTTTTTGGCCGCATCCTTTAATTCCTGAATCAGCTTCTTCTTACCTTCAATCACCACGTACTCGGGACGGAAGCCGTTTTCGACGTTCACCGCAAGGTCACGCTTCGGCAGGTCCTTGATGTGACCCAGCGAGGCCTTCACGATGAAATTTTTCCCGAGGTACTTGTTGATCGTCTTCGCTTTGGCCGGCGACTCGACGATTACCAGAGCTTTTGCCATGTTCGTTTGAGAATGCTTTCCCAGAATAAACCACCAGTGCGGCGCTTACGAGAGCGCCGTCGATTCACCGCTGGTTCGCAGATGCGGACCGGATGACGATTTCGTCTCCGGCTCCGTTGCGCCCCGGGTTCCACTGGCTACCACACTTTAGCAAAGTTACGTCCGGGTTGCTGACGGACCAGGCCAAGTATCTCCAGTTCAAAGAGTGCCGCGATGATTTCCGAGGGGGACATGTCGTCGATGGATTCGACCAAAACGTCGAGGTGGACGACTGCGTCTGTCTTTAAATATTGAAGGACTCGGCGTGCTGCCCGGGCCTGCGGTTCGGGTAGCTGGCCTTCTGGCTGGTTGGATGCAGTTGCCGCGGCGGAGGATTCAGCGGCATCGCCACCTTCGAGGGCCAGGATGCGCTGGCGGCCGGCGGCGATGAGGCGGCGCTGATCGACCTGAGGCAGGTCGACAACGATGTCGTTCCAGTCCTGCACGAGGCGAGCGCCCTGCTTTATCAACAGGTTGGGTCCCCAGCTCATCTTCGAGGTGATGTTGCCGGGAACAGCGAACAGTTCCCGGCCCTGGTCGAGCGCGAGGCGCGCGGTGATGCCGGAGCCGGAGTACTGCGCGCCTTCGACAACGAGCAGGCCGGCACTGAGGCCGCTGACGATCCGGTTTCGGATGGGGAAGTTTTGGGGGAAGGCGGTGGAGCCCATCGGAAACTCGGAGATCAGCAGGCCTCGAGCGGCGATGTCGGCCGCCAGCTTCCTGTTTTCCGAGGGATAGACGATATCAACGCCACAGCCGAGCACAGCGATCGTATTACCTTCGACGCTGAGGCAGGCGCGGTGTGATGCAGTATCGATACCACGCGCCATACCCGAGACGATGGTGAGTCCGGCGCGGGCAAGATCGGCGGAGAGTCGTTCGGTGGCGGCGACACCGTAGGTGGTGGGGTGGCGGGTGCCGACGACGGCGAGGCAGACGGAGTCCATCAGGTCAACGTTGCCCCGGGCGAAGAGGATGGGGGGCGGGTCGAAGATTTCCCGGAGTCGGTCGGGGTAGCGGGAGTCGTTGAGGGTGATGAGCTGAGTGCCGGCCTTGCGCATCATTTCCTGCTGGGTGGCCGCTTCATCGAAACTGCACCCACTGGAGACGGAGCGGGCGATGCCGCCGCTGAGGCCGCATTCTTCGAGGTCACGCGGGTCGGCGCGGAAGATCGCTTGCGGGCCACCGAAGCGTTCGAGTAACTGAGCGGAACGGCGGGTACCAAGACCGGGCACCAGACGGAGGGCGAGCCAGTAGAGTTCTTCCTCCGGGGTGAGGGAATTCGAGACGGGAGGAGGGAGTGTGGATGGGGCGGAAGGCATCGAAGTAAAATAGTGCCGTTGACCCCGAAAAATTCTCACACGAAGTGCGCGAAGACGCTATGAGGCAGGAAAGTACCTTCTTTGAAGGGGCGGAGGCATCGCTTTTATACATTGCCAAGAGCCTGCGCGATGCGAAGGACCTGGAGGATCTGCTGACCGCCGAAGGCCTAGACTACGGAGTGGAGACGGACGAGTACGAGGGTGGGGTCGTGTTCCGGCGGACTCGCGTGGGGGCGTTCTTTTATGTTTTGCCGGAGACGCGGTCGCGGGCCGCGGCGTTTATCAAGAGCAAGGGTTACACGCCGTCGAAAGTAGAATAACTCCGTGGATTGCGAATCAACTGCCGTGTTTGTTTAAAGACCGGACGAAGTGACCGGTGGCAGGGGGTGGAGAGTTTCTCCACGCCAGAGGGCACCGAAGACTTCCAGCACTTCGTTGTGAATCAGGCCGTTGTCTGTCAGCAAGTGGGGCGAGCGGATCTGATGCACTCCCCCCTTCATGTCGGAGCGGGCACCACCGGCTTCTTCCACCAGCAGGACTCCGGCGGCGATGTCCCAGGGGGCCAGACCGATCTCCCAGAAGCCGTCCAGCCGCCCACAGGCGACGTAGGCGAGGTCAATTGCAGCAGAACCACCCCGGCGGACGCCATGGGCCG
>CANIHR010000402.1 GCA_947467185.1 Bryobacterales bacterium
AAGACCCATGAAAATCTCTACGTGCGATCCGGCGCGTAGCAAAGAGAGGTCATATTGCACTCGGTGCACTTCGGTTTGCGGGCGACGCAGGGGCCGCGGCCATGGTGAATCATCTGGTGCGAGAACTGAATCCACTTATTCTGCGGGATGATCTTCATCAGGTCCTGTTCGATCTTTACAGGCTCTGCGTTCTTCGTCAGGTCGAGCCGGTTCGACAGGCGTTGTACATGGGTGTCAACAACGATGCCGGAGGCGATGCCGTACACGGTCCCCAGAACCACGTTGGCGGTCTTGCGCGCAGCGCCGGGGACCTTTACCAGTTCTTCGATCGTGCGTGGCACTTCGCCACCGAACTCATGCAGAATCATGTTGGCCGCACCAACCAGGGATTTCGCCTTGTTGTTGAAGAAGACGATGGACTTGATGTCCTCGGCCAGGACTTCGGGGCGGACCGTGGCGAAATCCTGAATAGTTGGATATTTCGCGAAGAGGCCAGGCGTGACGATGTTCACGCGAACGTCGGTGCACTGTGCCGAAAGGATCGTCGCCGCCAGCAGTTCCCAGGCGTTGGTGTGGTGCAGGGCACACGTTACGTTGGGGTAGGCTTCGTCCAGGAGTTCCAGGATGCGTTTGACGCGGGCTTCCCGTTCGGCTTTGTTCTTTGGTTTGGCTGCGGCAGGCATCATTCGTATCGTAGAACCTCGACCGGCGTCACCCGGGTTGCGTTGCGCGCGGGATAGAGTGTTGCGGCCAGGCTGACGCCCATCGCGGCCAGTGCGACCCAGATTCCATCCCACCGGCCCGGTTCAAACGGGACGAAGCTGAGCGCGTAGATCGACTCGTCGAGGGGGATCCAGCGGTAGGTATCGGCGAAATAACAAAACAGGTAGCCGATCACGAGCCCCAAAACGGTGCCGGTGGCACCAATCAGCGCCCCCTGGATCACAAAGATCCGCCGAATCTGTGCCTGTTTCGCTCCCATGGCCATCAGGACCGCAATATCCTTGTGTCGCGTCAGCACGATGAGCGTCAGCGTGATCAGGATGTTCAGCGCCCCCACCAGTTCAATCAGGCCGATCGTAATGGCGGTGACGATCCGCTCCATCTTGAGCGCATTGAGCAGACCCTTGTTCTTCTCCTGCCAGTTCGTTGCGACATAGCGCTTCCCGGCTACCTTCTCGGCTTCCACACCGATGGCTTCCGCGCGATAGATATCATCCACGCGAAGTTCGATCTCGTTCACGACATTGCCGATTCCCAGCAGCTTCTGCACGGAAGCCATCGGCGCGTAGGACCACACCTGATCCAGTTCGTAGAAGCCGGATTCGAAGATCCCGACCACACGGAAACGCTGCGATTTCGCTTCCGGGCCAAAGGGCGTCAGATTCCCCTGCGGACTCATCAAAGTCACCACGCTGTTCAGCACCGCCCCCGATTCATCGGCCAGGCGGGAGCCCAGAATCACGCCCGGCAGGCCGTTGTCGTCTTCGGTCAGGCGATCCACCGAACCGGCCTTCAGCTTGCGCAGCAGGTCGTTGGTGGCGAGTTCGCTTCTTACATCCACGCCCTTCACGATGGCCCCTTTGGAGTTCTTCGGGCCACTGAGAAAAACCTGGTCGTAAATTACAGGAGACACGCCGGTCACATGGGGCAGGGCACTGAGGCGCGGGGCCAGCTGTTTCCAGTTGGTGATGCCCTCGCCCGGTTCCTTTTCCACGATGTCCACATGCGAAGTTGCTCCCAGCAGACTGCGTTGTAGCGTGCTGCGGAAGCCATTGTTGACGGCAAGCGCGATCACCAGCGCCATTACCCCGGCGGCCACCCCCGCCACGGAAATCACAGTAATGACGGGGATCACCTTTTCCCCGCGACGGGCGCGCAGATAACGGCCCGCTACTGTGAGTTCAAACGAAGCCAAAGCTTAACCTTCTGACAGCTTGCGGAGTTTGGCGGCCATGCCGATTTCGCCCTCTGGGCGAAGCAGCGGGAACAGGATCACATCGCGGATCGACTGCCGGTTCGTCATCAGCATCACCAGACGGTCAATACCGAGCCCTTCGCCACCTGTCGGCGGCATGCCGTAGGACATGGCGCGGAGGTAGTCTTCATCCATCTGGTGCGCTTCATCGTCGCCGCGTTCGCGCATGTCCAGCTGACCATCGAACCGCTTGCGCTGTTCAATCGGGTTGTTGAGCTCGGTGTAGGCGTTGCCGATCTCCATGCCGGCGATGATGATCTCGAAGCGATCCACCATTGTGGGGTCGTCGATGTTGTTGTTGGCGAGCGGCGAGACTTCCACCGGGAATTCGTAGATGATGGTCGGCTGAATCAGCTTCTTTTCGGCGTGGACTTCGAACAGGTGGGCAAGTGCCTCACCCGCGGTCGCCTTACCGGAGGCAGAACGAAGCCATTCGGCGTCACGGACCTGCTCCGGTGTGGGCTGGCCTTCGCCCTCCCAATGCTCCAGCACCGCTTCGCGCATCGTCATACGGCGGATGTTGCCAAAATCGAGATCGACGTCGCCGAAACGAACCACTGCTGAGCCCGTAGCGTCGATGGCGATGGTCTTCAGCATCTCTTCGGTCAGGTCCATCAGGCCCTTGTAATCGGTGTAGGCCTGGTAGAACTCCACCATCGTGAATTCCGGATTGTGGCGGGTGGAAACGCCTTCATTCCGGAAGTTGCGGTTGATCTCGAAGACGCGCTCCAGACCACCGACAATCAGACGCTTCAGGTAAAGCTCCGGCGCGATGCGGAGGTAGAGATCAATATCGAGCGTGTTGTGATGCGTGACGAATGGGCGTGCCGCAGCGCCGCCATACACTGCCTGCATCATCGGAGTTTCCACTTCAATGAAGCCGCGTTCTTCCAGCTGTCGGCGAATGGATGACACCACTTTGGCGCGAGTGACGAACACGTCGCGGACTTCGCCGTTTGAGATCAGATCCAGATAGCGCTGCCGGTAGCGGGTTTCCACGTCTTCCAGACCGTGGAACTTTTCGGGCATGGCGAGCAGGGTCTTTGACAGGAACTCCAGAGTTTCGACATGGACGCTGAGTTCGCCGGTCCGCGTGATGAACAGATAACCTTCCGCGCCGATGATATCGCCCAGGTCCAGCAGGCCGAATAAGGCGTAATCGCGCTCCGGTACCTGGTCCTTCTTGACGTACAACTGCAGGCGGCCACCGTTCTGCTGGATATGCATGAAGCCGGCCTTGCCCATGCGGCGAATGGTCTGGATGCGGCCCGCGATGCGGACACGGACGGCCGGCGGCTGGCCTTCGGGAGTCAGTTCCTCGGCGGGCTTGCCGGTGTAGTCGCGGAGGATGTCCGGAATCGTGTGGGTGAAGTCGAAGCGTTTGCCAAAAGGCCTGTAGCCCAGGGCTTCAATCTCACTCACGCGCGTGGCGCGCTGCTCCATCTGTTGATCTCGCGCAGCAGGCTGCGCAGCTAATCCGTCTTCCAGCGACAAAAGGGGGTCTCCGTTCCGTTCTCTAAATCTGCTACTGAGGGGTAATCAGTTATTATAAGTGTTCGTCCCCCGAACGCTTTTGACGCGCTCCATTTCCATCGTCATCCCGGCCTATAACGAAGAGTCCAGGCTCCCGGAAACCCTGCGTAGGATCGAAGAGTATTTCGTCACCGCTCCGTGGGACCAGCACGAGATTATCGTCGTTGATGATGGCTCTCGTGACGGCACCGTCGCTGCCGCGAATGCCTTTGCTTCCCGCAACGCCAACATGCGTGTCGTGAAGAATCCAGGCAACCGAGGCAAGGGCTATTCAGTTCGTCACGGCATGCTGGAAGCGAAACTCGACTGGTGTCTGTTCACCGACGCCGACCTTTCCACCCCGATTGAAGAACTCGAAAAGCTCTGGGCCGCAGTGGTTCGGGAGAACGCTCAGGTGGCGATTGGCTCCCGCGCGCTGGATCGTTCGCTTGTCGGTGTCCACCAGTCGGCCTTCCGGGAGGCTTCCGGGCGATTCTTCAATACCGTGATGCGTTTGACGATCGGCCTGCCGATTCAGGACACCCAGTGCGGTTTCAAGCTCTTCCGCCGCGATGTGGCCCGGGATTCCTTCAAACGCCAGACCCTGGAACGCTGGGGCTTCGACGTCGAAGTTCTGTTCATAGCGCAGCGCCGGGGGAACAAGATTGCGGAAGTGGCGGTTCGCTGGGATAACGCCGAAGGCAGCAAGCTCAGCATCTGGAGCGGCGCCACGGCCTTCTGGGAACTCGCCAAAGTTCGGATCAATCACCTTCGCGGACTCTATCGCTAAATGGCTCACTCACCTCAGCACCACGTTTTCACCGCCGGAACCACCGGCTTCACCCTGTTGCTGCTGCACGGCGAGGGGGGCGATGAGAAGGATTTCCTGCCCATCGTTCGGGCCATCGCTCCTGGTGCAGCGGCGCTGAGCCCCCGGTTGTCGCCGCTTGGAACCGAAGCAGCAGATGTTGCCGAAGATGCC
>CANIHR010000403.1 GCA_947467185.1 Bryobacterales bacterium
CCGCCGTGATGATCTTCGCGGGGACCAACGACATTGCTCGCAACAACGGCCCCCAGACGCTCGCGCAGGTGCAGGGCAACTTCCAGATGATGACGGAACTGGCGCAACTCCACGGCATCAAGGTGATCCTCTGCTCCGTAACACCCATCAGCGACTACGGCCCACGCCCGATGAGCACCGGCCGCCCCCCCGCCGACATCGTGAAAATGAACGCCTGGATGAAAGATTACGCAGCGAAGACGAAGTCAACGTACTGCGACTTCTTCAGCGCGGTAGTGGACGAAAAGGGAGCCCTGAAGGAAGGCATCTCCCGCGACGGCCTGCACCCGAACGACAAGGGCTACGAACTGATGGCCCCAGTCATTTCAGCAGCAATTGGCAAAGCGCTGGGCAATTAACTAAACTGACCCAATGGACCCTCTGGCTGAATTGCTCGACAAGAAGCTCCAGCAATGGAGACCCGATGTGGCCGACCTGGTCCGCGAACATGTAGCCGAGGTGATGCGATTAGCAGACGAAGGCAGGCTACCAATTGCCAAACGTCGCCTTGGGTTCATGAAGGGGCAAGTGCGGGTCCCGGAAGACTTCGACACCATGTACCAGGATGAAATTGTGGATCTCTTCCAAGTAAAGACATGCGAGTAACGGCTGCATGATTTGGACACACCGGACGACAGAATCGAGTCAACAGGACACCACAGCCCATTCTTAATTTAATTACTTAAGCACCTCGAACATATCATCTAGATCTTTCAACCCTGACAGCAAGAACTTAACTGTGTTGAACTCTGTGAGCGGATCGATTGGGTGCTGAGCCCGAGCGGAAGAATGTGCAACTTGACCGCGCAGGGTACCGAACGAAGTCATAGTGGCAAGCCACGTGGTGTTCAACGCGGACCACTCTATGCCGACAGGGGGAAGAAGTTTCAAGAGATTCTCCTCCTTGATTCCGTGGTTACCCTTTATGACGTTCCCTAGTCCGGCAATCGCGTCGCCCACATGCCGGGACGTATCCGTGTATCCTCTCTCCGGTCGCTTGCTGTGTGCAAGGAGACAGATGATAGCCTTTCTGGGCCGACTATCATTCCTCCAATTCGCGAATGCCTGGTTCGCTATGAAGTAGGCCGATTGTTCGATGTAGTGCTCGATCTCGGCGTGAGCAAGCACTCGATAACCACGAGCGGCATCGAGTTGACGATCCGTATAGACCCCCGTCGAGGAGAACTTGCGAGGCAGCAAGCGTCTTCTCAACTCAGAGAGTCGACCAGCCAACTGATTGAATAGGGCAGATCTAGACATGCAAGCCGGTCACACTTCTGTCAGGTCGCAGCAATTACCGGCACCGGAATATTCATACCGACAGCGGAACCCAGCGCGTGGCCCCAGAGTGCGAGGCGTAAATAGGTGGACCCCACGCTCTTGGTTGTGGATTCAATCGCGCGTACAAACTCAGTATTCGTGCAGAGTTGCCGAAAGGCAACCTCAACCTCAGCGCGGTGCTGCAGGACGGCCCTTCGAATGTTCACGTCTGAAAAGTAGTAGACCATTATGTCGAAGACTGCTCGATTTCTGCTTTTTTCGTAGCCCTCACCGTCCGATTTTTTGAAAGCGTTCCGCGGCCCAAAGACGGAAACCGTCGCCTCAATCGCTGCATCAAGTTCATCTGCTTGAGCTGTCAACTGACCTTGCTCAACACTCCACCGGGCATTGAGCTCACGGCACGTACTATCAAGGAACTCTTTTAAGTTTCCTCTGTAGCTGGAGATGAAGTTCTTGAATGCGTAGTAGCGAACGAAAAGTTCTACGTCGCGCATCCTAAAATCCGGTTCGGATCGATTGAAGAATGACTGCAGAGCAGTGCTTGCGCTTGACCGCTGCACGGTAAACTTGACAAATTCTCCGGGATGCAATGCCTGCCGCAATTCTTGCGGCGACAGTTTGACTGTTTCAGAATTGAGCCGAAGGAATACCAAGAACAGGAATTCTTCGTTTGGCCAGTTACGTAAAACAACGGTCCGAATGGTCTGATTACTAAACGCATCAAGATCGGCTTGGCAGGCTGGATCGTTGGCCAAGGTCTCCAACGTCTTCCCATTCAGATCTGACCTTATCTTGAGACCGGTGAGCACGAGTGGCGAATAGTCGGGGTCATCGTGCTTGGCCGCAAATTGACGCAGGGTCAATAGGCGCTGTTTGCCGTCAATAACGATATAGGAGCCGCGCTTCCCTTTCGACTCAGCGAAAACTAACTGAGGTATAGGCAACCCCAACATCAATGATTCGATAAACCTGCTCTTAGTCCCAGCGCGCCAGGCATCCCTTCTTTGGTACGCGGGATCCATCTCGATATTGCCTCTATCGAGTTGCCGCAGTATGGTCTCTGTCGTCCAGTCGGTCGAGAAAACAACGGATTGGGAAATGGCAACAGCAGTTAATGCTGAGAGGTCATCTTCGCCTTCTGTGTCATTTGCGGACTCGTCGTTCGGACCGAAATCCAGTTGGGGTAAGATCTCTTCGTCAGGCATAAATATATCTCCATTGACGATATCAGGGACGGCTATCAAATTCAGAGAGCACAAATGGGCCTTCGGCCTCTCCGCACATTGAACAACGCCCCCTAACCACTGCGATCAAGCAGATTTGCGATACAGCCCCTAATGCAACCGACTGGCTAAACTCCGCGCAATCGGGTCCGCCTCAGCCATACTCAACCCGGCAATCCCGGCCACATATTCCTTCTTCGAAAAAATATAAACCGGCTGTTTCCCATCGCTGCCGTAATACCCGCCCATGTACGAAATGTACTCGGGATTCTGCAACGTCGCTTTATACCCAAACAGCACCAAAGCCGCTTCCGACCCCGAAGCCGTCTCGATAATGAACATCTGGTACTTCTTGCCCTTCTTCTCGTACTCACCGAACGACCCGCCTGGCAGCTTCGGGCTGTCCAGAATGTGGTCCTCCACCATGCGCGTCGACACCTGATTTTCCAGCGCCAGCCCCGCCCGATGATCCTTCAGCTTCGGCGCCGCCGCCTTCGGTTTCGCCGCCGGAGCCGGTGCGGGAGCAGGGTCCGACCCGCAACCCATCAGGAACACCGCCACAAACGCCAAAGCTGCGATTCGCATGGAAACTCTCCGTCGTTGCAGCCGACTACCGGCCGCTGTACATGGTCTCGTAGTACTTCCGGTAGTCACCGCTCTTGCAGCGTTCCACCCACTCGGCGTTATCCCGGTACCAGTTGATCGTCGCCGTCAAACCGGCCTCAAACGTCGTCTCCGGACTCCAGCCCAGTTCTCGCGAAATCTTGCCGAAATGCACCGCGTACCGCCGGTCATGCCCCAACCGATCCTTCACTGTCGTCAGCAGACTCTCGGGCTTGCCCACAATCCGCAGCAGCATGTGCAGAACGTCCAGATTCGTCATCGGATTCCCGCCGCCAATGTGGTACGTTTCGCCCGACTTGCCCTTCGCCAGCACCAGCCGCAGAGCCTTGCAGTTATCCGCCACATGAACCCAGTCGCGAATCTGCTGGCCATCGCCATAAACAGGAATCGGCCGGTCTTCCAGCGCATTCGAAATCGCAAGCGGCAGCAGCTTCTCCGGGAACTGGAACGGACCGTAGTTATTGCTGGTCCGCGTCACCGTCGTATCCAAACCAAATGTCCGCGTCGCCGCCCGCACAAAGTGCTCCGCAGCCGTCTTGCTGGCCGCATACGGACTCGAAGGTTCCAGCGGAGACTCCTCCGTGAACCACTCTTCCGGCTCCATGTCGCCGCCCACTTCATCAGTGGAAATATGCAGGAACTTCGCCGCCTTGCGATGCCGCGCCACGTCCAGCATCACCTGCGTCCCCAGAACATTCGTCCGCACAAACTCTTCCGCCGACAAAATGCTGCGATCCACATGCGATTCCGCCGCGAAATGCACGATGGCGTCAATGCCTTCCGGCATCGCCTCGGCCACTTCCGCTGAATTGCAGATGTCACCAACCACCAGCGAATACCCCGGATCCGCCTGCACAGAAGCCAGATTTTCCAGATTCCCCGCGTAGGTCAGCTTGTCAAAATTGATGACCGAATCACCCGCCGCAATCGACTGACGAATGAACTCCGACCCAATGAACCCGGCCCCGCCGGTAACGAATAAACGCATCTAGTCCGCAGCCTTTTCTTCCGCCGGAACATCAACGGGAACGTCAGTAGGCAAACCCGCCGAAGCCAGAACCTGCTTAATCAGCGTGGCCTTCTTCTCTTTCGGAGGAGGAGCCTGCTCAAAGCGGAAGTCGTGGTCCGAATAACAGGTCTTGCAGCGAACCTTGGCCGGACCATCGTTCAGAATCGAAACCACCAGGTGATTCATCACCCGCTTGCACTTCACACAATAATCGTCGATGTCGTCGCCGAGCCGAACTGGCATTCAAAACTCTCCTGATTAAACCTGAGCCGCACTGGGCTGTGGCAC
>CANIHR010000404.1 GCA_947467185.1 Bryobacterales bacterium
AAGGACCAGGCGATTGTCTGCAACATTGGTCACTTCGACAGCGAAATCCAGGTTGAAAAGCTGAACGACAGCGACGCGAAGAAGATTGAGATTAAGCCACAGGTGGACATGTACACGTTCCCGTCGGGCAACTCGATTTTCGTGCTGGCGGAAGGCCGTTTGGTCAACCTGGGTTGCGCGACTGGCCACCCGAGCTTCGTGATGTCGAACAGCTTCTCAAACCAGACGCTGGCGCAGCTGGATCTGTGGGCGAATAAGGATACCTACAAGCCGGGCGTTTACGTTCTGCCGAAGAAGCTGGACGAAGAAGTGGCGCGGCTGCATTTGGAGAAGATCGGCGTGAAGCTGACGACTCTGAGCGCGAAGCAGGCGGATTACATTGGCGTGCCGGTGGATGGTCCTTACAAGCCGGAACATTACCGGTACTAAGGTCTCGGTTACGGAGTGGTGTGGGAGGGCCCGGCAGCGATGCCGGGCCCTTTTTATGTTTATTCGGGTGGTAGAGAGCGGCGGTGCCGCTGCGCGGGTTCGATTTCCACTACTTCGAAGGAGCCTGGACAGGCGCGGTCGATGGCGGCGAAAATATCCGCAATCTGAAGCTTGATGTTCGGCCAGAAGTTGGAGCTTAGGACGACCATAGCGATGCGGCGGCCAGCCAGGTTCTGCTGGTATTGAATGTTCTGGTCACACGTGACCATGAGATCGTAGCCCGCGGCCTCTGCACTGCTAATGAGGACTCCGTTGGAGATCTGACCCCAACCCGCTCGCTCGGCGGTGGTCACCTGATACCCGGAAAGATGGCGAATCAGAGGCCAGGGAACGTTCTTATCGAACAGTATCCGCTGCATCTCGTTGCCTGGCGGCGAAGGCGAGGACAGTCTTCACCTGTTCCAGCGGCAGTTCGAAGTAGTCGGCAATCTCGGGGGCGTCGAGACCGCCCTCCCAGTTATCGACGATGTCATCCACGGGCATGCGCGTGCCACGCAGGACGGGACGCCCCTGTTGCACGTCGGGCTTGACCTCGGCCAGGGGGCAAGCTGACCAGTCAATGGTTGGAAGTGGTGTTAGGCAGATCATTGGTGGCCTTCGTTCCTGATACCATTCTAGTCTTTGTTGGGGAAGCCCCGATACGCTAATGAATGGTAAGCGCACGGTACCGTCATAATCGGAACGGAATCTTCGACAGTCGTACCGGCGCACCCTCGTAACCATTTTGTTCCAGCATCCACCCTATAATCTGGTCAGGTTGATCGTCTGACCTTAGTGTGGGACCCACCGTGATACTGGTTATCGGCAGCTTCGCCGGTTCGCCCAACCTCAGCCAGGCTAGCTCCACGTAAGGCTTGATATTGGCACCGCCGGATCGGAACTTCATTTTGTTGACGGGCGGATCCAGGGCGATTATCCGCCACTCACGTTCTTCGGCGAATGACTCGTGCTTAATCATGCTTGGGAAAAATGGTGGCAAGTCTCGGCTCGTCTCGGCGTCGATATGCCGCCAACGAGCAGCACTGAGAAAGCTTCGAATTGACTCTGGAGTGTTGCCGTAGTGTACGGGCGCAAGCAAAGGATGGCTCTCTCCAATCCTGAGCCCAGGCCAGCACATGCTGTGCTTCATCTGTGAGTAGTCCAGACCGATACAGTAGCCACCAGCATTGCCGGCGTAAGCCCGCCACATGCTCAGGAGCTCATCGCTTTCGCAGAAACACGCCACAAAATGCCTCCGATTGCCGAATGAGACACCTTTCACGCTACTCGCCCCCCCGAGACGTTCAAGTTCCTCCAACATTACTCGCTCTGCGTGAAGTTGTTCAGACGCGTCATTTAAGACCCGGTTGTAGGTTGCCCATACTCTGTGCGATTGGAGTATTCCCTGGAGACCAGAGAAATCGGTGTAGTGGTAGAGTACGCCACCCTTCGGTGGCTCAGGGTTGTAAACGGCGTTGAGCGCAGCCAACTCGCGGAACCCAGCTGTATTAGGCCGAGACTTGGGAGTCACGGCTTTTTTGCCAACCGATTTCCCAACTTATCGACTCCATAGAAGTCGGCGAGTTCAGTGTCGGTCATAGGCGTGAAGGCTCCTGACACCCAACTGAGCTGCCCTTTCAGAAGGCCAGCCTGGCGCGCAGCACAATTGTCGGCATGATCAGGGTCTGCCATTTCACGCTTCACCGGGAGACCTGTGAATTTGGTAACTCGGGGCATCTGCTGCCATTTTAGTTCAAGTACGGTTGATAATTACAGATTGTGAGATTCATACGAGTGGGGCTTTGAAACATGTCAATTAAACGGGTGGTGGGGATGGTGATTTTGGTGGCTGGACAGATGGCGGGGCAGGGGCGGCTGGAGAGTCATTTTTCTTCGAAGGAGTTTGCGCTTTCGGCGGACCCGCGGGCTTCGCAGTGGAAGAAGATTTCGCCGGCCGTGGCGGAGAATGACCGGTTTGGGAAACCTGTGCCGGGGCACCGGATGGAGATCCGGTCTCGCTGGACGAAGGGCCACCTTTACATCCTGTTTGTGTGTCCGTTTGAGCGACTGTATCTGAAACCGTCTCCGGTGACGGATGTCGAGACGAACAAGCTTTGGGACTGGGATGTGGCGGAGACGTTCATCGGGACGGATTTTGAGAATATCGGGCGGTATCGGGAACTGCAGGTTTCGCCCCAGGGGGAGTGGGTGGATCTGGACATAGATAAGCAGCATCCGAAGCCCGAGGGCGGGTGGCTTTGGAACAGCGGGTTTACGGTGATGGCGCGAGTCGACCAGGAGAAGAAGATCTGGTACGGGGAGATGAAGATTCCGCTGACGTCGCTGTATGAGGACCCGGGGAAAGCGGCGGTGAAGGCGGGGACGGAGATGCGGATCAATTGCTTCCGGATCCAGGATGGTCCGGGTGAGGCGCGGAAGTATGTGGCGTGGCAGACTCCGAACAATCCTTCGTTTCACACGCCGGCAGCGTTTGGCCGTTTGGTGTTTGTGAAGTAGTAAAACGTTTTAGACTGTTAGCCATGACGATTTCCCGGCGAAGACTGTTTATGAATTCTGTAGCGGCGGCTGCGGCGGCTTCCTTTGGGTCGCAGTCCAGGGCGGCGACGACGAAGCCGGGGATGCCGGGGCCCTTTCCCGGGCGAGTGGTGGCGGTGGAGCATACGGGGAGCATCCTTTCCAACACCTACCAGGCTGAGCCGGTGAAGCAGATGATGCAGAAGGGTGTGCGGGAGTTGACGGGAGCGCCTTCGTGGATCGACGGGTGGCGGTCGATGTTCGAGAAGGGCGACGTGGTGGGGATTAAGGTCAGTCCGGTAGGCGGGAAAAATCTGTCGTCGGACGGGCTGGTCCTGAAGGAGATTCTGGCTGGGCTGGCGGAGGCTGGCGTTCCGGCGAAGGACGTGGTCGTGTTCAACCGGTATCGCGAGGAGACGCTGGCGGCGGGGATCGACAAGTGGCTGCCGCAGGGTGTGCGGCTGATGGCGGCTTCCGAACGCTACGACGAGTGGCAGCACGACATGGGTGGGTATGACGCGGACCACTACATGGAAATGGCTCTGATTAAGCCGGGCGAGGACTTCAACGATGTCCACATGCGGCGGTCATATGTGGCTCGGGTCGTGACCAAAGAGATCAACAAGTTCATTAATTTGCCGGTGCTGAAGCATCACCAGTCGGCGGGCGTGACGATCTGTTTGAAGAACATGTCGCACGGGATGGTGAACAACGTGAACCGGAGCCACACGACGCCGACGCTGAACGCCTGCGGGATTTTTATTCCGAGTGTGGTGAGTTTGCCGGTGATTCGCGAGAAGGCGACGCTGCATATCTGCGATGCGGTGAAGGCGAGTTTCCATGGCGGGCCGGGGGGCAAAGCGCAGTACATCTGGGAGCACAAGACGATGTATTTTGCGACGGATCCGGTGGCACTGGATAAGACGGGTCTGAAGGTGATTGACGCGAAGCGTAAGGCACAGGGGATGTTGCCGCTGGCGCTGGCGAAACCGGACAACGACAGCCATTACCTGAACAGCCAGATTGAGCACATTGAGATTGCGGGCATGCTGGGGATGGGCGTCTTCGATGACGCAAAGATCGATGTGCGGCGGTTTGCGCTGAAGTAGTCGCCTGACCGCACGGAGTCCGCGTGACGGGGGACGGTCACAGGATCGAGGGGGAAGTGTTGGTTCTGTTGGGGTTGAGTCTGGCGGTTGAAGTGCGCCTGTTCCGGGTGACACCTGGAGGTGCACTATGTTCGAAAGACTTACAAAAACGATTCTTGCCGCTGTGATTCCTGGTTTGGCGGTGCTTTGCGCGGCGGACGCGCCGGTGGATCCGAAGATCGCCACGAATATTACGATTACGGGCTGCCTGCACGGCGGGGAGCATTCCGGGGACTTCGTGCTGGTGGGCGTCACAGAAAAGACGGCTACGGGCGCCGTTGCCGCGGTACCT
>CANIHR010000405.1 GCA_947467185.1 Bryobacterales bacterium
ACGCGGCATCATCATGGGCCTCGAAAATGATGACGACCTCACCCGTACCTCCACCCAGCTCTTCACCATCCTCGATAAGGTGAAACATCCCTGGGCAAAGCTCAATCTCGATTGCGGTAACTTCCGCAAAGACGGCTATGCGGAGTCCGAGCGCTGCGCTCCGTTCGCCGCCACCTCCCACATTAAGACCATCATCGCCACACCAGACGGCAAACGCGAACCAGCCGACTGGACGAAACTCTTCGGCATTCTCGCCAATGCCGGCTACCGCGGTTTTGTCTCTCTCGAAATCGAGCCGTATGACGTGGAAGGCGCGGTTCCAAAATACACTCCGGAACTGATTCGCTGCGCCAGAATCTACTCCGGAATCTAGCTGCACGCCATTGCGCAATATGCAATACTTGTGAGTTGCCAACACCAACAACCCCTGCTGTTCGTAAGGCGAAGAAGGTTCCTCGCGAGACTCCGTCGATTCAAAGTCTGGACCGCGGCCTGGTCATTCTGGAAGCGGTCGCCCGCTCGAAGGACGCCATGTCCCTCGGCCAACTCACGTCCATTCTGGGCATTGATCGGAGCAGTGTCTTCCGGCTCGCTAACACCCTCAAACGCCGCGGTTACCTCGCCAATCCCAGCGTCGGCAAAGACTATATTCTCGGCACTGCAGTCTGGCGTCTGTCGCGCAATTACGACTGGAGCAACATGCTCGCCAGCATCGCGCACGAGCAACTCAAAGCGCTTACGCTCGAGACGAACGAAACCGCGCACCTCGCCGTCCGGGAAGGCCGCAACGCTCTCTTCGTGGACCACGTCGCCTGTAGCCAGGTCATAGCAGTTTCCGGCCAGACCGGCGAACTCGTGCCGCTCTACTGTACCTCCCACGGCAAGGCGCTCATTGCCGATTTCACCCTGGAGGATCTGAAGGCCCTCTACGGCACACGCACTCTGCCGGGCCATACGAAGAACACTGTCACCTCCATCGCGGAACTTGCCCGCGACTGCGAAAAGATCCGCGAACGGGGCTATGCTTCCGACGACGCCGAATTCCAGGAAGGCGTCCGCTGCGTCGCCGCTCCCATCCGTGACGGCGAAGGCGCGGTCATCGGTTCCATCGGCATCTCCGCCCCCCGCATCCGCTTTCCGGAAGAGCGCTACGCGGAGGTTGCGCCGCAGGTCACCGCCATCGCCCGCCAGGTCAGTGCGCTCGTGAATTCCGCCACCGACTGATCGTGCGCCCCAATTGTTATAGAATCTCCATCGTGTCGCGCACTGTCCTGCTCGTTCTTCTTGCTCTGTCCACTTTGTGGGCAGCCGATAATCCCTGGGCCAAAGTTCAGGACCTGAAACACGGCGCCGAGCTTCGTATCTACCGCAACGGAGTCAGGGAACCCCTCGTCGCGAAGTTCGATGAAGCGAACGACGAACGGATCCTCATCGTTTCAAAAAACTCCCAAATGGCCGTTGCCAAAGAAGATATTGATCGCCTCGAAGCTCGCCCTTCGTCCAAAGCTCCCGCCCGGAAATCCGTTACGGAAACGACCTCGAAGACGACGGAGCCCGACTACACCCCACACCCGCCCGGTGGGGTTCCGGTGCCGTCTACCTCCTACGGTTCGACTGTCACCTGGGGAGATGGCTCAAAAGCGCCTTTCCAGTTGGTCTATACCCGGCCCGCCGAATCGCCCCGCAAATAGGGCGACTTGACTCGTTCATGGCTCGGGTATAAGCTTCCTGAGACTATGTCCCATAAGCGTTTCCTCGGGTTCGCCGTAGCTGCCGGTGCCCTCGCCCTCATCCCTGCTTTCGCCGTCGGCCCAACTTTCAAAGCCGACCAGACTTTCAAAGGCTCCGCCCTCACAGGCTGGCACACGCTCGGCGCAGCCACCTGGAAGGCGGATAAAGGCGAACTAAGCGGCTCGCCCACCCAGGCCGAAGGCGGTTGGCTGGTCTTCGATAAATCTCTCCAGGACGTCGGCTTCTTCGCTAATTTCCAGTGCACCGGCGGCTGCAAGACAGGCCTCCTGCTGCGCGCCGAAAAGACCGATTCCGGCATGAAGGGTGTCTTCGTTTCGCTCAACCCCGACGACATCGCCTCTTACGCCGTCACCCTCGACGCCAACGGCAAAGAGCTGTCCCGCACGAAGCTACGTCAGTCAGGAGGTCAGGTTCGCATCGCCCCCACCGCCGAAGCGGCAGCCGCCCTCGCAGCCGGACGTGGTGGACGTGGCGGAGGCCGCGGGCCCGTGGACCAGTTCGCCACCTCACCCGGCATCGTGCTGCCCATGCAGCGCCCCAAAGGCGGCATCAACGCCGGAGCCTGGAATCAGGTCGAAATCCTCCTCGACGCCAACATCATCCGCGCCTTCCTGAATGACGGCACCGAAGCCGCCGGTGGAGTCGCCGACGATGCCGCCGGTCGCTTCGGTCCCTTCGCCCTCTATGTTGGCGGCACCGGCGAAGTTCGCTTCAAAGATGTCGGCTGGAAGGACATCAACGTAAAGGACATGCCCCGCGAACAGACCTCCGCGAACTTCCGTGTGCAGCGTCTCAATGAGCATTTTTATTCCTTCTCCGCTGTTACCGGTGACGTCAATCACGACGGCGTCCTCGATGTCATCGCCGGCCCCTACGTTTACTTCGGCCCCGGTTACACGAAGTCCCGTGAAGTTTATCTTGCTGAAACCTTCAACCCCTCCCGTTCCTACGCAAGCAACGCCATGGTCACCGTTTCCTCCGACTTCACAGGCGATGGCTGGGTCGATGTCGTGAACTTCGGTGGAGGGGGCGCAACGCTCTACGTCAACCCAAAGAATGAACCCCGCCGCTGGGACAGCCACAAGGTCGTCGACGCCGTCGCAACGGAAATCGTAGTCGCGCGCGATGTGGATGGCGACGGCAAAGATGAACTCGTCTACGGTGCCCAGGGCTACATCCGTTACGCCAAACCCGACCCCGCGAATCCAACCGGTCCGTGGGTCGTTCACACCATTTCCGAACTCGGGCCCTGGGGTTACCTCCACAGCATCGGCGTGGGCGATATCAATGGCGACGGTAAGATGGACATCCTCAGCACCTGGGGCTGGTGGGAACAACCCAAAGAAGGCGCCGCCAGCGGTCTCTGGAAATATCATCCCGAAGCCTTTGGCCGCTGGACCCGCTCATATCCTGGCGCGGGCGACATTGTCGTTTATGACGTGAACGGCGATGGCAAAGCCGACGTCGTTACCCCCATGCAGGCGCACGGCGTGGGCCTCGCCTGGTTCGAACAGAAGCGCGACGCGGCAGGCAACATCTCCTTCGTCCGCCACTGGATCATGGAAGACTATCTGACCAAGAATGCGGGTAACGTCACCTTCACCCAGCTCCACGCCACCACCATGGCTGACGTGGACGGCGACGGCATCCCCGACCTCATCGTCGGCAAGCGCTACTGGTCGCATCAGGACGATTTCTTTGACCCCGATGCCTACGGCGCACCCGTCATTTACTGGTACAAGACCGTTCGTAATCCCAAGGCTCCCGGCGGCGCGGAGTTTGTGCCGGAACTGATCCACAACCGCTCCGGCGTCGGCTCCACCGTCACCGCCGTCGATCTCAATAAAGACGGAGCGGTTGACATCACCACCTCCACTGATCGTGGAACCTTCATCTTCTGGGGCAAGCCGAAGGCGGGTGCGAAGTAATGAAGCGCGCCCTTCTGGGCCTCGCCCTGACCACCGCCGCCCTCGCCCAACAGAAAGCGCAGTGGACCGACTTCGGCGGTAGTCCCGATAACTCCCACTACGTAAACCTGAAACAGATCAATAAGTCGAACGTGAACCAGTTGCAGGTCGCGTGGACTTACCCGACACAGGACAACAGTTCCTATGTCTTCAACCCCATCGTCATTGATGGAGTCATGTACACCCTCGCCAGAAGTACCTCGCTTGTCGCTGTCGACGCCACAACCGGCAAGGAAATCTGGATCCACGAAGGGCTGCAGGGCATTGCCCAGCGTGGCATCAATTATTGGGAAAGTAAGGACCGCAAAGATCGCCGTCTGATCTTCCAGATCCACAACCAGATTCAGGAGATCGACGCCAAGACCGGGAAGTCGATACTCTCCTTCGGTACCGAGGGCTTCGTCGACCTCCGTGAAGGCCTCGGGCGCGACGTCAACACCATCTATCGCATCAACTCCGCCACGCCGGGCAAGGTGTTCGAAAACCTCATCATCCTCGGCTCCACCACCGGCGAGCAGTTCATCTCAGCCCCCGGCGATGTTCGCGCGTACGACGTCATCACTGGTAAGCTCGCCTGGCAGTTCCACACGATCCCGCACCCCGGCGAATTTGGCTACGACACCTGGCCGAAGGATGCCTGGAAGTATGCAGGCGGTGTCAACACCTGGGGCGAGCTATCGCTCGATGACAAGAGGGGCATCGTCT
>CANIHR010000406.1 GCA_947467185.1 Bryobacterales bacterium
CCGATATGCGCCGCCGTCTCCGCAATCAGCGGACACTTCCCCAGCAGCAGCGGCGAACTCTCCACCTCGAAGTGCGTCACGCCCGCCCCAATGTGGAGCGCGCCATTCTCTTCCCGGATGTAATTCAGCTCCGGCAACCGGCCAATGTCCACCAGATGCTCCGGATTCGCCAGCCGCAGCTTCATCATCGGGATCAGGCTCATGCCCCCGGCCAGCGGCTTCGCGCCCTCTGCCAGCAGCGCCAGCGCTTCCTTCAGACTGCCCGGTGCGGAGTATTCAAATGAATTCGCGATCATGCCTGCTTCTCCTGCCCCTGGTTCGTGAGAACCAGGCTGTCCTGAATGACTTTCCAGATCTTCCCTGCCGTCATCGGCATATCAATATGGCGAACGCCCAGCGGAGCCAGTGCGTCCACCACCGAATTCACCATGGCGGGCGTCGAACCGATCGTCCCCGCTTCACCCACGCCCTTCGCGCCCAGCGGATTCACGGGCGACGGCGTCACTGTATGTGCGCTTTCCACCCACGGCATCATGCGCGCTCTCGGCATCGCGTAATCCATGAAGGTGCCCGACACCAGCTGTCCGTTGTCGTCGTAAACGCCGTGCTCCCACAGCGCCTGGCCCAGACCCTGTGCCACGCCGCCATGCAACTGCCCGTCCACCAGCAGCGGGTTAATAATGTTGCCGATGTCGTCCACCGCCAGATACCGCTTGATCTCGATCTGGCCCGTCTCCCGGTCCACTTCGCTCACAATGATGTGCGCACCGTAGGGATAAGCGAAATTCGAGGGTTCCCAGAACCGCGTCGCCACCAGCCCCGGCTCCGATCCAGTCGGAATCACGATGCCGCGATAAGCCGCCGCCGCAATCTGCTGGAACGTCACCGAATTGCCCTTCGAGTCCGAGCAGTGTCCGTCGGCCAGCACAACATCGCCGTCTTCCACGCCCAGCATCTTCGCGCCGAAACGCTTCGCCTTGTCACGAATATCCTGCAGCGCATAATGCAGTGCCGCGCCGCCCACCGCCGTGTTCCGGCTGCCGAACGTGCCGATGCCGTACTGCACAATCGACGTGTCGCCGTGCAGCACAATCACGTCGTCCAGCGGCACTCCCAGTTCATCCGCCGCAATCTGCGCGAAGGCCGTTTCCTGACCCTGCCCGTGCGGCGAACAGCCCGTCATCACCGTGACTTTGCCCGAAGGCTCCACCTTCACGGTCGCCGATTCCCAGCCACCTGCCGGAGTTGCCGGCGATGGTCCGAAGCCGCACAGCTCGCCGTACGTCGAGATGCCGATACCCATCAGGCGACCTTCAGCCCGCGCCTTTGCCTGCTCCGCCCGCAGACCCTTGTAGTCGATCATCTCCAGCGCCTTGTCCAGCGTCGCCGCGTAATCGCCCGAGTCGTATGTCAGCCCCGCCGCTGTCAGGAACGGGAAATCTGCCACATTCGCGAAGTTTTTCAGCCGGATCTCGGCCGGATCCATCCCGATCTCCGCCGCCAGCATATCCACCATGCGTTCAATGCCGTGCGTCGCTTCCGGACGTCCCGCGCCGCGGTACGCATCTGTCGGCACCGCATTTGTGAACACGCCCAGCACCTGTGCGCTGATACTGCGGAACTTGTACAGTCCCGGCATCATCAGCACGGAAAGTGTCGGAATTGCCGGCGTCAGCAGCTGATGGTACGCGCCCAGATCCTGAATCAGCTTCAGCTTCAGGCCCAGAATCGTGCCGTCCCGCTTCGCCGCAATCTCCAGGTAGTCCACGTGGCCGCGCCCGTGGATCGTCGTCTGGAAATTCTCTCTCCGCGACTCAATCCACTTCACCGGCTTGTGCAGCTGCATCGAAACAAAGCCCATCAGAGCTTCTTCCGGGTAAACGTTCAGCTTCGAACCGAAGCCGCCGCCCACTTCCGGAGCAATCAGCCGAACCCTGTTTTCGTCCAGCCCCAGCTGCCCCGCCAGAATCGAACGCGCCAGGTGGGGAATCTGCGTCGAAGTCCAGATCGTCATCGACTTGTCGGCCTGTTTCCAGTCCGCCACCACACCGCGTGTTTCCATCGGATTCGGAATCAGGCGCTGGCTCACGATCCTCTGCTTCACCACCACTTCGGCGTCCGCGAAGGCCTGCGCCATATCGCCGCCTTCCTGGTTGTAAACGAACGCCGTGTTGTCAGGCCATTCCGGATGGACCGCCGGAGCACCTTCCGCCAGAGCCTTTTCGGGGTCCGTAACCGCCTGCGTCGGATCCCAGTCCACTTCGATCAGATCCACGCCATCAGCCGCGATGTACCGGTTTTTCGCCACCACGACAGCAACCGCGTGGCCCACAAAATACGTGCGATCTTGCGCCAGAATATGGTGCACCGGCTTCCGCAATCCCGGCAGATCGGCCGCGCAAACCACCGAACCCACGCCCAGGATATCTGCGCCGGTATAAACAGCCACAACACCAGGCAGCGCCACAGCCTTCGAAATGTCAATCGACTTGATATTCGCCGCGCCATGCGGACTCCGCAGAATCGCCGCGTGCAGCATCTCCGGCAGCTTCACGTCCTCCACGTAAGTGGCGGTGCCCGTAATCAGCCGCGGATCTTCCTTGCGCTTAATGCGCTTGCCAACCAGCTTTTCCAGTTTCGTAACGGTGGTTTCCATGGTGTCTTACGCCCCCGCCTTCGCCGCGGTCCGAACCGCGTTCACAATATGCTGATAACCCGTGCAGCGGCACAGGTTGCCATCCAGACCCTCGCGAATCTCGTGCTCGGTCGGATTCGGGTTCCGCTCCAGAATTTGCTTCGTGATCATGATCATGCCCGGCGTGCAGAACCCGCACTGCAGAGCGTGTTCCGTCCAGAACGCCTCCTGAATCGGATGCAGCGTGCCGTCCGGCTTCGCCAAACCCTCCACCGTCAGGATTTCCGCCCCGTCGGCCTGAACGGCGAACATCGTGCAGCTCTTCACTGCCTTCCCGTTCACTTCGATCGTGCAGGCGCCGCAGAGAGACGTCTCGCAGCCCATATGAGTTCCGGTCAGCCCGATTACCTCGCGAAGGTAATGGATCAGGAGCATCCGCGGCTCCACTTCGTGGGAATACTGCTTCCCATTCACGGACACGTTAATTGTTCGCATAGTTTGGTCCCTGGCCAATATAACCTTGCAAAGTATAACAACGTTTATGGACCTAAAGGTATACTGCGGCAGATGAATCGTCGCGAATTTTTGGGGACCTCCCTGGGCGCCACCTTGACACTCGGCGCAGCTGAAACCACCCGTCCCAATGTAGTCTTTTTGCTCCCCGATCAGCTCCGCGCCCAGGCCCTCGGTTGCATGGGGAACAAAGACGCGATCACCCCGAACTTCGACCGTCTCGCCACCCAGGGCATCCTGCTGAAGAACACCTTTGCCAACACCCCCGTCTGCTGCCCGGCCCGCGCCATTCTTCTCACCGGCAAGTACGCCAGCGAAAACGGCATGACCGCCAACGATCTCCGCCTCCGCGAATCCGAAGTCACCGTCCCCGAACTCCTCGGGAAGGCCGGGTACCGCACCGGCTTCATCGGCAAATGGCACCTCGACGGAGGCCAGCGGCTGCCCGGCTTTATCCCGCCCGGTCCCCGCCGTCAGGGCTTCGAATTCTGGGCGGCCAACGAGTGCAGTCACGCACACTTCAACACCCAGTACTTCCGGGATGATCCCACGCCCATTCCCATGAAGAAGTTCGAGGCCGAAGGCTGGACCGATCTCGCCCTCGACTTCCTCGACACCACGAAATCCGACCACCGGCCCTTTTTCCTGACCGTCCAGATGGGTCCGCCGCACGATCCCTACAAAGCGCCCGCCGAAAACCGTGCAAAGTTCAACGCTGACAAACTCGAACTCCGCCCCAACTATGAAGACGGCCCCCGCTCCCCCGGTCGCGCCGGTCTCGCCGAATACTACGGAATGGTCAACGCGGTCGATGACCAGGTCGGCCGCCTCATGGCGAAGCTCGACCAGCTCGGTCTCACCGAAAACACCATCTTCATCGTGTCCTCTGACCACGGCGACATGCTCGGTTCCCACGGCCAGCGCCTAAAACGGAAGCCCTGGGATGAATCGATCCGCGTCCCTGGTATCATTCGCTGGCCCGCCAAAATCAAGCCCGGCCAAACCAGTGAGCTGCTCTTCAGCCACATCAACTTCGCCCCGACGGTGCTTTCCTGGTGCGGCGTGAAGCCCCCCGCCACCATGCAGGGTCAGGACCTGTCGAAGACCATCACCACTGGCAAAGGCTCCCGACCGGACTCGGTATTCCTGCAGATCTTTGGGCCCTACAAAGGCGACGACACCGAACGCGGCTGGCGAGGCATCCGTACGGCCCGCTATACCTACGCGAGATTCGAGGATAAACCCTGGGTTCTGTTCGACAACG
>CANIHR010000407.1 GCA_947467185.1 Bryobacterales bacterium
GCCTTGCCCGGTGCACTCGACATGCACCTGACCGTTGGCCTTGTTGTACTTGATGGCGTTGGAGAGGAGGTTGACGAGGATCTGCTTGAGGCGGGTGCGGTCGGCTTCGACGAAGCAGGGTGAGGGGAAGTCGGGGAAAGTCATGGTGATGCCGCGGAGCGCGCTCTGGGGCTCGATCATGGCGCGGCATTCAAGCATGACTTCGCCGAGAGAGGTGGGTTCGAGGGAGAGGGCGAGGCGGCCGGATTCGATCTGGGCGAGGTCGAGGATTTCGTTGATGAGTTCGAGGAGGTACCAGCCAGCGTGGAGGATCTGGTCGATGGAGTCGGCCTGAGAGGCGGTGGGGGGCGGGGTGTCGGAATTGATGAGCTGGGCGAAGCCGAGGATGGCGTTGAGGGGGGAGCGGAGCTCGTGGCTCATGGAGGAGAGGAAATCGGATTTAGCGAGGTTGGCCTTTTCGGCGGCGGCCTTGGCGCGCTCGGTTTCGACACTGCGTTCGAGCAGGGTCTGGTCGAGGCGTTTGCGTTCGGTGACGTCGCGAGCGGCGGCGAAGACCCCCTGAAGTTCGCGGTCGCGGTTGTAGAAGGTGCTGGCGTTGAAGGAGACGACTGTCTCCTGGCCGTCGCGGTGGCGGGCGGTTAGTTCGTAGTCACGAACCTTGTTCTGGTGGAGGACGAGGGCGATGCCGGCGGCGGCGCGGTCGGGGTCATTGAAATAGTTACGAAAAGGGGTGCTGATCAGCTCATCACGGGTGCAGCCGGTGAGGGCTTCCATCTGCTCATTGACGTCGGTAATGATGCCCTGTGGATCGGTGGTCATCAGGGCATCGATGTTGGATTCGATGAGGGAGCGCGTGTAGAACTGCTGGTCGCGGAGACGCTGGTCAAGCTGTGTCTGGGCGGCTTCGGCCTGCTTGCGCGAGGTGAGATCGCGTGTGAGCTTGGCGAAGCCTCGAGCATTGCCAGCCTGGTCGCGGATCGCTGAAAAGGCGACATTGGCCCAGAAGGTGGACCCGTCTTTGCGGACGCGCCAGCCTTCATCGGCGTAGCGGCCACCGGAGGCGGCGGTGTTCAGGTCGTGGACGGGTTTGCCATTGGCGATGTCGAGTTCGGGGTAGAAACGGGAGAAGTGCTGGCCGACGATCTCTTCGGCGCGGTAGCCCTGGATGCGGTCGGCGCCGGAGTTCCAGCTGACGACGAGGCCGTCGGGGTCGAGCATGACGATGGCGCAGTCGGTGACGCTTTCGACCATGAGGCGGAAGCTTTCTTCGGTCCAGCGGAGCTTCTCTTCGGCCTGGCGGCGGGCGGTGTTGTCGGTACCGATGAGGAGGTAGCCGATGACGGCGCTCTGGGCATCCCGGAGAGCAGTAACGGAAACGACAGCGGGAAAACGGCTGCCGTCCTTACGGATATAGGTGAGCTCATAGATGTCTTCGATGCCGCGGGAGGCCTTGAATGCGAGAGCCTGGAAGCCGGGTTCGATGAGCGTTCCGAGTTCAGTGGAAAGGGTGCGGGCTCGCGCGATGACTTCCTGGGGATCGGAGATGTCGGCGGGGGTGATTTTGTCCATGACTTCGGCGGCGGTGTAGCCGAGCATACGTTCGGCGCCGACGTTGAAGATCTGGATGACGCCTTTGGCGTCGGTGGCGATGGAGGAGAAGTTGGCGGAGTTAAAGATGGCGGTCTGGAGGGCGCCAGCACGGAGGAGGGCTTCTTCGGCGGCCTTACGGGCGGTATTGTCGGTGCCGATGAGGAGGTAGCCGATGACGGCGCTTTGGGCATCGCGGAGGGCGGTGACAGAGACGACGGCGGGGAAACGGCTGCCGTCCTTGCGGATGTAGGTTAGCTCGTAGATGTCTTCGATGCCACGGGAGGCTTTGAAGGCGAGGGCCTGGAAGCCGGGTTCGATGAGCGTTCCGAGTTCGGTGGAGAGGGTGCGGGCTCGCGCGATGACTTCCTGGGGATCGGAGATGTCGGCGGGAGTGATTTTGTCCATCACTTCGGCGGCGGCGTAGCCGAGCATGCGTTCGGCGCCGACGTTGAAGATCTGGATGACGCCTTTGGCATCGGTGGCAATGGAAGAGAAGTTGGCGCTGTTGAAGATGGCGGTCTGGAGAGCTCCGGCGCGGAGGAGAGCTTCTTCGGCCTGCTTGCGGGCGGTGTTGTCGGTGCCAATGAGGAGGTAGCCGATGAGGGTGTTCGCGGCGTCGCGGAGGGCGGTGACGGAGACGACGGCGGGGAAGCGACTGCCATCCTTGCGGATGTAGGTGAGCTCGTATTTGTCTTCGATGCCGCGTGAGGCTTTAAAGGCGAGCGCTTCGAAACCGGGGGCGATAGTGGTGCCAAGTTCGAGGCTGAGGGCTTCGGCGCGGGCGATGACTTCCTGGGGATCGGAAATATCGGCGGGGGTGATTTTGTCGAGGACTTCGGCCGAGGCGTAACCGAGCATGCGTTCGGCTCCGATGTTGAAGAGCTGGATAACGCCCTTCTCGTCGGTAGCGATGATTGAGAAGTTGGCGCTGTTGAGGATCGCGTTCTGGAGGGCGCCGGTTTTGAGGAGAGTTTCTTTGCGGCGGACTTCGGTGGCGACATCGCTGGCACCCAGGCTTTCATCGAAGGCGAGCGGATCCAGAGTTAGTGCGGACATGCGCGGGTAAGTGCACGGCCGGGGCCGTTACGGGACGCGTCGTTAGCAGGATTTTTGAAGGCAAACGGAGGGTCTCGATGTCGAGCGTCGGTCAGGTGACTGCTATTGGTCACTTGTGGATTTTGGACGGAGGAGACCAAGAACCTGGTGGTAGAGATGATTTCTGACTTCGAAGCGGGAGGAGGCGTGAGTGACGTAGCGGATAACCATGTCGATGCCGGAGGGACCGGGGCGGATGTCGACGGCGGGTTCGGCGTCGGAATGACGGCTGACTCGTTTCCACTCCTGAGAGGCTTCCTGCGTGGCAACGGCGGTTTCGTGAAGGACGAGGGTTCGGACGAGTTCAATGGTCTTCCAGGGGTCACTGCCGGAGGGGATGCTGACTCGGATTTCGTCCCACATCCACTGGCCGGCGGTGGAGAAGTTGAAGTATTGGCCGCGGATGGCAAAGCTGTTGATGAAGGCGGTGCGGCGGCCGGTGGGACGGCCTTTATCGACGGAATTTCCGGTTTCGAGGAGGGCGGTGCGGAAGAGGCCGATGTTGACGATCTCGCCCGCAATACCGTTGATTTCGACCCAGTCGCCCAGACGGACGCCGTTGCGGCCCATGAGGACGAACCAGCCGAAGAAGGCGATGATGAAGTCCTGCAGGGCAACGGTGAGGCCTGCGGTTGCGAGGCCGAGGATAGTGGGCAGCTGACTGGGGCGGCCGAAGACGACGAGGAGGATAAGGGTGGCGCCGGTGACTTCAACTGAGAGCTTAAGAATGGTGGAGAGCGTTTCTCGGCGGCGGCTGTCGAGGGTGGGGCGGCGGGCGAACATCATGGCGAGTTCACCGAGGCCGAGGACGCCGAGAAGAAGCAAAGCGATGAGACCCACGGAGAGGGCGAGGGAGTGGACGGTCATGCTCTGTTGGGTGGCGACCTGAGCAGCCCATTTGCGGTAAACAAAGGCTAGTTGGCCAAGGGATTCGATTTGGTCGTCATAGATTGCGAGGAGCTGGGTACGCGTGGTTCGGGCGGCGAGAGCGGCGAGGCGCGCGGCTTTGTCCGGCGTTGCCGTCGCGGCCGAGGGGGCTTTGACGAGGGCCTCATGGAGGATGGCGAGTTGGGTGGCGAGAGCCAGCGACTGTTGCGCAGCTTCGGCCAGGAGGGTGCGGCGCGAACGCTGACGGAACCAGGTATTGATGTCGTCCGCGACGGTCGAGCCGCCTTCGACTGTGTTCATCGCCGGGGGGAGCTGGCTGCTGACACGCGCGTCGTATTTTGTGAGGCTGGCCTCATGGGCTGCGAGTTCGGCCTGGATGCGGCTGCTGTCGTCCCCGCCGGCGCGGACGAGGTCAAGTTTGGCTTCGCTGAGCTGGTCGGTATCGAGTTCCAGCTGGGCTTTGGCGAGGTCGAGATCGTCGTCGGGGTCGTGCTCGGTGAGGTCGTGGACGCGGGATTTGTCCTGATCGACTACGGCCTGGAGGCGGGCGACGGTGCGGGCGAGCGCAGAGGCCTGTTCGTTGAGGGCCTGAGGCTGGGCGGCGGCTTCGCGGAGAGCAGCAGCGAAGGCCTGATCGACTTCATGATCGGCGAGGCGCTGGGACTGGCGGGCGAATTCACTTTCCTCGGCGGAGGCGGCGAGAGCGGCGAGCAGTTCTGCGGTCTGCCAGGGATGGAGGTTGACCAGAAGAGCCCCACCGGTTTGTGAGCGCAGGGGGACTGGCTTCTGACGGAGGAACGGCAGCTGAACGA
>CANIHR010000408.1 GCA_947467185.1 Bryobacterales bacterium
CCCGGTCATCCTCGCGTAACAGTCCGGTCAAATCGATCCACCCCGTCACCTGCCCTGTCGTCGGCGAAATCCGCGCGATCCGGTCCGTCTGCCAGATATTCGCGAAAAGCTCACCCTCCACCCACTCCAGTTCATTCAGATTGTCCACCGGTGTCCCGCCGTCGCGGACCGGAATCCGCCGCTTCTCCGCCAGCGTCTCCCGATCCCACACCCGGATCTCATCAGTCCCGTCATCCATGAAGATGTTGGCGGAATTATGCGTTAAAGCCCAGCCTTCGCCCGCATAGCGAAACCGCTTCTGCTCCCGAAAATCCTTCAGCCCGAAAACGAACCCCAGCCCTGTCGTGTAAGTCAGCTGGATCACCCGGTCATTCACAATCGTGATACCTTCACCAAAATACTCGCGCTCCAGCGGAACACTCTGCAGGACCTCGCCCGTCTCCAGCTTCACCTTCCGCAGTGACGACTTCCCGTTCAGCCCCGTACTCTCATACAGAAAGCCATCGTGGAACTCCAGCCCTTCGGTGAACGCCTCCCGGTCATGCGGATAAGCGTGCACCACCTGATACCCGTAAAAGGGGATGCGCGGACTGCGCCGCAGGGTCTGCGCGAGCAGACCGCCGCCCACCGCCAGAACGGCTATCGAAATCAGAATTTTGCCTGGGACGAACCTACCCTGGAGAGTCATTTTCAGTGCTATACTCAGCCCTCGTGAGACGTGTTTTCAGTATAATCGCGGTCGCAGCGGCCCTGACCCTGCCCATTTGGAGCCAGAACCCGAAGGCCGAATTCGATGCAGCTTCCATTCGTCCCAGCGAACCAGGCGGCTTTGATTTCGGCTCCGGTACCGGCACTGGTGGTCCAGGGACGTCCGATCCCGGAATGTACCGCTGTACACGGTGCACACTGGCCACCCTCATTGCCAAAGCCTTCAACCTGCAGGACTACCAGTTACCCGGCCGGACCTCGCTCAGCGGCAACAAGTTTGAAGTCATGGCTAAAATCCCGGCCGGAACTACTCCGGCGGATTTCCAGGTCATGCTGCAGAACTTGCTCAAAGAACGCTTCGCCCTCACCGGCCACTTCACCGAAAAATCCCTCCGCGGCTACCACCTGACCGTGGCGAAGGGTGGCAGCAAACTCCAGGAATCCACCGGCTCGGCCCGGCCTGCGGCCAATCCGGATCAGCACGGCGGCTTCGGCAGGGGTGGCGCCCAGGGCGGCGACCACGGCCACACTGGTGTCATCAATTTCGGGGGCAACGCCCGTTACCGCGCCGAAGGCCAAACCACAGCCGATCTCGCCCGTATCCTTGCCGATCAGATTGGCGTGCCCGTCGATGACCAGACCGGCCTCACCGGCAAGTACAACATCGCGCTCTCCTGGTCCGGCACTGCCAACAGCAACGACAACCACCAGGGCGGTCCCGGTGGCGCAGGCCACGGCGACCATGGCGGCGGTGCTCCAGGCGGGGCCTCCACGCCCGATTCCGGCCCCACCATCTTCGATGCCTTGCAATCTCAGCTCGGCCTCCGCCTGGTCCGAGCCGACCAGACCACCGCCCGGATTTTCATCATCGACCACGTCAATCCGCAGCCCACAGCCAACTAGTTCATGGATGGGGTGCGATATTGGGCACATGCGCACCGCTACCCGATTCGCACTCCTGCTCCTCTCCGCCACCCTCACCTGGGCCGCCGAGGGCAAGTGGACTCCGCAACAGGTCCTCGAACTCGACCCCGCCTGGCTGAAGCAGCAGGGTCTGCAACTCCCCGCCACCCGCCTTTGGGATAACAAGCGCGGCACCGGCCTCCTCGCCGCCACCGTCGCCCTCCCCGGCTGCTCCGGCGCGTTCGTCTCAGCCGATGGCCTCGTCCTCACCAATCACCACTGCCTCTTCGGCCTCATCCAGGAACACTCCACCACCGCGCGCGACCTCATCACCAACGGCTTCATAGCCCAGTCCCGCGAAGACGAACTCCGCGGCAAGACCATGCGCATCAACGTCCCGCGCCGCTTCACCGATGTCACTGCTGACGTCACCAAAGCCATCCCCGCCGGAGCCTCCGACGCCGAACGCGCCAAAGCCGTCGAAGTCAAACAGAAGGTCCTCATCTCCACCTGCGAACGCACACCCAACGCGCGTTGCAGCGTCGCCATGTTCAACGGCGGTCTCCAGTACACGCTGATCGAGACCACTGAATTCACTGACGTCCGCCTCGTCTACGCCCCACCCCGCGCCATCGGCGAATTCGGCGGCGAGCCCGACAACTTCCGTTGGCCCCGCCACACCGGCGACTTCTCCATGGCCCGCGTCTACAAGGACGGCAAGCCCTACAAACCCGAGTTCTTCTTCCCGGTCAGCCGTCAGGGCGTGAAAGACGGCGACTTCGTCATGCTCCTCGGCTACCCCGGCCGCACCTACCGTGAAATGACCGGCGCGGAAATGGATAACGAGCGCCGCTTCCGCTTCGGCCTCACCGAAGACATGCTCGGCGAATGGATCAGCCTCCTCGAAAAGACCAGCAAGGGCAACGCCGCGGGGGAAATCGCCATTTCCGCGCAGCTCAAGAGCCTCAACAACGGCCACACCAACGCGATGGGCCAACTGGAAGCCCTGAAGCGCGGCCAGCTCGTCGAGAAACAAAAACAGTCCGATGCCGCCGTCGTCGCCTGGGCCAAAGCGAAACCCACTGCTGCCCCTGGCCTCTCCGCCAAAGACGCCCTCGACCACATGGCCGCTGAGCGCGAGAAGACCGCCGTCCGCGACTTCCTCTACGCCTCCGTACCTCGAGGCGCCCTCAGCCTCCGACAGGCCGCCCAACTCGTGCGCCTCGCCGCCGAACGCGCAAAGCCCGATGCCGAGCGTGAATCCGGCTATCAGGAACGCGACTGGAGCCGAATCAAAGCCGCCCTCGAACGCGATCAGAGCAGCTTCTTCCGTCCCTCCGACGAAGCCCTGCTCGCCTCCTGGCTGCGCCGCGCCACCAAAGAAAACATCGCCGCCGCAAAAGGAGCCAACGCCACAGCCCTCCTCAATGGCTCAAAAATCACCGACCCCACCGAGCGCCTGAAGATGTTCTCGGAATCAACCGAACAGCTCCGCGCCCGCAACGACGCGATGCTGAACTTCGCGCTCACCCTGGAACCCGAACTCCGCGACTGGAAGGCCCGCACGGAAGCGAACGACGGAGCCATCTCCCGCCTCCGCCCCGAGTGGCGCCGCACCGTTCTGGCCCATGCCGGCAAGCCCGTCGCACCCGACGCCAACAGCACTCTCCGCGTCAGCTTTGCCCACGTGAAAGGCTACGCCCCCCGCGACGGCGTCTTCTACACACCCCAGACCACGCTCGCCGGCATGGTCGAAAAACACACCGGCGAAGAACCCTTCGCGGTCCCCGGCTTCATCCTCGACGCCGCGAAGAAAACGGACGCCACAAAGGTCCCGCTGAACTTCCTCTCCGACGCCGACAGCACCGGCGGTAACTCCGGCAGCCCCATGGTCAATGGCCGCGGCGAACTGGTAGGCCTCAACTTCGACCGTCCCTGGGAAAACGTCGCCAATGACTTCGGCTACAACCCCGCCATCGCCCGCAACATCAGCGTCGACATCCGCTTCTTCATCTGGCTCATCGAAGACGCGCAGAAGGCCGACTACGTGGTTAAAGAGCTGGGTCTGAAGCGGTAGGCAGATAGTGGATGTCAAACGGCCGGTTCGTAATGAACAGGACCGTCACATCTTCTTCCGCCGTCGCCCCGTGCTCCATCTCAATCCCTGTCGGGAACCAAACGAAGTGCCCCGGCCCATAGCTGCCTGCGTGAGTCACCAGCGTCCCTTCCAGCACATACATGCCATGGGCGCACGTGTGGACATGGCGTGAATTGATCACGCCGGCCGGGTACTTCACGATGCGGATCTCCGCACCAGTCTCCGGATCTTCAATCAGGTTCTTGCGATAGAGCGTCTTGCCAAGGTGCTCATTCCACCGTGCCTCCCAGGGCAGCGCGGCAACATCGATTGCAGTAACTTTGTTCAGGTCCATATCGAATCCAGCATATGCCGGGAAGGTGCTATTATCCCGGAGATGGTAGCAGCAACCACTCCCCGGCACGGAGCCACGGTCCGAATCACACACTGGCTCACCGCCCTTTGCTTCCTCGCCCTGTTCGTGACAGGTATCGAGATCCTCATCTCTCACCCTCGTTTTTATTGGGGTGAGACCGGCAATGCCTTTATGAAGCCGCTCTTCGTGATCCCGATCCCCGCATCCCGTGCCACCGTTCCCACCGGCTTCAACTTCGTGCTGCCGGACCAGAACGGCTGGAGCCGCTACCTCCACTTCCAGGCTGCCTGGGGC
>CANIHR010000409.1 GCA_947467185.1 Bryobacterales bacterium
AATCGTGCGAAGCTCCTGGCTCTGGCGCGCGAGCGGGGCGAAGACTTCCAGTTCCTCCTCGGCCGATGGATCGTTGAGCGCTTTCTCTATAGGCTCTCGCAGTCGGCTCACAAGGACAGCTTTGTCCTCAAGGGTGCGATGCTGTTTCTCGCGTGGGAGGGACAAATGCACCGCCCAACACGCGACCTCGACCTTCTTGGATTTGGATCCCCAGAAATTCCGGACGTCACGCAGCGGATTCGCGAAATCTGCGCGCTGGTCGAGTCAGACGGGATTCTATTCGATCTTGCCGGCATCGAGGGAAGCAGAATCAAAGAGGACGCCGAATATGAAGGCGTCCGCCTGCGTGTGCCGGCCAGTCTGGACGGGGCACGGATCGTCATGCAGATCGATGTCGGCTTTGGCGACCTCGTCGACCCGCCACCCGGTGCGCTCACTTTTCCGGTACTCCTGCCTCTGGCCGCACCGGTCCTTCGCGCCTATCCACCGGAGGCCGTTGTCGCCGAAAAGTTTCATGCTATGGTCGTTCTCGGAATCGCAAACAGTCGGATGAAGGACTTTTTCGACATCTGGACCCTTGGCCAAACTCACCACTTTGAATTGGGCCAACTGGCGCGTGCCATTAGAGGTACGTTTGACCGGCGGAAGACACCCCTACCCGACGAGTTGCCACTCGCACTGACCAGCGAGTTTCTGGAGGACGCTGCAAAACTGACGCAGTGGACAGCTTTCGGGAAGCGCCTCGGCTTGGCCGGCCTACCCAAACTTCCCGCAGTAGGCGGATACATCGCAGCCTTCCTGATACCAGCGCTGGATGCGCAACGCGACGGAAGTTCCTCTCCCCACGAGTGGTTTCCCGGCGGTCCCTGGTCGTAAGTTCCAACGATGACGCGGATGTCTGAGTCGCCTACCGTGGCTGCAAGACCCACTAGATGTCTCGTGTTCCAGCGTGTTCCGAAAAATTGACAAGAGGATCGCGGCGCGCTATTCTTTTCTTGTGTTCCCAAGTGTTCCGGGAGGGAAGAGGGAGTCAGTATGGCAGAGCCAAAATTTCGCGCAACATTGAGCATGGGAGGACAGAACCGCACCGTTTGGTCTGTCATCTTCCGCCACCCATTCAAACTTGAACGGGGTAAACCCGGTCGGCGCGTCCGGCGCAGTCTGGGTACGACCGACAAGGAGCAGGCGCAAAAGCTGGTAGATCAAGCGAATCTCCTGCTTTCGGACAGCAAGTGGTGGAGCCCCGCCATGCGTGAACAGGCGGAGCGACTCTTTGCACGGGAGATCGTCGCAGCCTTTTATGACGATTTGGCTCCGGCACCTCGCGATGGCTGGATGTTGCGGGACAGCGTCGTGAACGTGCCATCGCCCGAGGATGGGTATTCCCGGATTCTCTTCCTGGGGACTACTGGCGCGGGCAAAACCACGTTACTCCGGCAACTGATTGGAACCGGCAAAAAACAAGAGAAGTTCCCCTCGACCTCCACCGCAAAAACAACAACTTGCGATATCGAAATCATCACCGCCGACTCGGACAAGTACGAGGTAGTGGTCTCGTTCCTCCCGAAGGATTTGATTCGGCAGTATGTAGAGGAGTGCGTGGTTGCCACTGCGGTCAGTTTCCTTGAGGGTGAGCGCTTCGGATTGACCTGTAGGCGGTTTCTGGAGCACAGTGACCAGCGATTCCGCCTCAGCTACATACTCGGAACGCTCTCCTCTACTGCCGAAGATGAAGAGGAAGATGAGGAGGCTGCGGACGAGGAGTTCGACCGTGACTTGGCGATCTCAGCTGAGGACCGTGTCCGGTTGGCGGAAAGGTTGCGCGAATATCTGAACCGTATTCACATTTTGGCGGTTGGGGCCAGCAAGAAACTGGAGGGCTCCTTGAGCTTCTCTCTCGAAACGGCTACACAGGAGGATCGCGATACCTTTGAGGAACTCTTGGAAGATTGCCTTCGTGATGAGGATGAATTCCACGATCTGCTTGACGACATCATGGATGACATCGAGTCCCGCTTTGATCAACTCATAGATGGCGAGAGAAAACTCGGACCCGGCGACTGGCCGGAATTGTGGTCGTCACGGTGTGCGGTCGAAGATCGCCCGGACTTCATCCGCTTGGTTAATCGGTTTTCGAGCAATCAAGCCGTTCAGTACGGCACATTATTGACGCCCCTGGTTGAAGGCATTCGGGTGCGTGGTCCCTTTGCACCGACTTGGCATGGCGGTATCCCGCCCAAGTTGGTCTTGATGGATGGAGAGGGACTCGGACATGCTGTGAGTGCGAACCTAAGTCTCTCGACGCGAGTCACGAAGCGATACCAACTCGCCGACGTGATTCTTCTCGTTGATAACGCTCAGCAGCCGATGCTGGCAGCACCGAATACCGCTCTCCGGAGCATCGTATCCAGCGGTCAACAGTCGAAGCTGGTATTTGCATTTACTCATTTCGACCAGATGAAGGGCCCTAACTTATTGAATCGTGAAGCCAAAGAGCAACATGTGCTGGCGTCATTAGACCAGTCGGCAGGAGTGCTCGGAAAGGAGATGGGGCGCGGCGTCGAGAATGCGATGAAGAAGATCATCCCGGAACGGAGTTACTTCTTGGCGAACCTGCACGAGCAAATCCCGATTCCCCCGGAAAAGGCTTCGCAGCGTCACACTGTCGAGTCACTCCGGAGCTTGCTGAAGACGTTCGCTGCTCTCAGCGCGCCTCCGGTCCCTGACTCAGTCACACCCGTTTACGACGACGCCAACCTCGTTCTGTCGATCCGGAAAGCTGTTGTCGAGTTCCGTGATCCATGGCGCGCGCGCCTCGGGATCCGTAGCCGATCTGATATTCCTTCCGTACACTGGACTCGCGTCAAAGCCTTGACCCGGCGCCTTGGCGACCTCGGTCAGGATGAATACGACAATCTTCGTCCCGTCGCAGACCTGATTGCCTGCCTACAGGTACATGCCCGACCATTTCTGGAACTACCCTTGCGCTGGGAACCATCGAAAGGTGCTACCGACGAGATGATGGACCACGCGATCAACCGTATAGCGCAGGAGGTCTTTTCAAGACTCCACGAACTGGCCGCCAACCGGGTTAAACGCGATCGGATCATCCAATGGAAAGAGGCCTACGCCCACCGCGGGATCGGCTCCGCCACCGAACGGCGTCGTGATGTGGAATCCATCTATGGTGCAGCCGCGCCGATTCCCGGTGAGGTTGCCGATCCTGCCACCAACGAATTCCTGCGGGAGATTCGAATCCTGATTAGGGATGCCATCGAAAGTGCTGGCGGGCAGTTAGAAGGACTCTCCAGCATTTTGGCGGGGCGGGCGAGCGTAGGCGTATAAACCCCTATCATGCGTTGCTGTCGCAACAGGCGGCAGCAACGCTTCTACCGTCGAAGCATTCCGACCACTGCGCACTCGCCATGTCCAACACCGAAGTCACACGAGAAATCCCGGCTCCGTCGCCGAACCTCCTCCCCCCCACTCAGTACCCGTCCCCGAACCCCAACCTCCATCCCGCGCATCAACTTATACTGAAAGAAGTACCCAGAGGACCTTTAGTGCACCTGCCTCCATCCATCGTTAAGTTCTTCCGCCTCTTCGCCCACGTCCAGATGCTCCCCATCCTCGAGGCGGGCGAGGAAACCCTCGTCGGCGGCCAGGCCGTCATGGAGGGCGTCATGATGCGCGCCCCGCACTCCTACTGCGTCGCCGTCCGCAAACCCTCCGGCGAAGTCGTCACCGAGGAAATGCCCGTCGCCCGACCCTCCGAAAAGCACCCCATCCTCAAACTCCCCGTCCTCCGCGGCCTCGGCGTCCTCGGCCAGGCCATGAGCCTCGGCCTGAAGGCCCTCCAGTTCTCCGCCAACGCCGCGCTCGACGAAAGCAAACCCGGCGACGCCACCGCCGACGGCGCCCCCGTCAAAAAAGAAGAAGTCTCCAACTGGATGATGGGCCTCCAAATCGCCTTCTCCATCGGCTTCTTCATCGTCGTGTACAAGCTCCTGCCCCTGAAACTGGCCAGCATGGCCGCCGACGCCATCCCGGCGCTCAAGGGCCAAATCGCCTTCAACGCCGTCGATGGCGTCATCCGCCTCATCATCTTTATCGCGTTCCTCTTCCTCCTCTCCCGCACCAAAGACATCAAGCGCGTCTTCGCCTACCACGGCGCGGAACACAAAGTCGTCTTCAATTTCGAATCCGGCCAGCCCGTCAACATCGAAAACGCCCAGAAATTCGTCACCTTCCACCCCCGCTGCGGCACCAGCTTCATGTTCGTCATCATGTTCATTTCCATGCTGGTCTACATGGTGATCCCCGTCGAAGGCTTCGTCG
>CANIHR010000410.1 GCA_947467185.1 Bryobacterales bacterium
CCATCCAGACTGACGCGAGTTTCCATGCCCCGGGCAGCGAAATGGATGGCGGCGTCACAGGCTCCGGTCAGGTCGTCCGCAAGAATGGCTACGCGCATGAGGTTTGTGCCATGAGTATCTCACCGGGAAGTGAGAGAATTTGAAAATGCCAAACATGATGGGCGCTTATGGCGACTGGGCAGCGGGGCTGGTGCAGGACCCGCCGCGACTGTCTTTCCGGCGGAGTGGGTTCACGAGCGTGGGCGACTGGCAGAAGCAGGCCCGCGCCCGGTTCCTGGCTGGGTTGCTGCAACCGGACACCGGTGGCGTGCCGAAAGCCGTGGTTCAGCACGCCGTCGAGTATGACGGTCTCTCGTTTGAGCACATGACCTGGCAATTGCCGTATGGTCCCCCGACCGAGGCGGTGTTTGTGAAGCCTGTGGGGGTGACGGGGCAGCTCCCTGGCGTGCTGGCGCTGCATGATCATGGCGGCAATAAGTACTTCGGCACGCGGAAGATCATCCGGATGTCAGCCGATCCGCACCCGCTGATGATCGAGCACCAGAACCGTTATTACGGCGGGGCTGCGTGGGTGAATGAATTGGCGCGGCGGGGGTATGGCGTGCTGGTCTCGGATGCGTTTACGTTTGGGAGCCGCCGGGTTCGTGTGGGCGATGTTTCGGACGCCATCCGGCAGAATTTGACGGAGCAGAATCCGGAAGCTCCGGATGAGATCCAGCGGTACAACAAATGGGCCGGCGAGCATGAGCATATCCTTTCCAAGAGCCTGTTCTGCGCCGGGACAACGTGGCCCGGGACGTTTGTGGCAGAGGACCAGCGGGCGCTGGATTATCTGTGCTCCCGCCCGGACGTGGATTCGGCACGGGTCGGGTGTTGCGGGTTATCGGGCGGTGGGCTGCGGACGGTCTATCTCACGGGGGCCGATGCCAGGCTGAAGTGTTCGTGTGCGGTTGGGATGATGACGACCTGGCGAGACTATCTGCTCAACAAGTCGCACACGCATACGTGGATGGTTTACGTGCCGGGGCTGCCGCAGGATCTGGATTACCCGGAGATCTACGGCCTGAACCTGCCGAATCCGGTGATGGTACTGAATAACCGTCAGGACCAGCTGTTCACCGTGGGCGAAATGGAGCGTGCTGACCGGATACTCAGCGACGTGTACCGGAAGGCGGGCGCAGCGGATCGATACCGGATGAAGTTCTACCCCGGGCTGCACAAGTTCGACCGGGATATGCAGAAGGATGCGTTTGAGTGGTTTGACCGCTGGCTGAAGGGCTAGCCAGGCTGTTTGATATCCTGACCGCGATGAAGCGGCTTATTGGGATTGGTCTTGCGGTGCTGGGCACCGTGGTTTTGGTGGCGCAGCAGCCTCCGGCGGCGGTGCCCGCCGCGGCTGGACGAGGACGGGGTCCTGCCTTCGTAGCGAAGGCGGAGGATCTGGCACAGATTCGGACGAAGTCTGAACAAATCGAAGCCATTCTGAAGCAGTTGCAGGCGAAAAAGGCCGATCCGACTCTGGTCGGTGATGTTGCCGTCTTTGCCAAAGCCGGTCGGTTCCTGCTGGAGTATCCCGAGTTGATGGCGACGCAGGCGGCGTTTGATCATTCAATGACCGTGCTCGATTCGGGGCTGGAGCGCGGGAAGCAACTGGCGGCGGGGCAGTCGCCGTGGATTTCCGGCAAGAGCCTGACTTTCGCGTATACATCGGAGATGGACGGCTCGGTGCAGCCGTACCACGTCACTCTTCCGGCGAATTATGATCCCAACAAGCCCACCCGTCTGTATGTCTGGATGCATGGCCGGCAGAACAACACGACGGAATCGGAGTTCATCTTCAGCTTTATGAATCCGCGTCCGCCGGGGAACGCTCCGGTAGCTGATCAGGGCCAGATTCAGGTGGATCTGTTCGGCCGAATCAATTCTGCGGGCTGGCACTGGGCCGGTGAAGCTGATGTCTTCGAAGCAATTGCCGCTGTAAAGAAACGCTTCAAAATTGACGATAAACGGGTGATGCTCCGTGGGTTCTCGATGGGCGGTGAAGGGGCGTGGCACATTGCGCTGCATTATCCGGATCGCTTCGCCGCGGCGGAGATTGGGGCGGGGACCTGGTCCCGTCGCCCGGGTAGCCCGGGACTGGAAAGCTATCAGCAGGGGCCGTTGCGAATCTGGGAAAACATGGAGGAGTGGGCGCTGAATGCCTTCAATCTGCCGCTGGCCGGGCATGATGGCGATAACGACACGCAGACTCCGTCGCTGCCCGTTCCGGCGCCGACCCCAAATCGTGGGCAGCTGGAAAGTTCGCTGCGGGCCCGGGCTCAACTGGAGAAAGAAGGCTTCAAAGCGGAAGGCGAGCCGGATTTTCTGAAGATGAGGGGGACACCGGACGTGTTCCTGATCTCGCAGAATACGGGGCATGGCACCAGTCCGCTGGTTCGGCGGCGTCTGGATGCGTTTCTGAAAGAAGCGGGCGACAAGGGGCAGGTTTCGCCGGATCACATCCGTTTCCTGACGTACACGACTCGATACAACCAGGATTACTGGGTGTCCGTCGCTGGTATGGGCAAGCTGTATGATCGCGCCGATGTGGATGCGGAGCGCAGTGGCGGTGGCTCGGCCTACAAGATCAAAACGACCAACGTGACCCGTCTGGCGCTTCGGGAAATGGGGCAGGCGAAGACGATCTCCATTGATGGCCAGAACCTGAAGGTAAAGGGCGCTGCCGAGATCACGCTGGAGAAATCGGCAGCGGGATGGAAGGTCGGTAAGAACGGCGCGCTGCCCGGTCTGCATAAAAGCCATGCGTTGCAGGGGCCAATTGAGGATGCGTTCCTGGATCCGTTCCTGCTGGTACGGCCTACTGGTACACCGTGGAATGCGGCGGTGAATCAACAGTCACTGAAAACGCTGGCCCGCTTTGATCGCCTGTGGGGCAAATACTTCCGGGGGCATCCGTTCGTTAAGGATGACAAGGACGTCACTGAGGCGGACTTCGCGAAGTATCACGTAGTGCTGTTCGGCGATCCCGGCAGCAATAAGTGGATTGCAAAGATGGCTCCGAAGTTGCCGGTTAAGTGGACCAGGGAGACAGTGACTCTGGGTGACAAGAGTTACTCCTCTAAAGACAACTATCCGGCACTGATCTATCCCAATCCGCTGCATCCCTCGAAGTACGTGGTACTGAATACAGGCCTCACAATTATTGAGCGGGAATATAACGGGGACTATGGGATGCCGCGATGGGGAGACTATGCCATCGTGAAGGTTGGTGAGACGACGGATGTGCCGGAGGTTAACGTAGCGGGTCTGTTCGACGAGAACTGGCAACTGCGCAAGTAGATGGGCAATTCGATCACCCGCCGCGCTGCGCTCGTCGGTGGGTTGCTTGCATTCACGATCGCGTTCGGAACCCTTGGGTTCATGGTGGTGGAGGGGTATTCCGCCTTCGACGCCTTCTACATGACGCTGATCACGGTGACCACCGTGGGGTATCAGGAAATCCATCCCCTGAGCCACGTGGGCCGGATCTTCAACATGTTCCTGATCGTGTTCGGCGTCAGCGTGGTGTTTTTTGGCGTCGGCGCGGTGACACAGACCATCATTGAGCTGGAATTGCGGGATACGTTTGGACGGCGGAGGAGGCAGCGAGTGATTGACGGTATGAAGGATCACTACATCATCTGCGGATTTGGCCGTGTTGGCCGGCACGCGGCGATGGAGTTACTGAGGACGGGTGTCCCGTTTGTTGTGATTGACCGCAGTGAGGCACGCGTTGAGATGGCGCGGCAGGCCGGAATGAATGTTCTGTTGGCGGATTCGACGCGGGATGAGTCGTTGCGTCAGGCGGGGATCGATCGCGCGAAGGGGTTGGTATCTGCACTGGCGACCGATGCCGACAACGTGTTCGTGATTCTTTCGGCGAAGACGATCAATCCGAAGCTGACGGTGGTGACCCGGGCGAGTGAAGAGGAAGCCGAGCAGAAGTTACGCCTGGCGGGTGCGGATACGGTATTTGCGCCATTCAGCATGGCTGGTCACCGCCTGGCGCAGGCACTGGTGCGGCCCCACGTCTCGAGTTTTCTGGATTTCACGACAACGTCGATGGGGTTGGATGTTGCGATTGAACAGGTGTCGGTCGTGACAGGTTCCAGCGTCGTTGCGAAGAGCCTGAAGGAATTGCACCTGAGTCGGGATTACGGGGTGATTGTGATGGCGATTCGGAAGGCTGGCGGGGAGATGTTGTTCAATCCCCCCGCCGAGAGTACGATTGCCGCCGGAGATTATCTGATCGCGATGGGGGCGATCGAGAACCTGCAGAAGTTGGAAA
>CANIHR010000411.1 GCA_947467185.1 Bryobacterales bacterium
CGATCAATGCCCATGGTGCGCAGTTCTTCGCTACTGGCCTTATCAACCAGCACCTTGAAACCGACATTTACAAAATACCGACTGAAGATGTCGGCCGACTGAGAGTCGACGGGAGAATCGAGTACTCTCAGCAGGATCGATCTCCCCTTAAATGGTTGGAGCGTCCGCAGAAACTCACGGGCAACACTCGGGGGTATCTCACGCGGAAGCATGCCCATCTGCGCAAGGCGTTCATTGATCTGTCGTGGTAACGACGCATCAATGGCTGCGCGAATGGCTTTCGGCAGTTGTTTCTCGACCTCGGCCTGTACCGCCGCCGGGAGTTGCTTCGAGACCTCCTCGCGCATCGTATTGGCAAAGGCACCTTCTTGAAACAGCTTGCGTGCCTCTACTTGTGCCAGTTTTTGGATCTTATCTTCCTGTAGTACTTCCCGAATCTTCGCCTTTGCGGCATCCTCTGCCGTTTGTTTTGCACCGCTGATCGTTTGCCCACCGATGAAGTATAGTGCGGCTCCCGCAATCGCAAGAATCAAGGCACCTATGCCGGATGCGGCTTTCATCCAGAAATCTATGACGCCACGATCCGCCACGTTTTGCTTTATGACGAAATCGGCTAACTGGCTCCATGACGGACGTTCATCCGAATTCAATCGTTCGCCTTCAGGGCGGTTATGACCGTTTAGTTCGGGCATTTAGGGATCCAGCCAGCAGGGTCGATCGCTTGAGAAAAATGAGACCAGCAATCGCCGCAGGGTGCCTTCGCCGGTTCGGCGAGGGGGGCTTGCAAGAAAACGGAGGCGGACCGGATGTAGCGGCTCAGAATCTCTCGGTCCCTATGACCGGTCTGGCACATGACCAGCGGCTGGGCGATGCCACTCTCGAGGGCGGCGGTCACTATGCCGGCGCGGAGCGAGTGGGCACCCCGAGCTGAATCGTCCAAGCAGATCATGCGGGCGCAACGATTTGTGACCGCGATCACGCGCCCGGTGATGCCGGTTGTCCGGACACTGCCGTCGCCGTTGGAGTCGGTGAAGAGGGGGCCCGCCCAGCGCCCGCAGACGCGGGTCCACGCGCGGGGGGCGCGGATCGGACAAAGCGCGCGAGTGCGGGCCCGGAAAATGCCGATGGTCCGTCCCTGCCCGGTCTGGTTGGGCTTGTTGCGACGGATCTGGATGGCCATACCCTTCGGGCCGACGGTGAGGTCGGCGAGAAGGGCAAAACCACTTCGCCGTGCCATATGCTTCTTGAGGAAGCTACGCATATCTGTAAATACGCTATCAGACCGCTCGAAATCGAATGCAAGTGGGGCCGGGATTAGAGATTAGGGCGCTTGAGGTGGAAGCCGGTGGCGTCCTGATAAGCCTTCGCGAGGGTTAGGATTTCGGTTTCCCGGAAGGGCTGGCCGTAGAAGGTTAGGGCTGTGGGGGAGCCGGAGTCCTGGAAGCCGTGGGGGAGGCTGATGGCGGGGTAGCCGGCGATGTTGGCCATGCCGAAGTGGCGGCCGGTCGGGCCCTGTTGTCCGCCGCCACCTCCCGGTCCGCGTCCGGCCGGGGGAACTACTGGAGGCGCTCCGGCTCTGCCTCGGCCACCTCCACCACCTCCGGCATTGGCAGGCACGAGGTAGACATCCACTTCGGCGGTGGCTTCGGCTAATTTGGCCATCATCATGGCTCGCATCCGCTGGGACTGGAGGTATTCGACCGCGGGCAGGAGGCGGCTGGTTCGGCATGAATTGGCCCGGGGGGGATTGGTCATTTGCTTGTCCTGGCCCGAGCGGATGAGTTCGTCGAAGAAGGCTCCGGATTCGACGCTGAAGCTGGCGGCGTCGGCACTGGCGTCCGGGACATTTACGGGGATCAGCTTGACGCCCATTTTCTGAAGCTGGGCGAGGGCGGCTTCGTCGGACTTCTTCGAGACGAGATTGGTGACTTCGTCGAAAGCAGCTTTGAGGTATCCGACGCGGAGCTTGCGGAAGTCGAGGCGGGGACTCCAGTTGAAGGGGAGTTCGGAGACGCTGAGATCGCGGCCGTCGGGTTTGGCGATGACGCTCATCACCACGGCGCAGTCTTCGACGGAGCGGCAGAGGGGGCCGAGGCGGTCCTGCGTCCAGGAGAGGGTCATGACGCCGTGGCGGGTGACGCGGCCGAAGGTGGGGCGGAGGCCGGAGACGCCGCATCGGGCGGAGGGGCTGAGGATGGAGCCGCTGGTTTCGCTGCCGATGCCGAAGGCAACGAGGCCGGCGGCGGTGGCGGAGGCTGGTCCTGCGGACGATCCGCTGGAACCTTCGGCGAGATTCCACGGGTTCTTCGTCTGGCCGCCGAACCACTGGTCGCCCTGGGCGAGTTCGCCGGTGGTGAGTTTGGCGAGGAGGACGGCACCGGCGTCGCGGAGGATTTCGACGATGCTGGCGTCGGTGTCGAGGGTCTGGTCTTTATACGCACCGGAGCCCCAGGTGGTTTTGAAGCCTTTGACGGCGATGATGTCTTTGGCTCCCCAGGGGATGCCGTGGAGTGGGCCGCGGTGCTTCCCTGCCCGGATCTCGGCGTCGGCCTGTTTGGCCTGAGCGCGGGCCAGGTCGTCGAGGAAGGTGACGACGCAGTTGAGCTTTTCGTTGTAGCGGTGGAGGCGGGCGAGGTACAGCTCGGTGAGTTCGAGGGAGGTGACCTGGCGGGTGCGGAGGAGGCGGGCGAGCTGGGTAATGGGCCAGAAGGCGACGTCTTCCAGGTTGGCGGGGCGCTTTACTTTTGGGGTGCTGAAGCGGACAGGGAGTTTGGTGCGGTTGACCTTCATGCCGGGGACGAGGGGGCTGAAGTAGAAGGGCGGCGCAACGTCGTTGGGGATGCGGGTTTTGCGCATTTCCTCGAAGCGGGCGAGGTTCTGGTTGGCTGCCTGGAGGAGGCCTCGCTGGTCCTCTTCGGTGAAGGTGAGGCCGGAGAGCGCGAGGGCGGCGGCGAGCATTTCTGGGGTAATGCGCGGGGTGATGCGCGGGGCGCCGTCGGGCTGGGGCGGGGCCTGCTGGAGTTCGGCCCAGAGGACTCCGGGGAGGAGGGTGCTGCTGAGGCCGGCGGCGGAGAAGAAGCTGAGGAAGCGGCGGCGGGTGTCGTCAGTGAGGGTGGTGGTGGCTGGTGGCGTCATGTGGACCTTTCGGTGAAGCCTGGCGAGCACACGACGTGGGGCCCGATGGGTGGTGGTTGGACCATTGTAAACAGTGGCCTGTGGCGGTGTTTGGTTTAGGTGGAGCTAAGAACGACAAGCTGGCCGGAAGTGTAGTCGGCTACCGCACTGGTGCGAATTGTGCGGTCGAAGGTAACGAAGCGCCCGTGGCGGGACTGGGCGAGACCGAGCAGGTAGATGTCCGTTAAGTTTTTGGGACCTGCACCGTCGAGTTGAAAGAGCTTCCGGTCCAGCAGGCTGACGGAGTCCGGCCAGAAGAGGTGATGAGAATCCCCGGCAAAGGTGGCAAGCACCTCCCGGAGTTCCTGCGGAGTGAGGCTGGTGGCGGGGTAGGCGGGCTTGCTGAGGATCCGAATGCATCCGTTTTCGGTGATGGGACAGGTTGCCCAGCCGTGCCGGCGGTTCTGGCTGAACCATTGGTGGGCAAGATCGTGGAACTGGTGACTGGGATCGAGAAGCGCGATCAGGACGTTGATATCCAGGAGCGCGGGCGGCATTCGGGTGAGGGGCCTGGTCATTCGTCTTCATCAAGAAGCTGTTTTACGAGGTCAACGGTCACGACCGGACCGCCAGGTCGCCGGGGCAACAACGGTACTCCGTTGCGAAACTCAGGCTGGAAGCCCTTCGTGGCCCTGGACTTTGGTGCGAGGGCATCGCGGAGGAGCAGGGAAACGATTTCCCCCGCTGTGGTCTTGCGCTGCCGGGCGAGTTCCTTGACAGCGAAGAGCATGTCATCTTCGATATCGAGCGTGGTGCGCATATGACTTCAGAATATCGCATCTGATGCAAGATGCATGATGAACGTCACCCCCAACATTCGACTGACGGAATCCCGGCACGGGGAGGCTGATGCCGGTCACATTCAGTGCGAATTTTCTTTTGACGCTGTAAGTGATTGAACAGAAGACGCTTCGACATGACACAGGAGGCAAGGATGGCGGATCCTGCACGTCGGCGATGCTATTCCGAAGTCAGGTATGGGGGTGGACGCGAAAAATCGAAATGTCTTGCTGCGGAAGCGGGATGCCAGACGTGTGCGAAGCCGGCCGGAGGGACCTCGCGACGCGGTGGAACTGGCGCGGCGGATGGGATTTGAGCCGGATGAAAAGCAGGCGGCGGTGCTGCGGTCGACGGCGAAGCAGGGAATC
>CANIHR010000412.1 GCA_947467185.1 Bryobacterales bacterium
GCCAGCTGAAACGGTGGAGGCATGCAGTAGTCGCCGGGCTGTCTCAAGACCACGGTGGGCGTAGAGCATCTTGAGGAACTGCGATGCGGTGTAGTCGCATTCCGACCGTGCGCGCTGATAAACGGCCATCATGGCGTCGTCAAACCGTGCGAGCATTGCATCCGAAGTACTGCTCATATAGACTCCCGGAATTCTGTTCGGTCTTCGTTGCTCTCTCGCTTGTACTGCAATTGGCGTTCATAATGGCGAGACGTCACAGCGACGATTTCAAGAAATAGAATACGCTATCGTTTTGAAAAATACGAAGGGAGCTCGCCGTCACTGTTGCACAATCAACTGATGCGGCGGAGCCCTCAGGTTCCGTGAACTCCAGCTTCGCGGTACTTTCCGCGCTGGCGGCGGCCAGCGTGTTCTATGTGGCGGTGTGGGTCGGTGATTTGCGGAAGAAGTTCTCCCGGCCTTCGATGGAGTCTCTGCTGACCGGGTTTGTCACGAACTTTTTCGACACGCTGGGTATTGGATCTTTTCCTCCTTCCACCGCTGTTGTCAAATTCCGGGTGGGCGGCGGCAGATTCGTGGGACAATCTTATCGAGGTCTTACCATGGAAACCACGCGACTCTCCACACGAGGGCAAATTGTTCTGCCGCTCAGCATCCGAACGGCCCGGGCGCTTACGCCGGGGATGGAGTTTCGGGTGGAGGATACAGCCGAAGGTGTGCTCCTGCGACCAGTGCGTTCATTGCCGGAGACCAAACTGGAAGACGTTGCGGGAATGCTGAAGTATCGGGGGCGGCCGAAGTCACTGCGTTCCATGGACGAGGCGGTGGCGCAGGGGGTCCGGGAGCGCCATGAACGCGGTCGATACTAACATCCTGGTGCGACTGCTGACAGCTGACGATGCTCGGCAGTTCGCGGCGGCTGAAGCGATTTTTCGGAGCCGCGTCTGGCTTGCAAAGACAGTTCTGCTCGAGAGCGCCTGGGTTCTGGGAAAAGCGTACGGCTTTGACGACAAGACAATCGCCCAGGCATTCCGGCAATTACTGAACCTGAGTTCCGTGAGCATGGAGGATCGCGAGAGTGTGCTCACGGCGCTGGGACTGGTGGATGAAGGATTGGAGTTTGCGGATGCACTTCACCTGGGCAGCAGTCCGCAAAACGCGACTTTCGTATCTTTTGACCGCAAGCTGATTCAGCGGGCAAAGCGAGCCGGTGTTGCCAATGCTAAGTCGGCCGACGACACTGCAGTTACCGGTCGCTAGCTGTGTTGGGCCGGAGTCTCTCACCGGGAGGGCAGGTGGAGGAGGCCTCTTCGCAGGGCCACTGTCACCGCGGCGGTGCGGTCGTCTACTCCCAGCTTGCCCATGATGTTGGCCACGTGGCCTTTGACGGTGCTTTCCGCGGTGCCGGTTCGGAACGCGATTTCCTTGTTGCTTTCGCCGCGGGCCAGGCCAGCGAGAACCTCCGCCTCTCGCGCGGTCAGGGGTTCGAACTGGTGGCGCATCGCCATTGCTTCCGCCGCTCCGGGGGAGAGCTTCGCGCCACCCCGGACCACCGCTTCCAGCGCCGCGACGATCTCTTCCTCCGTCGATTCCTTCAACAGGTAGCCCCTGGCACCCGCCGCCAGAGCGCGGTGCACATCCTCATCCCCGCCATAGGTCGAAATGGCCAGCACACGGGCGTGCGGATCGGCCTCCCGAACCTTCGCCAACACCTGCCACCCGTCCAGCACGGGAAGCCGGAGATCGAGGAGCAGGACATCGGGCCGGAGGCGCAGGTATTCGGAAACCGCGACCGCACCATCCGCCGCTTCGCCGACGACTTCGAACCCAAGCTGCCGATCCAGAATAGAAACCAGACCGGAACGGACGACGGGGTGATCGTCAACCACGAGAATGCGGACAGGGACTCCCTGGGACATCTTCGTATTATCTAACCCGACCGTATTCTCTACTCACGCCACCGAATAGCCTGCGACGGCTCGGATGCGCGTTCCCTGCCCCGGCGCACTGTCCACAGTGAGCGCCACCTGCGCGGCGCGGGCGCGTTCCCGCATTCCCTGCAGGCCGTAGCCTTCTGACGGACGGGAAGTGTCGAAGCCGCGGCCATCATCACGGACCTCCACTTCCACGCGGTCCGGCCAGAGTTCGAGCCGGAGGGTGATGTGGCCCGCAGCCGCGTGCTTCACGGCGTTGGTCAGCGATTCCTGGGCGATGCGGTAAAGAGCCTGCGCAGTTTCGGAGGGGAAGGGCCCGGAGTACTCGGTGACGACCTCGAAATCGATCGTGACCTGGCCCGACAGCTGCCCTGCAAGACGCCGCAGCGTTTCGGGCAACTCGGAAGCTCCGGTCATGGCCCGAAGGTCGTGAACGGACTGCCGGGCCTCGGAGAGACTGGACCGCGCGAGAGACCCGGCCTGCTCGAGGTGCCAGCGGGCGCGGTCGGAATCCTTTTCGATGAGGCGTCGTCCGGACTCGAGGTGAAGATTGATTCCGGCGAAGCCCTGCGCCAGGGTGTCGTGCAGTTCGCGCGCGATTCGGGTGCGCTCCTCAATGACGGCTTCTGCGCGGCCTGCTTCGAGCAGCCGATTCTCCTGGGCCAGCGCCAACTGGGTGGCAACGGCTTCGAGGGAGCGGATTTCCGGGCCAGTCCAGGGCAACTGCGACTTTTTCTCGCCGAGGAGGATTGCTCCCACGAGGGTATTGCCGGACAGCGCGGGGATCAGGAGCCGCAGGTTTTGGTGGTTGATCCAGCGGATCTCCGGTTCCGGAAGCAGGCGGGCATCGCGCGGGAATTCGAGAGCGTGACCTTTCATCAGCAGGGCATTTGTGGTCCAGTGGTCAGCGAGACCAGCGTCGGGAAGGGGGAGTGGGGCGTCCCGGCGGGCGCGAAAGGGGAGGGCGAGGGACTCGGGATGAAAGGCGGCGGCAATCTGCACTCCGACGGCTTCGAGGCCACCGGAGAGCAGCGTTCGTTGTGCGCCCTCCAGCAGGTTCCGGAGCGCGGCTTCCTGGCTGGCAACTTCGCGAAAAAAACGCCGGTCGAGCCAGGCAAGAAGAGCGCGACGGCCCGTCATTCCAGCTACGGCGGCAGCGAACAGCGCGATGAGGGCCCAGCGGGGTTGCAGCAGTTCCGCAACAGGCCGCGCGGGATTGATGATGGCCCGGACGAGGATAACGGCGGCGGGAGCGAGAGCCAGGGCCTCCAGAAGGGGGCGGGCCAGGAGGTACTGGAGGGTACGCCGGATGACGACACTGATACCCAGGACACGCTGCGTGAGGAGAGCGTAGCCGATGGCCAGGGCAAGCAAAACGTACGTGACGCTGTTGGAGTAGGGGAACTGCCACGTGGAAGTGTCGGGAAGCGCGAGGAAAACGGCATTCAGCACTACGGCCACGGCCATCGACACCAGGATCCAGGCCACGCGCCGACGCTCGGCCGGGGATCGTTGCGCCCGCATCGCACGGAACATGACAGCCACGATCAGGGCCGCTCTCAGGCTGACATTGTATGTGTAAAGAGTACCCAGGGAGCCAGCCGCGACGAGGTGGTCGAGGCGGTCCCCCCAGGGGCCGAGGTACAAAGCCGGCGGGAATTGCAGAAGCATGCCGGCCAGCACGGCGAAGGCCGTGGTCAAATACATCGCCCGGCGAAGAATCACCGCCAGGCGGGTTTCCGGCATGGGAGACGGGAAATTCTCCATGAAGCGGTAGTAGACGAGGAGGCCCGCGTCCAGAGGGATTTTCAGGAGGAAAAAGTACGAGGGGGTGGGCCAACCGAGCCGAACCGGCAGAAAGACCGATTCGATCATGACATTGAGACCGCCGGTGAGGCCTGCGAACCACGCCCATCGCCCGGCTGTGAGCCCGGATCTGTTCCGCCCGACCAGAACGCCCGAGACCGACAAAATTGCGCTGGCCAGTAAGTTCAGAAAGATGACGGGGAGGCTCCACCAGACTGCTTCTCCGGTGACGGTCATGCGCACATCCACGACGCTGCCTGCCCGGCGTACCCGCATCGTGTACGTGTCTCCGGGCACCGCATTCAACAGAGCCAGCCCAGGGGTGAGGGGGTGCCCGAAGCGGGTGTCGCCGTTCACGGCCTCCACGATGTCGCCACGATGCAGCAGCGGGTTGCGCGAGCTGGTGATTCGGTACTCAGAACCTTTATGAACTACGCCATAGCCCAGGCGGCGGGCACGCAGGGAGTGGGGGACGCTCCAAAGCAGCATCGCGGCCAGCCACAGGACATAGACCGCATTGCCCACGCGGTACCAGACTGGAAATGATCGCTCGCTGAGCATGGTCGGAAAAAGTCGGGC
>CANIHR010000413.1 GCA_947467185.1 Bryobacterales bacterium
CCAGCCCTTCTGATGGAACGTAAAAGTTTGTGAGCCGGTTTTTCTTCTGATTCCGCGTTGTTGAGCAGGAGACAAATATGCAACGTCAGCTTGCCCGGGTGATGGTTCTTCCGGGCTTACTTTTCCTTTCTCAAGTGGCACACGCCGAGGCGGTGCCTTCCGATACGATTCGTGAATCGGCGAACAAGGCTGTTCGCCTGATGGAGAGCAGTATGACTCAGGTGAGCGAGCATGCTCCCTGCGTTTCGTGCCACCACGGGATGCTGCCACTCTGGACCTTGCGAGTCGCCCGCGACCATGGCGTCGCGGTCAATGATGTGATTCAGAAGCGGGTTGCCGTGAAGAGTTTCAGTGGGCTTCTGAATGTGGATGCGGCCATTCAGGGCACGCATGTAGTGGACGAAAACCTGGACGTTTCGGAACTGCTCGCGTTTGGTCCCGAAATGGGCGTCGCGCCCTCCATCACGACTGCCCTTCATGCGCGGCGGCTGCTGCATCTGCAGCAGGCGGATGGTCACTGGAAGACGATGGACGCGCGGCCTCCGCAGTCGTTCAGTCACTTTATGGTGACGGCGCTGGTGGCGAAGACTGTCGCGGCGTATCTGCCGGATTCCGTTGCGGTGAAAGCCGAGAGTCTGGCGAAGGCCCGGACCTGGCTGGCGGCGAACCAGCCGGTTTCGACCGAAGATGCGACTTACCAGGTGCTGGGGCTGACGTGGCTGGGCGCTGAGGCGGCGCAGGTTCGGGCAGCGGCTCAGGATCTGGCAGCACGGCAGAAGGCGGACGGCGGCTGGTCGGCCACTCCGGAACGTGCCTCCGATGTGTATGCGACGGGCGAGGCTTTGTTCGCGCTGCGGAAGACGGGGAATATCGACGACGCGGCGTATCAGAAGGGTGCGGCGTATCTGGTGCAGTCGCAGAACGCGGATGGGTCGTGGCTGGTAAAGACGCGGCTGCATGAAGTGGCGCATGTGAATCCGCCGAAGATGCCGACGGGGTTCCCGGGTGGCGATGACCAGATTATGTCGATGTTTGGGACGACCTGGGCGGTGGCGGCGTTGTCGCTGGGTTTGCCGGAAGAAAAGCTGGCCGTCACGGCGTTGAATGAGGTTCGGCCGGAGGCTCCAGCCTGGGTGCAGACGGTGGCGTTCGGGTCGGACGAGGAAGTCCGGAAGGTGGACGTGAAGGCGAAGACGGCGAAGGGGAGCACACCGCTGATGGTGGCAGTGGCAGACCCGGCTCGGGCGGCACTACTGATCGAGCGCGGCGCGGACGTGAAGGCGGTGGCGCAGAGCGGTCACACGGCTCTGTCGGTGGCAGCGGGTTACCGGGGAACGGCGGGGCTGATTCGGGAGTTCCACAATGCGGGGCTTTCGGCGAAGCTGGGGCCGAAGACGGAGTTCCATGCCAATCCTCTGGTGGAAACCGCCTGGACAGGCGACGCGGATGTGGCGCGGGCGCTGCTGGAAGCGGGTGCGGATGTGAAGCAGACGATGCTGCGCGAGGGCTTCATTCCGATGTCGCCACTGCGGGCCGCAGTGCTGCTGGATTCGCCGGACGTACTCAAGGAACTGCTGCACGCTGGCGGTGATCCGAACACGGTGGATGAGGTGCCGCTGCTGAGCTGGGCCGCGATTTCGAATCGTCCGGCGGTGGCCAGGGTGCTGCTGGACGCGGGAGCGAACCCGGAATTGAAGGACATGTATGGGTGGACTCCGGTGAAGCATGCGCGGGGCATTGACCATGACGTGAATCTGACGGAGAGGCTGATTCAGGCAGCAGCGGAAAAGAAGCTTTCGGCAGTACGCTGAGGCCAGTCGCAGTAATAATGAATGGCCCCGGTCTCCAGCCGGGGCCATTTTGCGTCCTGGGAGTGATATCTTATCCTGAGGGTCCGAAAGTAACCGCTAACTGAGACATCGGGTCCAGGACGATCATGATTTTCAAGAATTTCCGCAGACACCTGAAAACGGTTGGCGTTGTCGCTCTGGCCGGAGCGTCTGGTGTTGTATGGACCACGCATCATCTGGCAGCGCAGCAGGGGGCCACGGGGGCCGCAACTTTGGCGCAGAGCCGGGCCTCGTACGAACAGAAGATCAAGCCGTTCCTGACGAAGAACTGCACGCCCTGCCATGACACGGATCATGCGGTGGCCGGGGTGCGTGTGGACCAACTGGATGCCAACTTCGAAGACCGGCATATCCGGGCCTGGGAAGAGATCCGCAAACGCCTGAGCGAGGGCACCATGCCGCCGAAGGGTATGAAGCGGCCGGAGGCGGCGGAAAACCAGGCAGTGGTGGACTGGATCTCGCAGGGCATCGAAATGGCACGTGTTCGGGTGTCGCCGAAGAATGGCCTGATTCGCCGGCTGACGGTGGCGCAGTACCGGAACACCATGCGGGAACTGCTGCATCTGGAAGACGATCTGACGACGGGGCTGCCGCCGGATGCGATCTCCAAAGATGGCTTCGTGAACAACCAGGAGACCCTGAACCTTTCCACGCTGCTGCTGGAGCAGTATCTGGAAATTGCGGATGAAGCGCTGACGCGGGCGATGGTGGATCTGAAGAAGAAGCCTTCGATTCAGGATTTCAAGGTGGAAATGGGCGTGGGGGTGAATGCGAAGCCATTCCCGGAGACCCTGATTCTGGGCGCGGGCAGCCAGTTGCTGGACAACAAAGATGTGCTGGTGACGCAGCCCGTTCCGACGAAGCCGTTTGCGTTTGACCCGCATCCGATGCGGACGAAGTACCGCTTTATTGAGGGCTATCAGGGCAACGACACGGTTCGCGGGTGGCGGGAGTACGACAGTATCTATCACGTCGTTTTCGCGGATATGCGTGGCAGCGCCGGGTATCCCAAAGGCAAGGCCTACGGCACGGTGCCGCAGGGCCTGTTGCTGCGTCCGGCGATTCCGAACGATGAGTTGTTCGAATCGGACGGCACGTACGGACCGAAGGCGAATTTCAAGATTTCGGTGCGCGAACTGCCGGACTACGGCCGCTTCCGTGTGACGGTGATGGCTGCGCGCTACAACGACGGGCTGCTGGTGGATACGAATACGGCGAGTGCGCCGACAGCCGCGGATGCAATCACGGTGAAGAATCCCGCGACGCCGCAGACGATGACGGTGGCAAAGGCCGGGATTTATCAGGTGGACATCCACGCAGCGGCTCCGAAGGGGCCGGTGGCGCCGGATGCTTCGAAGCTGACGCAGGGTCTGGGTGGGGCGTGGCTGTTGAACGACACTGTTGAGGCGTCGGGCAAGCTGGAGGGCGGCGCGAAGTTTGTGGATTCACCGTTTGGCAAGGCCGTTTCCTTCGCCACAGATAAGGATCAGGTTTCGATTCCCCGCAGTGAAGGCATGAATGTAGGTACGGGCGACTTTACGGTGGCGGCGTGGATTCACCCGAAGCAGTTGAAGAAGGCCGGGCTGATCAGCACGGGAGAGGGCGGGTTGCAGTCGGCTTCCGCCAACCATGGCTGGAACCTGATGATGCAGGATGGCCGAGGCATTCTGAAGCTGGAAACGACGGGGCCGGATAACACGGCGAACGGTTCAATTTCGTCGCCACGCGGCGCGCTGAAGGCTGATGTCTGGCAGCATGTGGCGGCGGTGGTCCGGCATGGTGGGAAGAACGCGACCCGGCTGTATGTGAACGGGTATCAGGTGGCGAAGGGCGACATCGGCGGGGCGAATCTGGACAACCTGAAGATGAATCTGCTGCTGGGGCGCTTGCAGGACGGGCAGCAGTATCAGGGCGAACTGGACGAAGTTCGGATCTATAAGCGGGCGCTGGGCGAGGCGGAGATTCAGGCGCTGGTGGAACCGGGCAAGCAGTTCGTGAAGGCTCCGACGCCTGAGAAGACGCAGGACATTACGGTGTCGCTGGGCGACCGGCAGTTTACCGGGACGCTGCAGCAGCCGGCTTTCCTGGTGGTGCGGCTGGAAGCTGGTGCGGTGCCAATGGACGTGCAGAACTCCGGGATGGGGGATCTGGACCAGGTGGTGTTTACACCGCTGGCAGCGACTCAGGATCTGGCGAAGAAGTTTATAACGTTTGAAAAGCGGACACCTCGGCTTGGGGTTCACATGGGCTTCCGCCGGGATTGCGGCAGCACGTTCGCTCCGGTGGGCGCGCCGCAGACGGTGGCTGGCAGCAAGCTGATGAAGTACGTGTTTGAAGGCGCGATCCGCAATTATCCGAACCCGGAAGTGGAGAAGGATAACGTGAACTACCTGGCGGGCGTTCGCGAGATCGCGGTCCGCAGCGAGTACACGGATGGGCGCGATATGCCCCGGA